>NZ_JBSFGU010000006.1:0-334766 GCF_053596725.1 Kitasatospora sp. NPDC001660 | reverse complement strand
CAGATGACAGATGACAGATTTCGAAATCTGTCATCTGTCATCTGTTCGCCGCCGCCCCTCCGCCACCGCCACCAGCGCCTTGAAGAACGCCGTGGTCGAGCACGGCGCGCCCGCCGGGTCGGTCGCGTACCCGCCACCGGACATGTCGCTTTCCTCACTTGCTCGCGCCCACCCGCCGCCCTGCCGGGTGCGGAATACTCCCCGGTATCCCGCCGAGACTACCGAGACCCCAAGGAGCTTCGATGACGAAGCCGACCCGGATCGATCCGGCCGACCTGCTCGCCGTCGGCGACCTCCTCACCGACGAGGAACGGCTCATCCGAGACACTGTCCGGAAGTTCACCGACGAGCGGATCCGCCCGCACATCGGCGACTGGTTCGAGCGCGGGGTGTTCCCAGCCCGTGAGCTCGCCCCCGAGCTCGGTGCCCTGGGTGTGCTCGGCATGCACCTCGACGGCTACGGCTGTACCGGTTCGAGCGCGGTCGCCTACGGCGTCGCGTGCATGGAGCTGGAGGCCGCCGACTCCGGACTGCGCAGTTTCGTCTCCGTACAGGGTTCGCTCGCCATGCGCGCCATCCACGTGTTCGGCTCCGAGGAGCAGAAGCAGCGCTGGCTGCCCGGCATGGCGGCCGGCGAGCTGATCGGCTGCTTCGCCCTCACCGAGCCGGACTTCGGCTCCGACCCGGCCAACATGCGCACCCGGGCCGTGCGCAAGGGCGGCGAGGGCGGCGACTGGGTGCTCTCCGGCAGCAAGATGTGGATCACCAACGGCAGCATCGCGGACGTCGCCGTCGTCTGGGCGCAGACCGAGGACGGCGTGCGCGGGTTCCTCGTCGAGCGCGGTACCCGCGGCCTGACCGCCAGCGACGTGCACGGCAAGCTGTCCCTGCGCGCCTCCGTCACCAGCGAACTCGCCTTCGACGACGTCGTGCTGCCGGCCGACGCCGTGCTGCCCGGGGTCACCGGCCTGCGCGGCCCGCTGTCCTCCCTCAACGAGGCCCGCTACGGCATCCTCTGGGGCACCGTCGGCGCCGCCCGCGACTGCTACACGGCCGCCCTGGACTACGCGAAGACCCGCATCCAGTTCGAGCGCCCGATCGCCGGCTTCCAGCTGACCCAGCAGAAGCTGGTCGAGATGATGCTGGAGGTGGAGAAGTCCTACCTGGTCGCGCTGCGGATCGGCCGGCTCAAGGACGAGGGCGCGGCCCGTCCGCCGCACATCAGCTTCGGCAAGCTCAACAACGTCCGCACCGCGCTGGAGATCGCGCGCAGCGCGCGGACCGTCCTCGGCGCCAACGGCATCACCACCGAGTACCCGGTGCTGCGGCACGCCAACAACCTGGAGTCGGTGCTCACCTACGAGGGCACCAGTGAGATCCACACCCTCGTGCTGGGCGAGGCCATCACCGGAGAGTCCGCTTACCGCTGACGGCCCGTGGGCAGGGGAAAACCGGTGGTCGGGCCGGAGCGGCCCGGCTACCGTCCCCTGCCATGAACGGCCAGACTGACGAGGGCGCCCCGACCACCCGGGCCACCGCGACCACCACCACTCTCTGGCGCCCGACCGGCCCCGAGGAACTGGCCCTGGTCGAGGCCGCCGACTGGCGGGCCTGGCCGCCCCGCCTGCCCGAGCAGCCGATCTTCTACCCCGTCCTGAACGAGGACTACGCGATCCGGATCGCCCGCGACTGGAACGTCCCGGCCTCCGGCGTCGGCTACGTCACCCGCTTCGAGGTCGAGACCGCCTTCCTCGCCCGCTACCCCGTCCAGCAGGCGGGCGGCCGGACTATCCTCGAACTCTGGGTGCCGGCGCAGGAGTTGGATGAGTTCAACCGGCACATCGTCGGCCGGATCGAGGTCGCACACGAGTTCCGGCCGCAGCCGTGACGCCTGCGGCCCTGCCGCCCGCTACGCCTGCGGCCCGCGCCCCCCGCAGCCGCCCGCGCCGCCGAACCACCAGTCGTCCCCCCACCCCACCGACCGGCAGGGTGGGGACAACCGCCTGACACCCGGCGGACACCGCCCGTTCGGCGACCGGACACCGACCGGTACGGCGGGCGGTGAACCATAGCGCGGTCGGCGGCGCCCTCGGCGGGCGCGCGCCGGGTGTGCACGACCGAAAGGATCTCCCATGACCGCTGCCCCGTGGCCCCGCCCCCGCGTGCTCGTCGTCGGCATCGACGGCGTCCGGTACGACTACCTGGAGCACGTGCCGATGCCGCGGCTCACGGAGGTCGCCGACGCCGGATTCCTCGTGCCGGTGACCGTGGCGGACACCACCCCCACCATGTCCGGTCCCTGCTGGGCCACCATCGTCACCGGCGTCGAGCCGGCCAAGCACGGCGTCTGGGGCAACCACCTCGCCGGCAACCGGCTCGACGTCTTCCCCGACTTCGCCACCCGGCTCAACCGCGGCGACCGCCGCCGCACCTTCGTCGCCGCCGGCTGGGACCCGCTGATGATCAACGAGTCCGGCGGCCCCCTCTTCCGCGCCCCCGGCCGCCTCTCCTACATCGCGCCCGCCGAGGACACCCCCGAAGCCTGGGAGACCGTCGACGAGGAGGTCGTCCGCGAGGCCGTCCACGTCCTCGCCACCGCCGACCCCGAGGCCTCCTTCGCCTACCTCGGCGCCGTCGACGAGACCGCCCACTTCCTCGGCTGCGGCGACGAGTACCGCGCCGCCATGCGCAACGCCGACGAGCGCCTCGGCCGCCTCCTCGACGCCGTCCGCGGCCGCGCCACGTACGCCGACGAGCAGTGGACCGTCATCGTCGTCACCGACCACGGCCACGTCGACGCCGGCGGCCACGGCGGCCGCACCACCGAGGAGCGCACCGCCTGGGTCGCCTGCGCCGGCCACGACATCCCCGCCGGCCCGCCCACCGGGGAGATCCGCCACCCCGACGTCGCCGCCCAGGTGTACGCCTCCCTGCTGCGCCCCATCGACCCGCACTGGACTCTCGACGGCCGCCCCTTCCCCGTCGCCCGGCCGGTGCCCGTCGCCGTCTGACGGGTGTACGGTACGGCCCGGTGACTCCGGGTGCAGCAGGCCGAGCTGCGCCCGGGCCGGACTTGAGTGACGCTCTATCAGGACCCGGGTGGCGCCTCGGCACGGTCTGTCGGCGCGTCGGCCGGCGCCCCGAAACCACGGGTGGCAGCGCATACGTCTGAAGGTGGAGAGGCTACCCCGTGGGATGGAGGCGTGATCGCGACCTCGTGGTGACGCCCCGGCCGTCCGGCACGGGCCAGGATGGTGACAACGGCCAGGGGACACCGCGGGCCGGACCGGACACTCGCACAGGCAACGGACTCGGAACCGGACAGGGAGAGGGCAGGCGGACATGAAGGGCATCGTGAGCAAGGTCGCGCTCGCAGTCGCAGGCACGGGCATGGCCGTCGCCGTGGCCGCCGTCGTCATCGGCCCACGCGTGTCCGAGTGGTACGACGGCCGCCACCAGGAGCAGGCCTCGTACGCCACCGGTACCGAGGCCAAGGCCGACCGCCGCTCCATGCCCGCCTGGCTGCCCGACAACGCCTCCGCGGTGCGCTACCTGATGTCCACCACCGGCGACGACCGCCTGCTGCGCGCCACCCTCCCTGAGGGGCGCCTGCCCGTCGGCTGCACCACCGGGCCGACCGGCAAGGGCGCGCACCCGGTACCGGAGTCGCTCAGGGCGGGCTGGTTCCCGGAGGGCGTCGCCGGCAAGGCCACCGGCACCTGCGGGCACTACAACGTGATGCTCTCCGGCAACCAGCTCTACGCCTGGCAGGACGGCGCCGCCGTCCAGGCGGCCATGCGCGCGGAGCGCCCGGCGAAGCGGTGAGGCGCCGGGGGCGCTGACGGACGGAGTCGCGGGGCCCTGGGGTACGGGGGCATCGGGCCACTGGCCGGTGCCCCCCACTGCCGGAGCGGGGCGAGGCTGATAGGACGGCCTTCGCGGTGCTGCTGCTGGTGGTGGTGCTGTTGTGCGCGGTGCTGGCGAGCGCGGCGTACGTGGCGCTGTGCCGACCGTGGCGGGCGCGGGCTCAGGTCCAGGCGGCGGGCTGACGCGGGAAGGCGGGCGGCGGCGGACTGGGGACGGCGAACAACGAACAGCTGACAGATAACAGATGGTGAAATCTGTCATCTGTTATCTGTCGGCCGCTATCTGAAACCCGTCAGGCGATCGCGAAGTCGTCCCCGTACACGTTCCCCTGCCCGTACCACCCGTGCAGGTAGACCGTCACGGTGCCGGTGGCGCCGGTGGTGAAGGGGACGGTCAGCTTGGTCCAGCCGGTGGAGTTGGTCCAGGTGCTGGCGTTCGCCTCGCCGCTGACGCCGAGGTAGGCGTAGTTGCCCTGCACCCAGCCGCTCAGCGTGTAGCTGGTGTTGGGCTTCAGGGTGACGGTCTGGGTGCAGTCGCCGGTCCGGCTTTCGGTCGGTACGGCCTGCAGCGCGTGCGAGCCGGAGTGGACCGGCGCGGTGACCACGGCCCCGCCGCTCCGGCAGGTCCACGGGGCGAGGCTGCCGCTCTCCAGCCCGCCGTTGACCAGGGCGCCGGGCGGCGGGGTGGTGCCGGTGACGGTCAGCATGTAGGTCACGCTGTGCGTGCCGGACGGCGCGGTCGCCGTCACGGTCAGCGGGTACGTGCCCGCCGCGGCTGCCGCCGTCGTGGCGACGTTCAGCGTGGCGCTGCCGCCGACGGTGACGCTGCCGGGGGTCACGGTGGCGGTGAGGCTCGCCGGGGCGCCGCTCACCGCGAGGCTGACGCTCTGCGCCGAACCGGCCGTCACCGCCGCCGCGATCGAGGCCGACGTGGATGAACCGGCCGCCACCGTGCCGGAGTTCGGGCTCGCGGTCACCGAGAAGTCGTTCGTCGCCGGCGCGCCGCTCGTGAACGGCGCGAAGATGTGCGTGAAGTCCCAGGTGTTTTGGGCGATCCCGGAGCACGAGTCGTTCCCGGCCGTGCCCGGGCAACCCCCGTTGTCGCGCTGCAGTGCCCAGAAGGACAGCGTGTTGATGCCCTTCGACACCGCCCAGTTGTACACGCTGGTCGCGTTGGCCACGGTGAAGGTCTCGGCCGCGCCGTAGTCGTCGATGCCGACCATCTCGGTGATGCCGATCGAACCCCACAGCTGTGCCGGGGACTTGCCCGGGTAGAGCTCGGCCAGCTGGCCGTACAGGCCCTGCGCGGAGGTCTGGGTGTCGGCCGCCATGTCGTGGGTGACGCCGTCGTAGTAGTCGAAGGTCATCATGTTGACGACGTCGATCCGCGCGTTGTTGCTCACCGCGTTCTTCAGCACGGCGAGCCCGCCGGCCGCCAGCCCGCTGGTGGTGGTCGGCAGCGTGTACGAGAACTGGACGGACCGGCCGTTGGCCGCGGCCCAGTCCTCCACCAGCTTGATCGCCTTGTTGCGGCGGTCGATGCCCGCCGTGTTGGTGAGCGAGTTGTCCTCGACGTCGAGGTCGATCCGGCTGATGTCGTACGTCGTGATGACGTTCTCGAAGGCCGCTGCGATCTGGTTGACGTCGGTGCAGCTGTCGGCGATCTCGGTGCCGGTGTTGTCGGCCGTGTAGCCGCCGAAGGAGGGGATCACGTCCCCGCCGCCCGCGCGGATGGCGGCGATGTCGGCGCCGAAGGTGGAGGAGGCGACCGGCTTCGCGGTGTCCCCGTTCCAGTACGGGGTGCACGAGCCCTTGGCGGAGGTCTGGAGGAAGGCCATCGTCAGGTACTTGGCGCCGGACTGGGCGGCCAGCGTGGCGGGACTCTGGCCGGTCCAGGACTCGAAGTAGGGGGCGAAGACCCGGCTGGGCGGCGGGCTCGCGGCCTGGGCGGAGCCCGTTGCGGTGGCGACGAGGCCGGCCGAGGCGGCCAGGGTGGCACAGGCCGTCAGGGCCGCCTGGATGGTTCTGCGTAGACGCATCGATTCTCCAATGGGCATGGAGGGGAAGGGTGTTGGGGAGGTGCTGGAGGCGTACGGGTCGCGCGGCGGGGGGAGCGGAGCGGCGTGCTCGGGGCGGATGGTGCCCACAGACTCGCACGGCGGCGAACGGCGGTGCGGGTACTGCGGATGTGCGCACGCCGGGCGGGTCGGGGGTGGAGCGGAACAGGGCAGGGCGGTGCCTCAGCCGCCGGTGGTCACACCCCCACAGTGCATCCCGGTCGGATCGACATGCTCATGGTTGGACTAGACCACTTACCTGTCAAGACGTCTTGCAGTTCGCCACCGCACGGTCCCGGCGGCGCCGGGAGCACCGGGAGTACGGGAGTACCGGGGGGCGCTGGGGGCGGCGATGGGGCTGGAGGCCGATTATTGGATTGTGGGCACGTGGGCCCGTCCGGGAGGATCGGACTCTTGTCCAACCGGACGACCGGACGACCGGCCCGGCAACACCCACCCCCTGGAGGAACACCCCTGTGACGACCCCCTCGCTGGACGACGCCTGGCGCCACCTGGAAGCCGGCGACCCGCACGCGGTCCTGCGTGAACTGCGTGCCCTCGCCGACGACGTGCCCGCCGCCCAGGTCGCCCCGCTGGTCCAGCGGCTGGCCGCCGACAGCGGGTTCGACGACCTCGCCGAGGCCGCCGCCCGCCTCGCTGCCGCGGGCGCCGGAGCCGGTGCGGGCGCGGGAGCCGCCGCGAGCACCGGAGCCGCCGACCCCGTCACCCTCTACAAGTACGGCTACGCCTGCGTCGAACGCGGCGTCGCCTTCCTCGCCGCACCCGCCCTCGTCGAGGCCCTGCGCCTCGCCACCGCCGAGGTGCGCGAGGGCGAGAAGACCAAGCGCGGCCTCTTCGGCCGGAGCAAGCCCCGGCCCGACAACCGCCTGCCGATCCTCGACGAACTCGTCTCCGCCCTCGAAGACGAGGAGCGGCACGCCGATGCCGCCTCCGCCCTGCGTGGCCACGAGCCCATCCTCCGCGACTGGCCCGAGCGTTACCTCCTCGCCTACAACGCCCTGATGGCCGGCGACCGGATCACCGCCCGCGCCACCCTCGACCGCCTCGGCGCCCCAGATGACCGGTGGCGCCCCGCCGCCGACCGGGTGCGCCGCGCCCTCGGCCGCGCCGACGCCGTCGAGGCCGCCGCGCTCACCGCCGCCCCGCTGAGCCACCAGGACCTGCGCGGCTGGCACTTCGCGCTCACCGGCGGCCTGCTTGCCACCCTCTCCCCGTACGGCTTCACGGCGGGCATGACCGGCCGTTACGCCTTCCTCCAGGACTCCTACGGCCTGTGCCGGCACGGGCTGGAGCGGCTGCGCCTGATCCTGGACGCCGCCGGTGCCCGCCCGCGGTCGGTCTCGCTGCTGCCCGGCCGGGCCGACCGGGCCCTCGGCCTCGCCGCCGCCGAGCTGCTCGGCCTGCCCGCCCAGCCGTACCGGCCGGGCACCGAGGACACGGTGGTCATCGCATACGACCTGAGCGACGCCGACGGCATCGGCCCGGACACGCTGACAGCGCTGCGCACACGCTCCGCGGGCGAGGTGCTGTACGAGCACGCGACCTGCTGGACCGACACGCCGCCGGTCACCGCGGACGTGAGTGGCCTGCTCGGCCAGACCGTCGCCCCGCCGTGGCGGATGCTCGGCGAGGAGCCGGACGGGCGCCCGGCCGAGGAGCTGGCGGCCGAGATCCTCGCCGCCGATCCGGCTCAGGACGACGGTGACGGCGAGACCCCGTCCGACCCGGACGACGTGCCGGCGGCCTTCGCCCGGGCCGTACGCGAGCGTTGGCTGCACGGCCAGCGCGACCGCTGCCGCACGAGTGGTCCGGTACCCAGCTCCCGCTTCCGGTAGGGGACTTGGAGCGGACTCCAGAGGTGCCGCGGCCGCGCGCCTGCTGACGACGCGCGGCCGCGGCGGCCCGGCACTCAGGACACCGGGTTGCGCGGGCGCCGTCGGATCAGGCCGGCGGCGGGCAGAGGGTGGCGCGAAGCGCCTCGTTGATCTTCGCGGCCTTGTCCGGCCCGAAGCCCTGCGGGTGGTCGGGGGCGGTGAAGCGCTGGTCGGCCAGTTCGACCAGCTTCGTCCTGTCCTTGGGGAACTGGTACATCGACTGGCACTGGCTGCGCGCCCGGTCCACGGCCTGGTCGGGCTTGCCGCCGACGATCGCCGGGTCGATCGCGTCCAGCGCGGCGACCAGCTTGGCGGTGACGTCGGCCGCCGGCTTGGCGGGCAGCCCGGCGTCGGTGGGCGGCGCGGGCTTGGCCGGTGCGGACCCACCGGCTGTGCCGGCCCCACCGGACGCACCCCCGGCTGTGGAGCCCGTCGGGGAGCCCGCCGGGGAGTCCGCGGGCGAGGTGGCCGCGCCGGAGGCGGGCGTCGAAGCGGCGGGGGCGGCGGTCGAGGTGGGGGAGTCGGCCGCGGCCGTGGAGGTGCCGGTGCTCGCTCCGGAGCCCGAGGCGGAACTCGGGCCCGAACCGGAGCAGGCGGCGAGGCTCACCGCGGCGAAAGCCGTGAGGGTGGCGGCGAGGAGACGAGTACGCATGGCGCCACACTGTCATGTTCGCGGCGCCGAAGGGAAGGTCCCGCGGACAGGCCGCCGGTGAGCGGCGAACGACCGGTGGCCCGGGAGGACGTCCTCCCGGGCCACCGGCGATGTCCCGTCAGGCGAGGCCGTTGGCCTTCAGCCAGTCCTTGGCCACCGCCGGCGGGTCCTCCTTGTCGACCGACACGCGCTTCATCAGCGCCGTCAGCCCGTCCGTGTCGAGCTTGGCCGACACCGCGTTGAGCGCGGCCGTCGCCGTCGGGCCCACCCCGGCCTTGTTGACCAGCGGCGTGACGTTCTGCGCGCCGAAGACGCCCTTCGGGTCGGCCAGCGGGACGAGCTTGAACTGGACGATCTTCGGGTCGGTGGTGAACACGTTGCCGACCTGGACGGTGCCGTCCTTGAGCGCGTTGGTCGTCGTGTCCCCGGTGGGCTTCCACTCCTTGAAGGTCAGCCCGTAGACGTCCTTGAACTGCTGCTCGCGGCGGGACTTGAACTCCGGCGGGCCGCCGATGGTGAACTCGCCCGCCTTGGCGGCCAGGTCGGCGATGCTCTTGAGCCCGTACTTGTCGGCGGTCTCCTGGGTGACGCTGAGCGAGTCCTTGTCCTCGGCGGGGGAGGAGTCCAGGATCGTGAGTGAGGACGGCAGGGTCTTGGCCAGCGCCGCGTTGACGTCGTCCTTGGTGACGGCGGTGGACTTGGCGTCCAGGTAGGCGAGCAGCGCGCCGTTGTACTCGGGCAGGACGGTGAGGTTGCCGCTCTGCAGCTGCCCGTAGAGCACCTCGCGGCTGCCGATGTTGAACTTCTCCTGGACCTTGACGCCCTTGGCCTTGAGCGCCTGCGAGTAGATCGAGCCGAGCAGCACGTTCTCGGGGAAGTTCGCGGAGCCGACCACGACGGTCCCCCCGTCGCCGGTGCTCCCGCCCGCGGGCGTGCTCGCGCCGTCGCCGACCGCGCCCGCCGCCGAGGAGGAACCGCCGTCGAGCGGGTTCCCGGCGGAGGAGCCGCAGGCGGTGGCGCCGAGGGCGAGGGCGGCGAGGGTGCCGAGGACGGCAGCGCGCCTGGTTCTGCGGATTGTCGACATGATGACAGGTGTCCTTCCGAGACGGGGGAGAGAGCAGGTTCAGGGGCCCGGTCGTGGGGCCGGGTCGGCGGACCAGGTCGGCAGAGCAGGCCGGCGGACCCGGTCGGCGGGCCAGATCAGCGGACCCGGTCGGCGGCCCGGCGCTGGGCACGCACCCCGCGCGGGAGCGCGTACCGGGCGAGCAGGACGAACAGCAGCTGGGCGGCGACCGCGAGCAGCACCACGAGTACCGCGCCACCCGCCGTCACCGCGTACTTGCGGGTGGCCAGGCCGTCGAAGACGTACCGGCCGAGGCCGCCGAGCCCGACGTACGCGGCCACCGTGGCGGTCGCGATCACCTGGACGGCCACCGTGCGGAAGCCCGCCAGCAGGGTCGGCGCCGCGGACGGCAGGCACACCTGCCAGAGCACCTGCGGGTGCGTCAGCCCGATGCCGCGCGCCGCGTCGCGCACGTCCGGGTCGGTGCCGCGCACCCCCTCGACGGCCGCGACCAGCAGCGGCGGCGCGGCGAGCGCGACCAGCGGGACGAGCACCGCCGTGTCGCCGACCCCGGCGAGCAGCACCGCCAGCGTGACCAGCCCCAGGGTGGGCAGCGCACGGGCGAAGCCGGCCAGCCCCGTGACGGCCGTGACACCACGCCCGGTGTACCCGATCAGCAGCCCGAGCGGGACGGCGATCAGCGCGGCGAACAGCAGCGCCTCGCCGCAGAACGCCAGGTGTTCGGCGATCCGGTGCACGATCGAGTCCGGACCGCTGCGGTGGGCCGGGTCGGAGAAGAAGTCGCCCAGCCAGGAGAGCCAGTTCACCGGCCCGCTCCCTTCTCGCGGACGGCCCACGGCGCGAGCAGCCGTCGCGTTCCCACCAGCACCAGGTCGACGGTCAGGGCGAGTGCGGCGATCAGCGCGATGCCGACCACGATCGGGGTCGGGAAGGTGCGCTGGAACCCGTCCATGAACAGGTAGCCGAGCCCGCCGCGCCCGACCAGCGCGCCGACGCTCGCCAGCGAGATGCTGGACACCGTGGCGACCCGCAGTCCGGCGATCAGGTACGGCACGGCGGCGGGCAGTTCGACGGCGGTCAGCCGGTGCAACGGCCCGTAGCCCATGGCGGTGGCGGCCTGCCGGACGGCGTCCGGCACGGCGCGCAGCCCGTCCACGGTGGTGGGCAGGAGCACGGCGAGCGCGTAGAAGGTGAGCGGGATCATCACGGTGGCCTGGGTGGCGAGGCCGGTGTACGGGATGAGCAGCATGAAGACGGCCACGGCGGGCAGCGCGTAGACGATGTTGAAGACGGCGGCGAGCGGCTGGTACATCCGGGGGAAGCGGGCGCAGGCCAGGCCCAGCGGGACGGCGACCAGCAGGCCGATGAGCACCGGCAGCAGGGCGATCACCGCATGATCGGCGAGCAGGTTACCGAGGTAGCCGAGGTGGTCGCCGATCCAGTACCAGCGGACGATCGGTTCATCGTCCACCGGTGGCTCCGTCCGTGCCGGCCCTGTCGTTCGAGCTGTTCAAGCCGTTCGAGCCGTCGGCCGGCTCGCCGCCCGCCGCGGCCAGGGCGTCGAGGACGGCCTCGCGGTCCGCCGTGCCGGTGGCCCGGCCGTCGGCGTCGAGGGCGACGGCGACCCCGGCGGGGGAGAGGACGGCGGCGTCCAGCGCGGTGCGGAGGGTGTCCGTGCCGGGTCGGTAGCCGGGGGCCGGGCGCAGTTCGGCGGTTCGGGCGCCGCGGTCGATCCAGCCGAGCGGGCGGCGCTCGTCGTCCAGTGCCAACTCCCAGCCGGCGAAGCGCAGTCCGCCGGCCAGCGGGCGGGCGGCGACGGTGCTCGCGGGACGCAGGCCGAGGCCGCGCAGGCCGCGGTCGCGGCCGAGGAAGGCGGCCACGTCGTCGTCGGCGGGCGCGGTGAGCAGGGTGTGCGGGTCGGCCAGCTGGGCGATCCGGCCCTGGCCGCGCAGCACGACGACCTGGTCGCCGAGCCGGACGGCCTCCTCGATGTCGTGGGTGACGAACAGCACCGTCTTGTGCAGGTCGGACTGCAGGCGCAGCAGTTCGTCCTGGAGCCCGGCGCGCACCACCGGGTCGACGGCGCTGAACGGCTCGTCCATCAGCAGCACGGGCGGGTCGGCGGCCAGGGCGCGGGCCACGCCGACGCGCTGCTGCTGGCCGCCGGAGAGCTGGAACGGGTAGCGCTTGCCGGTCTCGGGCGCGAGCCCGACTAGGTCGAGCAGTTCGGCGGCCCGGGCGCGGGCCTTCCTGCGGTCCCAGCCGAGCAGGTAGGGGACGGTGGCGATGTTGTCGATCACCTTGCGGTGCGGGAAGAGCCCGGCCTGCTGGATCACGTAGCCGATGCCGCGGCGCAGTTTGGCGGGTTCCAGTCCGGCGACGTCCGCGCCGTCCAGCAAAACCCGGCCCGAGGTGGGCTCGACCATCCGGTTGACCATGCGCAGGAGGGTGGTCTTGCCGCAGCCGGACGGTCCGACCAGGACGGTTATCCGTCCGGTCGGCACGTCCAGGTCGAGGCCCTCGACGGCGATGGTGCCGTCGGGGTGGCGCTTGCCGGCGCCGTCGAATCTGATCACGGGGAGTTTCCTCGTCCGGGCGCCCCTCGGTGGCGGCGCCTGTGGTCGGTCTGTGGTCGGTCTCTCGGTTGACGGCGGTTTGTCGACAAACGGCGGCGGTGCGGACTGCGGTGGCATGTGTCGGATCAACCGCCCGGGCGTTCTTCCGCCCGCCTGGCTGCCCAGCTTCGGACCGGCGGAAACTCTGATCAGACTATGACCTGCATTATCTCCTGTCCCTGATTTACCGTCCGGCAGGCAGATCGGGGCCGTGCCGGCAGGGCTTCACCGGGTCCGGTGCCGGGTGCGGCGCCGGGCCGGCACCCTGCCGTTCAGCCGCTCTGACGGGTCGGCAGTCCGGACGCCGCCCAGCCGACGAAACCGCCGTCCAGGTCGGTCGCCCGGTGCAGCCCCAGCTCGCGCAGCGACGCCGCGGCCAGGCTCGACGCGTACCCCTCCGAGCACACCACGATCCACTCGACGTCGTACCCCGACGCCTGCGGGATCCGGTGAGTGCCCGTCGGATCCAGCCGCCACTCGAGCACGTTGCGCTCGATGATCAGCGCCCCGGGGATCTCGCCCTCCGCCGCCCGCTGCGCCGCCGGACGGATGTCTACCAGCAGCGCGCCGTCCAGCTGGGCCTGGTACGCCTCCCGGGCGCGCGGGCGGTACACGCCCTCGCGGGCCCGCTCCACCAGGTCGTCGATCGTGGTCACCACTGCTTCGGTCCTTCCTCGGAGGTGCGGACGAGCCCGCCGGCCCGCAGGTCGTAGTGCGCCATCGAGCTCAGCGGCGGCGAGTAGGCGTGCAGGGTGACGGCGGGGCCGGAGGCCGTGTTGCGCACGTCGTGCACGTACTCGGGACCGAACGCGCGGGCCGTCCCCGCCGGGACGCGGCGGATCAGCAGGCCCTGGTCCGGGCCGCCGAGCGAGAGCTCCTCCAGCTCGCCGAGGGCGACGGTGAAGGCGCCGCGCGAGCCGCCGTGGTCGTGGAAGCCGGTGGACTGGCCGGGCAGCCAGCTGATCAGCCACACCTCGTGATCGCCGTCCGCCACCAGGCGCCGGTACCAGCGCTCGTCGGTGGACAGGCGGACGTGGTGGATCCACCGGTCGGGCCGCTCGGCCAGCTCGCGGACGATCGCGCGCAGCGCGTTCGGCGTGAGCGGCGCACGGGCTTCCTCGGCATGGGTTGTGGTGTCGGCGGGGGTCGGGTGGTCGGCGGGGGTCGGGTGGTCGGGGGCGAGGTCCAGGCTCATGAAAGCGTCCTCGGGTGCGGCGGGAACGTCGGGAGGTGCGCCCGCGTCCGCGAAGCCGCGGCGGGCTCGCGCCGCTGGAGCGGCACGGCAGCGCGCGGGGTGCGCCGGGCGAGGGCGGGTCAGGACTGCGGATGCGGGTGCGCGGCGCGGGCCCTGGCAGACGTCACAGGGCGCAACCGGCGCGGAGGGGCAAGGTCAACAGGCACACATGGAGCTCGCCTGGCGTCGCAGATCGACGTGCAGGCGGCAGACCAGGGTGGCGCCGGATTCCATGCGCTGGATCCTTCCCGACCTGCGCGGCGGGAGTCAAGTGGGACCCGCGGTCCGTCCACACCTCGGACGAAAGCCGCTCACTCCTCGGACGCGGCCATCCTCGACCCCCGGCGTTCGCGGGCCCGCGTCACCCCTCGGCCGGGCACCGCGGTGCCGGGGGAGCGGCGGCCGCTCGGGCCGACCCCGCACCGCCCGGCGGCTGCGCCGGTACGGGCCCGGCCGCGCTGCCCGCCGTCCGCCGCGCCGCCAGGGCCGCCTCGACCACCGGCGCCGCCCGGTCGCCCAGATGGCGGCCGAGCGTCTGGTAGGCGTCGAACTGCCGGTGGTCGAACCACTGGTCGCTGGTCAGGTCGTTCGGGAACGCCGCGTTGGCCACCGCGTACGACAGCAACTCGTACGGCATGTCGGCGGTGAGGACGGCCTGGACGACGACCAGCGTGCCGTGCCGGGCGCCATCGCTCCGGCCGGGGCCGTCCTCCCCGGCGAGGCCCGCGAGCGGCTCCGGATAGCGGATGTCCCCCGTGACCACCGCCCGCTCCGACAGCCGCGCGGACAACTGCGCCGCGAGCCCCCGCAGCGGCTGCGGCCCGCCAGCCGTCGCCCTGCCGTCGTCGGCCGTCGCCTGCGCCGCCCGCTGAGCGTGTGCCAGCTGCTCCGCCGCGCTCCCGGGGATCAGAACCTCCGGCTCGTGCAGGGTGATGACGATGCCGAGCTCCTCGCGCGCGAGCGTGATCGCGGCGGCGAGGTTGGCCGCGTACCCGGAGTCGCCGCTGGCGTCGATGCAGACCGCCGTCCGGACGCCGTGCCGCAGCAACTCGACCAGGCCCAGGTTCTCGTAGTGCCCGCCGTCGGTGGTCAGCAGGAACCGGTCGTCCATCGGGAACCGCCCGGTCAGCTCCCGCAGTTGGTACTGCAGCCGGCGCACCGCCGGCTGCTGCGGGCGCCGCCAGTCCGGCACGCCGGACCAGCAGGGGCCCAGCACGGCCGGATTGGGCAGCCAGGTGCCGAGCCGCGCGTTGGTGACCGCGAACAGCCCTTGGTACGCCTTGGACTGACGGCCCATCGCCGAGGAGAACGCGGCCCCCGAGACGGCCATCGCCGACTGCACGGTGAGGTCCCGGGCGACGTGCCGCCGGGTGCGCCGCTCCAGCAGGTCGGTGCGGGCGTAGCCGACGTCCGGGCCGCCCACGTAGTCGTGCGAGAGTGTGAAGGACACCGCCCGCCGCCCCGGCGGAGTGCGGGTGTCCCCGGAGAGGTTGGCCGCCGCCGAGAAGATCACCTGGGGGAAGTCCGGATGCCGCGCCGCATAGTGACTGAGCCAGGTCTGCTCGCGGAAGAAGTCGTACGGCCGGGCCACCACCGCGCCGCCCTCGGTCACCCGGCGGACCGCGAACGCCGTGGCCAGCCGGAGCCGGTAGAACGGGTGCAGGCTCATCCACGTCTGGTCCAGGTTGAGCCCGACCGCGCCCAGCACCAGCGGCAGCAGCACCTGGACGGCCGTCGGCCACGCGTACCCGGTGGCGACCGCCCAGCCGAGCGCGAGCAGCGCCCCGGCGGACAGGGTGGCCAGCGCCGCCCACACCACCACGTACTGGGGGAGGTTGGCGGTGAGGCTGCCGCCGAGCCGGCCCGCCCCGCGCAGTGCCCCGGCGACTGCCGCCGCGCCCCGGCGGATCGTCCGGCGGTCGCGCCAGAGTATGCCGAGCAGCAGCGCGAGGTAGCTGAGCACGACGGTGAGGCTGAGCCCGGCGCCGGTGAGCCGGGGGCCCGCCGTCAGCGCCGTCTGGAGCCGCACCGCGCTCCACGCCAGGCCCGGCACCGCCAGCACGCCGGTGGCCACCAGCGCGGCCAGCGCGAGGCTGCCGTGGAAGAGCCGGCGGAGCGTGCGCGGCAGCGCGGCGTCCCAGCCGAGCGGCGGGAACGCGAGTGCCGAGAGCAGCCAGCACGCGACTGCGGTGACCAGCAGGGCGGCCAGGGCGGCGACGGCGGGCGCGCGGAACACCAGCGGCCCCGGCGATCCGGCCCCGCCGGTGCGCAGTCCGGCCGCCGCCAGGCCGTCCAGCCGGGTGACCGGCACGAGCCGGTAGAAGCGGCTGAGCCCGAGGCCGAGCACCAGGACGGCGGCGAGCAGCAGGGTGAACGCCGAGATCAGGCCGCGCAGCAGGGTGCCGAGGGCGACCAGCCACTCGCCCGAGCCGTCGGCGATGTACTTGCTGTGGCGGCGGAGGTGGTCCTCCTCGGGGGAGCCCGGTTCCAGCACGGTGTCGGCCGTCAGGCCCGAGACGGCGTGCACCGGGCCGCCGGGCGCGGAGTCGCTGAGCGCGAGCTGCATCGCGCCGGCGGCGTAGCCGCCGCCCGAGACGGAGACCAGGTACCGCGCCCGCTTGAGCCACGGCCGCAGTGACTGGAGCGCGCCGAGGGTGACGCAGGCCGAGCGGATGCCGCCGCCCGAGGCGCAGAAGCCGAGCTCGGCGGGCTCGCGCCCCGGCGGCACCCGGGCGCCGTCGCGCCAACGGACGTGGCCCGCTTCGATGGTGGCGTCCGCGGTCGCACCCGGGGTGGCGCCCGCGCCCGAGCCGGGGCCCGGTGTGCCGGCTGACATGCCGGCCTGCGGCGGCCAGAGCGCGCCGTGCGCGGTGACCACCGGCCAGGGCGGGATCAGCGCGGGGCGGTCGGGGGAACCGTCCGCGGAGCCGTCCGCATCCAGGGCGGGCGGCTGCGCCCGGAGACCGCGGACGGCCCGGACGAAGGTGACGCCGAGCACGCCCACCGCCGCGGCCCCGGCAGGCAGGAGCAGCAGCCACTCGACGGTGGCGAGCCCCGAGGCGACGGCGAACGGCGCGGCAGAGCCGTACGGGTGGTCGAGGCCGTGCGCGAGCAGCACGTCCGCCCCGAAGCCGCAGCAGGCCGCGACCAGCCCGGCGCCCCCGGCGGCGAGCGCGGTGAGCCGCCAGCGCGCCCGTCCGAACACGTACCCGCCGAGCAGCGCGGCGGCCACCAGCGTCAGGCAGGCGCCGCCGGTGAGCCAGACGTCGGCCCGGAGGGCGGACGTCCCGTCCTCCACCCGCCCGCCGACCGCGGCCAGGGCGGCCGCCCGCGAACCGGCCAGCCGGAGCGCCACCACCGCGCCACGCGGCTCCACCTGACGGAACAGCAGCGCGCCGAGGGCGGCGGGCAGCAGCGCGCCGAGCGCCAGCAGCAGACCCGCCCATGCCGGCGCCGCGGGCGGGCCGGCCGGCGGATCCGCCCGCCGCGCCCACGCGAGCAGACGGCCGAGACCGCGCTCGGGCGGCGCCTTGAGCACCGCCCTCCCGAGAGCCGTCGTCATACCTGCCACCCCCCCCAATCCCCGGGCCCGCACCGGCGGGCGAAGTAGCGCTGCGCCGCGGCACGGTAACGGTCCGCAGTGGCTTCCACGCGCGTTTTACCCAGGTTGGCCGGAACCCGCACCCGGAACGCCTGGATTCACTCGAATGAGTAAGGAGCGCACTCCCGGGGTAGATGACCGATTCATCCCGTCCAGGCGGACCCGCGTGTCCGCGTAACAAGATCGCCCCGGACGTGTTGCCCCCAACGTATTGTCAGGCCACCGAACCCGGCCTACGGTCGACAGATCGCTTTTCTACGCACGTAGACGCACGCAGCCGCACGTGGACCCGCGTGGACGCACGCGGACGCCCCGGCCATGCGTGACGAGCGTGCGCGGAAAGGCGCGCGGAGACCGTGCCGCGATCAGCAGACCAGCAGACCAGCCTGCGCACCGCAGGCCAGAGCCACCCCGTCAACCCTCAGACCGCAGGCCCGGCTCCCCGGCCCGGCCGCGGAGTTGCGGAGGTACCCATGTCGCAGATCGTCCGTGCCGCGCTCGTCCAGACCCGCTGGACCGGCGACCAGGAGAGCATGATCGCCCTCCACGAGCGGCACGCCCGCGAGGCCGCCGCCCGGGGCGCGAAGATCATCGGCTTCCAGGAGGTCTTCAACGCCCCCTACTTCTGCCAGGTCCAGGAGCCCGAGCACTACCGCTGGGCCGAGGCCGTCCCCGAGGGCCCCACCATCCGACGCATGCAGGACCTGGCCCGCGAACTCGGCCTCGTCATCGTCGTCCCGGTCTACGAGGAGGAGCAGGCCGGGGTCTACTACAACACCGCCGCCGTGATCGACGCCGACGGCAGCTACCTCGGCAAGTACCGCAAGCACCACATCCCGCAGGTCAAGGGCTTCTGGGAGAAGTACTACTTCAAGCCCGGCAACCTCGGCTGGCCGGTCTTCGACACGGCCGTCGGCCGGGTCGGCGTCTACATCTGCTACGACCGGCACTTCCCCGAGGGCTGGCGCGCCCTCGGCCTCGCCGGCGCCCAGATCGTCTACAACCCCTCCGCCACCAGCCGCGGCCTGTCCGCCTACCTCTGGCAGCTCGAACAGCCCGCCGCCGCCGTCGCCAACGAGTACTTCGTCGCCGCCATCAACCGCGTCGGCACCGAGGAGTACGGCGACAACGACTTCTACGGCACGTCCTACTTCGTCGACCCGCGCGGCCAGTTCGTCGGCGAGGTCGCCTCCGACAAGGAGGAGGAGCTCGTCGTCCGCGACCTCGACCTCGGCCTGATCGAGGAGGTCCGCCAGCAGTGGGCGTTCTACCGGGACCGCCGCCCCGAGGCCTACGGACCGCTCGCCGAAGCCTGAGGAGCACCCCGATGACCACCCCCGACCCCCGCCACCGCACCGTCGTCCGCGGCGGCCTCGTCATCACCGCCACCGACGAACTCCACGCCGACGTCCTCGTCGAGGGCGAACGCGTCGCCGCCCTCGCCACCACCGGCAGCGCCGCCGCCGAGGCCTGGACCGCCGACACCGTCATCGACGCCGTCGGCCACTACGTCATCCCGGGCGGCGTCGACGCCCACACCCACATGGAGCTGCCCTTCGGCGGCACCGCGGCGTCCGACACCTTCGCGACCGGCACCCGCGCCGCCGCCTGGGGCGGTACCACCACCATCGTCGACTTCGCGGTCCAGCCCGTCGGCGGCTCCCTGCGCGAGGGCCTGGACGCCTGGCACGCCAAGGCCGACGGCAACTGCGCCGTCGACTACGCCTTCCACACCATCGTCTCCGACGTCACCGACGGCGTCCTCAAGGAGATGGACGCGCTCGTCGACTCCGGCGAGTCCACCTCGTTCAAGCTCTTCATGGCCTACCCCGGCGTCTTCTACAGCGACGACGGCCGCATCCTGCGCGCCATGCAGCGCGGCGCCGCCAACGGCGGGCTCGTCATGATGCACGCCGAGAACGGCATCGCCATCGACGTCCTCGTCGAACAGGCCCTCGCCGCCGGGCACACCGCGCCCCGCTACCACGGGGAGGTGCGCCGCGAACTCCTGGAGGCCGAGGCCACCCACCGGGCCATCCGGCTCGCCCAGGTGGCCGGCAGCCCGCTCTACGTCGTCCACGTCTCCGCCGCCTCCGCCCTCGCCGAGATCGCCCAGGCCCGCGACGCCGGGCTCAACGTCTTCGGCGAGACCTGTCCGCAGTACCTGTTCCTCTCCACCGACAATCTGGCGGAGGAGGGCGCCGACGGCTTCGAGGGCGCCAAGTACGTGTGCAGCACACCCCTCCGGCCGCGCGAGCACCAGGAGGCGCTGTGGCGGGGGCTGCGCGCCAACGACCTGCAGGTCGTCTCCACCGACCACTGCCCGTTCTGCTTCGCCGGGCAGAAGGAACTCGGCCGCGGCGACTTCTCGAAGATCCCCAACGGCCTTCCGGGCGTGGAGAACCGGATGGACCTCCTCCACCAGGCCGTCGTCGACGGGCACATCACCCGCCGCCGCTGGATCGAGATCGCCTGCACCACGCCGGCCCGGATGTTCGGCCTGCACCCGCGCAAGGGCACCATCGCACCCGGGTCCGACGCCGACATCGTCGTCTACGACCCCAGCGCGGTGCAGACCGTCTCCGCCGCCACCCACCACATGAACGTCGACTACTCCGTCTACGAGGGGCGCCAACTCACCGGCCGCGCACGGACGGTGCTCTCGCGCGGCACCGTCGTCCTCGATGGTGGCAGCTGGCTCGGCCGAGCCGGGCACGGCACCTTCCTGCGCCGCGACACCTGCCAGTACCTGGTCTGACTTCTTCCTTTTCCGGTCCGTCCGCCGCCGTTCGGGCCCCTTCCGGCCCCGGGCGGCGGCCCCGTCCCTCTTGGAGCCACTGATGGACATCGGCCTCGTCCTGCAGACCGACCCGCCCGCCCGCCTGCTCATCGACCGGATGATCCGCGCCGAACGGGCCGGGTTCAGCCACGGCTGGACCTTCGACTCCTGCGTCCTGTGGCAGGAGCCCTTCGTCATCTACAGCCGCATCCTCGCCGAGACCGAACGGATGACCGTCGGCCCGATGGTCACCAACCCCTCCACCCGCACCTGGGAGGTCACCGCCTCCCTCTTCGCCACCCTCAACGACATGTACGGCAACCGCACCGTCTGCGGCATCGGCCGCGGCGACTCCGCCATGCGCGTCGCCGGCCGCCGCCCCGCCACCCTCGACCGGCTCTCCCACGCCATGCACGCCATCAAGGAGTTGGCCGAGGGGCGCACCGTCGAGGTGGACGGCACCGAGATGCACCTCCCGTGGGTGCAGCCCGGCGCCACCCTGCCCATCTGGATGGGAGCGTACGGGCCCAGGGCACTGGCACTGACTGGCCGTCAGGCCGACGGCTTCATCCTGCAGTTGGCCGACCCGTACCTCACCGAGTACATGGTCAAGGCGGTGCGGGCCGCCGCTGTCGAGGCCGGGCGCGACCCGGACACCGTCACCATCTGCGTCGCCGCACCCGCCTACGTCACCGCCGACGACTCGCCCGCCGCGATCGCCCACGCCCGCGAGCAGTGCCGGTGGTTCGGCGGCATGGTCGGCAACCACGTCGCCGACCTCGTCAGCCACTACGGCGAGCACTCCGACCTCGTCCCGGACGCCCTCACCGACTACATCAAGGGCCGCCAGGGCTACGACTACAGCCACCACGGCCGCGCCGGAAACCCCGACACCGCCTTCGTCCCGGACGGGATCGTCGACCGCTTCTGCCTCATCGGCCCTCCGGCCGCGCAGCTCGCGCGGCTCGAGGAACTGCGCTCCCTGGGCGTGAACCAGTTCGCCGTCTACGCGATGCACGACGCCGTCGAGGCCACCATCGATGCCTACGGGACGGACGTCATTCCCCACCTGTAACGCCACGCCTGTGACGCCCCGCCTGTAATGCCTCATCTGTAATGCCTCACCGTCACACCCCGCCTGTAACGTCAGGAACGGATACGGGAGTTGCCCATGGCCGACGCCGCGACCACCGACGGCGGACAGCTGCAGCACCTCGACGGGCGGGTCGAACTCGACCCGTCCGCCGGGGATTTGCCGCCGAACGGCTTCACCAACGACGACCTGCGGCCCGTCCCGGTGGCGCGACGGACCTGGACCACCTACAACTTCCTCGCCCTCTGGGTCGGCATGGCCCACAACATCCCCTCCTGGACGCTCGCCTCCGGCCTCGTCGCGCTCGGCATGGACTGGAAGCAGGCCGTTCTCACCATCGCCCTCGCCAACCTCATCGTGCTCGTGCCGATGCTGCTCACGGGTCATGCGGGCACGAAGTACGGCATCCCGTTCCCGGTGTTCGCCCGCGCCTCCTTCGGGCTGCGCGGAGCCAACCTGCCCGCCCTGATCCGGGCCGCCGTCGCGTGCGCCTGGTTCGGTATCCAGACCTGGATCGGCGGCGAGGGAATCTTCCTGCTCGCGGGCAAACTCCTCGGCGAATCCTGGCGCACCGCAGGGGAGTTCGGCGGCTACCCGTGGACGCAGTGGCTCTCCTTCCTGGTCTTCTGGCTGGTCGAGATGGCCATCATCGCCCGGGGCATGGAGACACTGCGGCGCTTCGAGAACTGGGCCGCGCCGTTCGTCATCGTCGGCGCCCTCGCTCTGCTCGGGTGGATCGCCCTCAAGGCCGGTGGCCTCGGGCCGCTGCTCGACCAGCCGTCCCGACTCGGCTGGGACGGTGACTTCTGGACGGTCTTCTTCCCGGCGCTGATGGGCATGATCGGGTTCTGGTCGACGCTCTCGCTCAACATCCCCGACTTCACCCGCTTCGGCGGCAGCCAGCGCGCCCAGATCCGTGGCCAGGCCCTCGGCCTGCCGACGACGATGACGCTCTTCGCGCTGCTGTCCGTCCTCGTCACCTCGGGCTCGCAGGCCGTGTACGGCAAGCCGGTGTGGGACCCGATCGAACTCGCCGCGAAGATGGAAAGCCCGGTCGGCATCCTCTTCGCGCTGCTCACGGTCCTGATCGCGACCCTGTCGGTGAACATCGCCGCCAACGTCGTCTCGCCCGCCTACGACCTCGCCAACCTCCTGCCCCGGTTCGTCAACTTCCGGACCGGGGCGCTCGTGACGGGCATCGTCGGGATCGCGATCTTCCCGTGGAAGCTGATCTCCGACCCGCACGTGTACATCTTCACCTGGCTGGGTGTGGTCGGCGGGCTGCTCGGCACGGTCGCCGGGGTGCTCATCGCCGACTACTGGGTGCTGCGCCGCACCCGGCTCCGGCTCGCCGACTTGTACCGGCCGGGCGGGGCGTACTGGTACGCGGGCGGGTGGAACTGGCGGGCCGTCGTCGCGCTCGTGGCCGGGGGCGCGCTGGCGGTCGGCGGCTCGTACGGCGGGCCATTCCCGGCGCGCGGGCTGGTGCCGGCGCTCAGGCCGCTCGCCGACTACGGGTGGGCGGTCGGGTTTGGCGCGGCGTTCGTGCTGTACGTGGGGCTCAGTTGGTGGGGGAGGGGAGTGAAGCGGCCGGCGGAGGGGCGACGACTGGCGACTGACAGATGACAGATTTCGAAACCTGTCATCTGTCATCTGTCGCCTGTCACCCGTCGCGCATCGCGCATCGCCCGTCGGCGGAGGCGAGTGCGGCACGCGGGTCCACCGGCAGCGGGCGGAGTTCGAACCCGGCGGCGCGAACCGAGTCGGCGAACGTGGTGTGGGTGGCGACGGCGGCCTGGTATCCGGCCGTCTGGAGCCGGGTGCCGAGCCCGGTGAAGGGGGGCGCCGTCGCCCCGCGAGCCGGCGGTGGCGCTCAGGACGCGCATGGCCGCAGTGCCACGGCGCCGTCGCAGCGCTGGGCGTGCGCCACGCCCACGCGCCCGCCCCGCGGTCGGTCCGCGTCCGCGGCCGTCCGCGCCCGGGACCGTCTGGTCGACCGCCGCCGGTCGAGGACCCGCGCGTACCGGAACCAGTGGACCGGCGGCCGGCGTCCGTACGGGCAGAGCGGTCGGACGGGGCCGTCCGCTGGAGAATGGGAGGGCGCATGGGCATCATCGCCTGGATCGTGTTGGGCTTGGTCGCGGGAGGCCTTGCGAAGCTGCTGCTGCCGGGGAAGGACCCGGGCGGCCTGATCGTGACCACTCTGATCGGCATCGCCGGATCCTTCGTCGGCGGCTGGATCTCCGCCCGCTTCCTGCACCGGCCGGTGGCGGCGCACTTCTTCGACCTGGCCACCTGGGCGTCGGCGATCGGCGGCGCGCTCGTGCTGCTGATCATCTACCGGCTGCTGTTCGGCAACTCCCGGCGCTGACGCGGGCTGACGGCTGACGTCGGACGGCCGGCGCCGAGCCGGTCAGGCCGCCGACGACAGCTCGGCGACCCAGTCCGGCAGGTCCTCGCGGGCGGCAAGCCAGGTGGCCGGGACGTGGGCGAGGCCGGTCCGGGCGGCGACGACCCCGGCGGCGATGGCGCACGTGGTGTCCTTGTCGCCCCAGCCCTCCAAGGTCTGCCAGATGGTGTCGGGCAGCGAGTCCAGATGCCCGGCGGCGGACCAGAGCGCGAACGGCACGGTGTCCGGTGCGGACAGCTGCGCGCCCGAGCCGAGCACGTTCGCGGCATGCCGGACGCTGGTGTGCTCCGGCAGCCGGGCGGCGACCCGCAAACCGGACCGGACGTCGCTCGCCGGCAGCCGCCCGGCGACCTCGGCGAGCAAATCGCCCCGGGAGGGCGGGTTCTGGCCCCGGCTCAGGGCGGCGAGTGCCGCCGCGAGCGCGACGGCCACCGCGCCCGCGACCGCCTCGGGGTGGAAGTGCGTGGTGAGCGCCTGGAGTTCGGCCTGCCGGGCCGCCTCGTCCAGGTCATCCGCGAACCACGCGCCGAGCGGGGCGACCCGCATGGCGGCGCCGTTCCCGTAGGAGCCCTGGCCGCCGAACTGGCCGCTCGTGACGGTGCGCCAGTCCTCACCCCGCCCGATCGCGCGTAGGACCCGGTGCATCGACGGGCCGTACTTGCGCCCGTACTCGCGCGCGTACTCTGCCGCGAACTCCTGCGCCAGAGCGTCCTGTTGGACCTCGCCGCAGGTGGTCAGGTGGCGGACGAGGACGAGCGTCATCGCGGTGTCGTCGGTCCAGTGCCACGGTGCCGGTCGGGGAAGGCGCGCGGCCAGGGCGGCGGGCGCCTCGTCGAGGGGGACCGAGAACCAGCGGTCGCCGAAGGCGTCGCCGAGGGCGAGCCCGTGCAAGCTGTCCAGAACGGGACCGGTGGCGGCCGCGCGCATGTCATCCTCCAAGTGAGATCAACTGTGCGCGGAAGTCTGCCCGGTGAAGGGGCGGGCCGGCGACCGGTTTTCGCTCCGGTGCCGGCCCGCAGGGATCCGGGAGCGCGCCGCTACTTGGCGCGCAGGCCGTTGAGGATGAGCGTCCAGACGGCCTCGAAGCGCTCGTTCGCCTTCGGGTCGGACCACTCGCCCGCGTACGCGGGGTCGTGGAAGTGTGCCGTGGCCTCGAAGACGGCGCGGGCTGTCGTGAGAACGTGGGCGAGCTTGAAGTCCTTCTTCTCCATGCCGTCCTGGACGATCTGGGCGATCTGGCCGACCATCGTGTCGATGTGCGCCTCGACCGTGCCGCTGTTCTCCTCGACCAGCACCATGTAGGTCGCGAAAAGCTGCGGGTCGTCGAGCGCCTTCTTCTTCTTGGCCGCGAACAGTGTCACCAGCCAGCGGTGCAGGCGCTCCTCGGCCGCGCCGCCCTCGATCGAAATGTTCGCGAGCTCGAAGTGCGCCTGGTCGAGCCAGCGCTGGGTGACCGCCTCGCGCAGCGCGGCCTTGCTCGGGAAGTGGCGGTAGACGCTGCTGTGGCTGACGCCGAGGATCCGGGCGACGTCCACGACGGTGGCCTTGGCCGGGCCGAACCGCCGCAGGACGTCCTCCGCCGCGATCAGGATCTGCTCGGCGGTGAGGGTGGTGTCCGTCGTCACGGGAGGTACGTCCTTACGGGTGGGTCGCCCGCCGTGGGGGTGACGGGCGGCGGTACGGGCGGGGGTGGCGTGCGCGGTGCCGGCCGGGGAACGGTTCCGGCTGGTCAGCGCTCGCTGTCGAGGTGGGCCATCTGGGCGGCAGCGTACCGGTCGCCCGCGGCGGCACCGGCCGGGACGGCCGCCTCGATGGCCGCGAGGTCGGCGGCGTCGAGCTCGACGTCGAGCGCGCCGAGGGCCTCGGTCAGGCGGTCCCGGCGACGGGCGCCCACCAGCGGGACGACGTCCTCGCCGCGCGAGGCGACCCAGGCGATGGCGACCTGCGCGACGCTCGCGCCCTTCGCCGTGGCGACCTCGCGCAGCGCCTCGACGAGCGCGAGGTTGTGGGTCAGGTTGTCGCCCTGGAAACGCGGGCTGTGGCCGCGGAAATCGGTTCCGGCCAGGGGGCGTTCGGTGTTCCAGTGGCCGCTGAGCAGGCCGCGGGAGAGCACGCCGTAGGCGGTGATGCCGATGCCGAGCTCGCGCGCGGTGGGGAGGACGGCCTCCTCGGCGGAGCGGGAGATCAGCGAGTACTCGATCTGCAGGTCGCTGATCGGGTGGACGGCGGCGGCCCGGCGCAGGGTGTCGGCGCCGACCTCGGACAGGCCGATGTGGCGGACGTGGCCGGCTTTGACCAGGTCCGCGATCGCACCGACCGTCTCCTCGATCGGGACGTTCGGGTCCAGCCGGGCCGGACGGTAGACGTCGACGTAGTCGGTGCGCAGGCGGCGCAGGGTGTAGGCGAGCGCGGTCTTGGTCGCGGCGGGGCTCGCGTCGTAGCCGAGCCACTGGCCGTCCGGGTCGCGCTGGGCGCCGAACTTCACGCTGATCTGCACGCCAGCGCGGTCCCGGCCGCGCAGGGCGTCGTGGATCAGCAGCTCGTTGTGGCCCATGCCGTAGAAGTCGCCGGTGTCGAGGAGGGTGATCCCCGCGTCGAGGGCGGCGCGGATGGTGGCGATGCTCTCGGCCTCGTCGGCGGGGCCGTAGAGGTCGGACATGCCCATGCAGCCGAGGCCGAGGGCGGAGGTGACGGGGCCGGAGGCTCCGAGGGTGCGCTGCGGGGGCTTCGGAGTGCGGGCGGACGCGAGCATGAGGTCTCCAAGGGTCGGTGCGGCGCCGGAGGCGATGGGCGGGGTGACCCGGGTCCCACTATGGCACGACGGCAGACAGATTTCAAAATATGTTTTCTGTCATCTGTTTGCCGTCGCCTGTCGCCTGTCATCCGCCACCGCAGGCGCCGCTCCGGTCGCAGTACGGGTGCTCCGTACTGCCCTGGTCAGGCGGCACCGCACGACCGCGGCGACGTCTGCGGGCGGCGCCGCGTCCGGGGAGATCCGCTACGCCACACCGTCCGTTCGCCCAGCCCGTACGTCGCGTCGAACCGCCGCAGCGGCCGCACCGCCGCCCGGTGCCAGGCCCCGCGCTGCGGCCAGGAGGCGAGCGTGCGGGCGGTCGTCGTCCCCAGGTATCCGAAGTACGTCAGCTCGCCGCCGGGTACGAGCGGCCGCAGGTAGAGGTCCAGGAGCTGCCATACCTGCGCCGGTCCGGAGTCGGCGAACGGAAGTCCCGACACGATCGCGTCGTAGTGCCCGGCGGGCGAGTCCGGCGAATCGGTCAGTGCCTCCACCCGGCATGCCGAAAGCCGCAGTTCGAGCCCGGTCGGAGAGGCGGCCGGCACCGGGTCCTCCCGTAGTCGCTCCGCGAAGCGCGAGTTCGCCTCGATGGCGTGCAACCGATCAGCCGGGCGCAGCACTTGGACCAGCCGCCGGGTCACCATTCCAGTCCCGGCGCCGACTTCCAGCGCCGAGATGGGCCGGTTCGAATCGGCCGACGGCCCGCGCCGGCCTCGACGAAAGCCGAGGGTCCCGGTGGCCGAAAGGAGGAGGTCGCGCCGCGTTGCGGGCCCGTAGCATCGAGCCGGACGGACGGAGGGAGCGCCGGGAGAGGTCGGGGGTGGGTGGATGCGCACAGGCCTGCTCGGCTGGTCCGGCGTCACCGGATCCCAACTCCTGCTCCAGGCGGCGACGTTGTCCGTCGGCCTCCGGCTGCACGACCGCCAGGTGCTGATCCGCATGCTGCGCGCGCAGAAACGCGGAGCCACGAACGGGAGTTACGCGCCGAACAGGCCAGATCGGCCGAACGGGCCCGCATCGCAAGGGAGATTCACGACGTGCTCGCCCATCGCCTCGGCCTCCTCGTGCTGCACGCTGGAGTCCTGCGTGACCAGGCCCGGGTCGGCGCCGTCGCCGCCGACCCCGACCGGCTCACCCACCGCCTCGAACTCCCGCGCACCACCGCCGCCCGCTCCCTCGGCGGCCTGCGCGACGTCCTCGGCGTGCTGCGCGCCGACTTGCAGCCGAGGCCGAGAGTCGGCGAACCGGGGCCGCCGCCGCCCGAGCCCGCACGGGCGGCGGCACCCGCCCGGCGCGACCTCACCGAACTGGTCGGCGAGGCCATCGAGGCCGGGCGAGAGATCGAACTCTCCCTCGCTGGCGGCCCCGAGACCGTCCCGACCACCCACCGTCCCGACCACCCACCGCCTGGTCCAGGAGGCACTGGCGAACGCCAGCAAGCACGCGCATGCGGCGCCCGTCACCATTTGGGGCGGCGGCGGGGCCCCGGCCACTACTGCCGAAGGGCCGGTTTCGGCCGAACCGGCGACCGGCAGACCGGATCCGGACAGAGTGCCGGGTCCGCCCCTCCCCCCGACCCCGCTGCCGAAGGACACCCCATGATCCGCACGATGGTGGTCGACGACGACGCGCCGGTTCGGCTCGGTCTCATCGACCTGCTCGCGCAGGACCCGGAGCTCACCGTCGTCGCCGAGGCCGCCGACGGCCTCCAGGCCGTCGAACTGGCGGCCGCCCGGAGGATCGACGTGGCGCTGATGGACATCCGGATGCCCCGCCTCGACGGCATCGCCGCCATCCGTCGCCTGCGCGAGCTGCCCTACGCCCCGCGCGTCATCGCGCTCACCACCTTCGACCTGGACGAGTACGTCTACCGGGCGCTCGCCGCGGGCGCCGACGGCTTCCTGCTCAAGGACACCCCGCCGGCCGAAATCGCCCGCGCCGTCCACGTCGTCGCCGCCGGACAGGGCATGCTCCACCCGGCCGCCGCCCGCCGCGTCATCGACCGCTACCACCGCACGGGTGCGTCGCAGTCCGTCGCCGCCCGCAACCGGGTCACCGGACTCACCCCGCGCGAGACCGACGTGCTGCGCGAACTCGCCGACGGACTCTCCAATGCCGAGATCGCGGGCGTCCTCGGGATGCGCGAGAGCACCGTCGAGGCGCACGTCAGCCGGATCCTCACCGGGCTCGGCGCCGGCAACCGGGTCCGGGCCGCGCTGATCGCACGCGACGCAGGGCTGGTGGCGGGCGGCGCCTGAGCCGGGCGCGTCCCGGCACCGCCTTCGGTCCACCGCTCGATGGGTGACCCTGGTGCCCCGGGCCGCGCCCCGGTTTCGTACCGCGCGCTGAGCCCGCGTCACCCATCCGGCGTGGAAATACGGCGCCTTGGCGGTTTGCGCTGCCGAACCCGGGCGGCGGGTCCATGGTGGAGATGGACGCGATCCGGCGACCGCGTCCGCGCGCCGATCCAGGCCCGCACGCCGAGCGTCCGCCGCCGTTCCCCGACGGGTGCCCGAGGCTGGGTCCGCCTCGGCACGCTGGGAGCAGGGCCACCTCGCAGGAAACCGAACGGTTCTTCTAGGCTCACATCTCGGCTTCCCTGCGGGGCGCTCACTGCGCCCGCCGCAACGAAGCCGCCGTCCACGGGGCACCGGGCGGACCGGGGCCACCGGATCGAGCGAGGAGGACGCAATGCCAAGCACGCCGACCAGCCGTTCCACCGCACTTGGGCCGGACGGGCCGTCCCGACGGACCGCCCGTCATCCCGGCCGCCCGGCCCGGCCCGCCCGGGTCCGGCACGCCGGATGGACCGGCCGGCCGGTGCGGCCGCTGAATACCGGCGGCGGCCGAGGAGGCGAGCGTTGAGTCCCCAGATCGTCGGGTCGCCGCGCGCGACCGTAGCTGCCACCACCGGAGCTGCCGCGACCGCACCCGCCGCGACCGCACCCGCCGCGACCGCACCCGCCGCGACCGCACCTGCCGCGACCGCGCCGAAGTCCACGCCCAAACCGACGTCCAAGCCGACGTCCAAGCCGACGCCCAAGACCGCGACCTCGGTGACGCCCTCGGTGACGGTCACCGGGAAGGCGACCGTCCTGGGCTCCGCCGACGGCGAGGCCCGGTCCGAGGCCCGCCCGGAGATCTGTCCCGAGGCCCGTTCTGAGGCCCGTCCCGAGATCCGTCCCGAGGCCCGCCCTGGCGCCGCCGCCCAACCCGCGGCCACCGCCGCGCTCCCCGGGCTCCCGCAGGCTCTCAGCGTCCGCGCCCGGACCCTCGCCGGCGCCGTCCGGCGCCGCTGCGCCGACCTGGCCCGGATCGAGTCGCCGAGCGGAGACGCGCCCCGACTCGACGCCCTCGCCGAGGAGTTGGCCGCCGGCTTCTGCGCCAGCGGGGCCACCGCCCGCCGCGAACCCGGCCCGGCCGGCGACCACCTCGTCCTAGAGTGGGAAGGACAGGACGAGACCCTGCCGCACCTGCTGATCGTCGGCCACCACGACACCGTCTGGCCCGTCGGCACTCTCGCCGACTGGCCCGTCACCGAGCAGGACGGCACCCTGACCGGACCCGGTGTCGTCGACATGAAGGGCGGACTCGCTCTCCTGGAAGGCGCGTTCGCGCTGCTCGCCGACCTCGGACAGCGGCCGCACCGCAGCGTGCGGGTGGTCCTCGTGTCCGACGAGGAGGTCGGCAGCCCGGACGGGCGGCGCCTGGTCGAGCGCCAACTGCGGGGTGCCGCAGCTGTCCTGGGCCTCGAACCGCCGCACCCGGACGGGCGGCTCAAGACCGCCCGGCGTGGCAGCACCCGGGTGCGGCTCACCGTCACCGGCCGGGAGGCCCACGCGGGCAACGATGCCCACGACGGGGTGTCGGCCGTGGACGAGCTCGTCGACCAGCTCGTCGTGGTCCGCGGACTCGCCGGCCAGCCCGGCACGGAGCTCAACGCCGGTCGGATCAGTGGAGGTTCGCGTGCCAACGTGGTCGCGGGGCGGGCCGAGGCCGAACTCGGACTGCGCTTCTCCACCACCGAGGCGCAGCGCCGGACACTCGACAACCTGGCCCGGCTGACCGCCCTGCGGCCGGGGGCCCGGGTGCGCACCGAGGTGCTGTCCAGCCGCCCGGCGTGGCCGGAGCGCTCGGGTAACCCGCTGCTGCGGCACGTCCGTTCGCTCGCGGCGGTGCTGGGTCAGCAGCTGGACGGCGGTCCGGCGGGCGGCGCGGGGGACACCAACCTGCCCGGCTCGCGCGGGCTCCCGACGCTGGACGGCTTCGGCGCGGTCGGCGCCGGGGCGCACGCCCGGCACGAGTACATCCGGATCGACCAGCTCGCTCCCCGGATCGCCCTGCTCGCGGCGCTCCTCGCCGTGCCGCTGCCGAGGCTGCGGGACCGCGCTGAGGGCTGACGGCGAACAGAAGGCAGCAAACAGATAACAGCGAACAGATGACAGGCGACAGCGAACAGATTTTGAAATCTGTTCGCCGTCGCCTGTTTGTCGTCCCTTGCCAGGGCCCGGCTTCGCCGCGCAGAATGGTACCGACCGAACGGTCAGTCGGTTGACGCACGGCGAAGGCAGGCGAGAGGGGACCGTGGTGACAGCAGAGGTGGCCGAGCCGGTCCCCGCGCAGACGCAGGAGGACCGGTTCGAGGCGGTGATCGCCGCAGAGCAGCGGATCGAGCCCCGGGACTGGATGCCCGACGCCTACCGGGCGACCCTGATCCGCCAGATCGCCCAGCACGCGCACTCCGAGATCATCGGCATGCAGCCCGAGGGCAACTGGCTCACCCGCGCCCCGTCGCTGCGCCGCAAGGCGATCCTCCTCGCCAAGGCCCAGGACGAGGCCGGCCACGGCCTCTACCTCTACGCCGCCGCCGAGACCCTCGGCGTCGACCGTGCCGAGCTGACCGAGAAGCTGATCTCCGGCCGCCAGAAGTACTCCTCGATCTTCAACTACCCGACCCTCACCTTCGCCGACGTCGGCGTGATCGGCTGGCTGGTCGACGGCGCAGCGATCTGCAACCAGGTGCCGCTCTGCCGCTGCAGCTACGGCCCGTACGCCCGCGCGATGGTCCGGATCTGCAAGGAGGAGTCCTTCCACCAGCGCCAGGGCTACGAGCTGCTCATGACCCTCATGCGCGGCACCGAGGCCCAGCGCCGCATGGTCCAGGACGCGGTCGACCGCTGGTGGTGGCCGTCGCTGATGATGTTCGGTCCCTCGGACGCCGACTCCCCGAACACCGCCCGGTCGATGGCCTGGCGGATCAAGCGCCACACCAACGACGAGTTGCGCCAGCGGTTCGTCGACATGACCGTCCCGCAGGCCGAGCACCTGGGCGTCACCCTCCCCGATCCCGGGCTGCGGTGGAACGAGGAGCGCGGCGGCTGGGACTTCGGCGAGCCCGACTGGGCCGAGCTGACCCGCGTCATCAAGGGCCAGGGCCCGTGCAACGCCCAGCGCATCGAGCGCCGCCGGACCGCCCACGAGGACGGCGCCTGGGTCCGCGAGGCGGCCGTCGCCTACGCGGAGAAGCGCGCCGCCGAACAGCGCGCCGCCGAGCAGCACAGCACCGAACAGGAGAACGGAAAGTGACCGAGTCCAAGGCCGGCAAGGCCGGCTGGCCGCTGTACGAGGTGTTCGTACGCCCCCGGCGCGGGCTGAACCACGTCCACGTCGGCTCGCTGCACGCGTCCGACGACCGGATGGCCCTGCTCGCCGCCCGCGACCTCTACACCCGCCGCAACGAGGGCGTCAGCCTGTGGGTGGTCCGCTCCGACGCGATCACCGCCTCCACGCCGGACGAGCGGGACCCGTTCTTCGAACCCAGCGGTGACAAGGTCTACCGCCACCCGACCTTCTACGACATCCCCGAGGATGTCCCGCACATCTGACGGGGGAACCACCGTGCACGACCACACCGCATCGGCTCACACCGCCGCAGCTCCGGACGACGACCACGTGTACCTCAGCCTCTCCGAGGCCGCCCCCGGCCCCGAGGGCGAGGGCCGCTGGGCGTACGGGACGGGCTTCGCCGACCCGCTGCTCGGCGTGGACACCGCCCTGCCCGCCGGCGTGGACGGCGCCGACCTCGCCGCCTACTGCCTCATGCTCGGCGACGACGCCCTGGTCCTCGCCCAGCGGCTGATCGAGTGGTGCACCCGGGCGCCCGAGCTGGAGGAGGAGGTCGCGCTCGCCAACCTCGGCCTCGACCTGCTCGGCCAGGCCCGCCTGCTGCTCACCCGGGCCGGCCAGGCGGACGGTACCGGGCGCACGGAGGACGACCTCGCCTACTGGCGCGAGGAGCACGAGTTCCGAAACGTCCGCCTGGTCGAGACCCCGAACGGTGACTTCGCGTACTCGGTCGCCCGCCTGCTCCTGTTCGCCACCGCCCGCGGCGCGCTGTACGAGGCGCTGAGCGCCCACCCGGACCCGGTGCTCGCGGCCGTCGCCGCGCGGGGCGTCAAGGAGCTGGCGTACCACCGCGAGTACGCGACCGCCTGGACGCTGCGGCTCGGCGACGGCACGCCGTACTCGTCGGCGCGCATGCAGGCCGGGCTGGACGCGGTGTGGCCGCTGCTGGAGGAGCTGTTCACGGCGCACCCGGTGGAGTCGCGGGCGGGCGTCGACCCGGCGACGCTGCGCGAACCGGTGCTGCGTTCGCTCGCCGCCGTCCTGGCCGAGGCCGGGCTGACGGTGCCGGACGTGCCACCGCTGGCCCCCGTCCTCGGCCGCGCGGGCCGGGACGGCGTGCACACGGAGGCGCTCGGCCCGCTGCTCGCGGAGCTCCAGGTGGTGGCCCGCGCCCACCCGGGGGCGACGTGGTGACGGGCACGGGCGTGTCGGCGGAGCCGACCATGCGGGACCTCGCCCACGCGATCGCCGCGGCCGTCCCGGACCCGGAGCTGCCCATGCTCACGTTGGCCGACCTGGGCGTGCTGGCCGACGTCGAGGCGGACGGCGTGACCGGCGCGGTGACCGCCTGGCTCACCCCGACCTACTCGGGCTGCCCCGCTGTCGCCGAGATGGCCGCCGACGTGGACCGCCGCCTGCGCGCGGCCGGTTACCGGGACGTCCGGGTGCGGCTGCGGCTGGACCCGCCGTGGTCGACCGACCTGATCACCGCCGAGGGCCGCCGCAAGCTCGCCGAGGCGGGCATCGCGCCGCCGCGCCCGGGCGCAGGGGCCGCTGGTGGCGCCACCACACCGGTCCCGCTCACCCTCGGGCCCACCCGGACGGCCGGTCCCGCCCCCGCCCCAGTGGCCTGCCCGCAGTGCGGCGGCACCGACACGGAGGAGCTGTCCCGGTTCGGCTCCACCGCCTGCAAGGCCCTCTGGCGCTGCCGCGCCTGCCGCGAGCCGTTCGAACGCGTCAAGGAGATCTGAATGCCCGCCGCCAGCACGGAGACCAGCCCGGACACCGGCCCGGACCTCCGCACGGAGACCCGCGCAGCCGCCCGCCGCCCGGCCTTCCACCACCTGCGGATCGCCGAGATCGAGCGGCTCTGCGAGGACGCCGTCGCGGTGACCTTCGCCGTGCCGGACCGGCTCGCCGCCGAGTACGCGTTCCGGCCCGGGCAGACGCTGACGCTGCGCCAGGAGGTGAACGGCTGCGACGAGCGCCGCTCGTACTCGATCTGTGCCCCCGTCGGCGGCCCGCTGCGGATCGCCGTCCGCGAGGTGCCGGGCGGGCTGTTCTCCCGCCGGCTGGTGCGCGAGGCCCGGGTCGGCGACGAGCTGGAGGTGCTCACACCGACCGGCCTGTTCACCCCCGAACTCGGCGTCCCCGCCGACCACGTGCTGCTCGCGGCCGGCTCCGGCATCACCCCGATGCTGTCGATCGCCGCGTCCGTCCTGGCCGCCGACCGCGCCTCCACCGTCACCCTCCTCTACGGCAACCGGCGCAGCGACACCGTCATGTTCGCCGACGAGCTGGCCGACCTGAAGGACCGCTACCTCGGCCGCTTCCAGCTGCTCCACGTGCTGTCCCGGGAGACCAGGGACGCCGAGCTGCTCAGCGGCCGCCTGGACCCCGAGCGGGTGCGCGCGCTGCTGGCCGCCCTCGTGGACGTCGGGCGGGTCGGGCACTGGTGGCTGTGCGGCCCGTTCGGCATGGTCGCCGGCGCGAAGGAACTGCTCGCCGACCTGGGCGTGCCGGGCGAACTCGTCCACCAGGAGCTGTTCCACGCCGAGGACGAGCCGGTCGCGGAGCGCGCCGACGACCCGGACGCAGCCGACGCCTCGACAGGCGGTGCGCACAGCGAGGTCACCGTCGTCCTCGACGGGCGCGGCAGCACGCTCTCCCTCCCGCGTGACCGTTCGATCCTCGACGGTGCCCAGCGCTCCCGCCCGGACCTGCCGTTCGCCTGCAAGGGCGGGGTCTGCGGCACCTGCCGCGCGCTCGTCACCGAGGGCGAGGTGGAGATGCGCCGCAACTTCGCGCTGGAGGAGAAGGAACTGGCCGCCGACTACGTCCTCACCTGCCAGGCCCGCCCGCTGACGGACCGGGTGACGGTCGACTACGACCGCTGACGGAACCGCTGACGGGACCGTCGACGGGACTGCAATCGGGCCCGCCGACGGACCGCGTCAGACCCCGACCGGGTCGGGGAGCTTCGCCGGATCACCCACCGGGCCGCCGAGGAGGCGGACCAGGTCGTTGACGGCGGCGCGCCCGGCCCGGTTGGCGCCGACGGTGCTCGCCGACGGGCCGTAGCCGACCAGGTGGACGCGCGGATCGGCGGTGGCGCGGGTCCCGGTGAGGGCGATCCCGCCGCCGGGAGAGCGCAGCCCGAGCGGAGCGAGGTGCCCGACCTCGGGACGGAAACCGGTCGCCCACACGATCGCGTCCACCGCCAGCTCCTCGTCGCCCCAGGCCACCCCGTGCTCGGTGAGCCGGTCGAACATCGGCCGGCGGTGCAGCGCGCCCAGCTCCTCGGCGCGCCGGTAGGCGACGGACGGGCCGAGCCCGGTCACGCTCACCACGCTGCGCACCGGCAGGCCCTGGCGGACCCGCTCCTCGACCTTCGCGACCACCGCCCGCCCGTACTCGGGGGTGAACGGCCCCTCGTGGTAGACCGGCGGGGTCCGGGTGACCCACACCGTCTCGCCGACCGCCGCGACCTCCGACAGCACCTGGATCGCGGACGCCCCGCCGCCCACCACCAGCACCCGCTTCCCGGTGAACTCCTCCGGCCCGCGGTACTCGACGTAGTGCAGCTGCCGCCCGGCGAAGTGGCCGGGGTAGTGCGGAAGGAACGGGCGGGTCCACGTGCCGGTGGCGTTGATCAGTGCGCGGGTGGACCAGGTGCCGTGGTCGGTCTCGACCAGCAGCCGGGAATCCGGGCGGTCCGACTCGGCACGCACCGCGCGGACGGTGACGGGGCGTACGACGGGGAGCGTGTGCCGGGCCTCGTACGCCGCGAAGTACCCCGGCACCACCTCGCGGGCGGGGGACGCCGGATCGGGGGCGGGCAGTACGGCGTCGGGCAGGTCGTGGAAACCGTGCACGGTCGCCATCCGCAGCGACGGCGAGCGGTGCGCCCACGCCCCGCCCGGACCGGTCCCGGCGTCGAGCACGACGAAGCCGCCGTCGGCGTCCGCCCGGTACGGGGCGAAGCCGCGGCGGCGCAGGTGGTAGGCGGCGGACAGCCCCGCCTGCCCGGCGCCCACCACCAGGACGTCCACCCGCCGCTGCTGCCCCTCGTTGGTTGCACCGTAAACAGTCACACCGGTGAAACATCAGGAGGGGCGACGGGTGTTCCCGTGGCGAGCCGGGCGGGCCGGGCGAGCCGGGGCGGGACGGATCAGGCCGCCGGGGAGACCACGACCGCCGTGCCGTACGCACAGACCTCGGTGCCGACGTCCGCCGCCTCCGTCACGTCGAAGCGCATCATCAGGACCGCGTTGCCGCCGCGCGCCTTGGTCTGCTCGACCAGTCGCTGCATCGCCTCGTTGCGACTCTCCACCAGGGTCTTCGTCAGCCCTTTCAGCTCGCCGCCGATCAGCGACTTCAGCCCGGCGCCGATCTGGCTGCCGATGTGCCGGCTGCGCACGGTCAGCCCGAACACCTCGCCGATCACGTGGTCGACGCGGAAGCCGGGGATGTCGTTGGTGGTCACGACCATGACGTCGGCGTTCGGGCCCTGCCCGCCGCCGTACTCGTTGATGTCAGCCATGGGCCCATCCTGCCGGTGTCATGCGTCCGAGTGACAGAGGCGTGGCCGGGGTGTGGCGGACGAGGTGTCCGGAAGCTGGTTCCGACCGGTGATCGGGCGGCCGAAAAGCCGTACCGTAGCCCCATGGGCGAGCGAAGCGATCATCCACAGGGGCCGGGCGCGGCGGAGGACTCCGGTGCGCAGGAGATCGAGGCGACGGTGGTGCTGGGCCTGCGGATCACCAACTGGCCGGCGCTGCGCGCCGCGGCGATCGCGGCAGTGGAGGAACTGGACTTCGACGGCATCGACCCGGCCGGCCAGCGCCGCGACCTGCTGCGTGAGGTGGCCGAGGACGCCAACGCGGCGCTCGGCGCGCTGCTGCACCCGGACCGGCTGGTGGCCGCGATCCCGGGCGTCGAGGCGATCGGCGGCACGCTGGAGATCAGCGTCACCGAGGACTTCGCGCCGGATTTCGCCGACCTGTTCCCGCTGGAGGGCGACGACGAGGACGGCGGCGGCGCGGGCGCGGACTGGACGCTCACCCCGCGCACCGCGTGTCTCCTCCACGCCCAGCTGATCGGCCTGGCCGACGCCGCGTACGACGACCTCGACGAGCACGGGGACGACCCCGTAGCCGAGGGCGAGGACGCCGACTGGACGGTCTTCGCCCGGCTGCCCCAGCGCACCTGGCGCCTGCACCGGGGCTGGCGCCGCGCGATGGCCCGGGCCTTCGACGACCTGGCCGACGACCTCGCGCTCGGCGAGTGGCCGCTGCCGCGCTGCCTGGCCGAGGAGATCGCGCTGCGGATGGCCCTCGTCGACGCCCGCGCGCTGCTCGGCGCGCAGCCCGAGTCGGTGGCCGACATGATGGGCGACCTGCCCGCCGACCTGTACGACTACGACTGGGACGGCTGCCACGACGAGCTGTTCGGCGTCTACGGCCCGGACGACGGCGATCCTGAGCTCGCCGCCGAGCAGCGCACCGAACTGCTGCTGGCGGCGACGCACCCGGAGGGCTGGTTCCTGGCCTACGAGGACGCGGAGGAGCGCGACAGCCAGCGCGGCTACCGGCGCTGACCCGTCGTCCGGCGGGTTCCCGAGGTGGCCGCTAGGCTGCGGGCATGTCCGATGTATCTGATATGCGCGACATGTCCGCGGGCCCGGGCGGGCCCCCTGTGGCCGGGGAGGACCAGGTCCTCTCCCGGATCGAGCTCGGACTGGAGGGCGTGCAGGCGGCGCAGCGCGGACGGACGGCCGAGGCGCGGGCGAGCTTCGAGGCGCTGTGGGAGGCGCTGGGCGAGCGCGGCGACGTCATCCACCGCTGCGTGCTCGCCCACTACCTGGCCGACCTCCAGGACGATCCGCGGGCCGAACTGGAGTGGGACCGCCGGGCGCTGGCCGCCGCCGACTCGCTGACCGCCGAGCGGGCCCGGGCGTACGAATCCGCGCTCCAGGCGCGGGCGTTCTACCCGTCGCTGCACCTCAACCTGGCCTCGGACCACCTCAAGCTGGGCGAGGCCGACCTCGCCCGCGAGCAACTCGAGCGTGCCGTCCGCAGCCTGGACGTCCTGCCCGCGGACGCCTACAGTGCGGGCATCCGCGCGGCGGTGGACGAGCTGCGGCAGCGGCTGCGCTAGTGGCGGGCGGCGGGCGGCGGGCAGTTGGTGGTTGGTGGCTGGGCCGAGCCGGGGCCTGCCGTGATCGCGTGACCGGGGGGACTGGCATGCTGGACGGGTGACCTCTCCGTTCGATGCCCCCGTTTCCGTTCCCGCCCCTGACGACCGCGATGGCCGGCCGCAGTACGTGCTGCCGCTGGTGGTGCGGATGGAGCGGGCCACGCCGCCCGGGCGGACCGACGCGCTGGAGACCTCGGCCCGGGCCGTGCTCACGCTGCTGGCGGACCCGCGGGTGACCGAGGCGGACGGCGCGTGGGCCGAGCGGGTCGCGGCCTGGGAGGACGCGCGGATCCGCAAGGTGGTCCGGCGGGCCCGGGGCGGGGAGTGGCGCCGGGCCGGCGAGCTGCCGGGGATCACGGTGCGGGGGAGGGAGGCGGAGGTGCGGGTGTTCCCGCCGGTTCCGCTGGACGGGTGGCCGAAGGAACTGGCGAAGCTCCAGGTCTCGGGGACGGACCTGGAGGAGACCGACGAGATCGGCACTCCGGAGCCGGGCCTCCCGGTGCTGTGGCTCAACCCGGATGTGGAGATGAGCGCGGGCAAGACCATGGCCCAGACCGGGCATGCCGCCCAGCTCGCCTGGTGGAGGCTGGACGAGGCGCAGCGCAAGGAGTGGGCCGAGTCGGGATTCGCGCTCGCCGTCCGGACGCCGACGCCGGAGGCGTGGGCGGAGCTGGTGGCGAGCGGGCTGCCGGTGGTCCGGGACGCGGGCTTCACCGAGATCGCCCCGGGGAGCTGCACGGTGATCGCGGAGCACCCGGTGCTGCGGTAGGGGCGCGGGCAGGCGGGCTCGGCGACGGATGGCTGACGACGGTCGACGAACAGATGACAGCGAACAGATAACAGATTTCGAAATCTGTTATCTGTTCGCTGTCATCTGTTACCCGCAGCCTGTCCGGCGCGCCCGCTAGGCGGCCGACGCCTCGTATCGCCGCATGGCCCGCAGGCCGCCGTGGACGGCAGCGGCCGTCCACAGGGCCATGATCAGCAGCCCCGTCCAGTGTCCGTAGTGGACACCCGGTTCGGGCCGGGTGCGCATCGCGTACAGGCCGGCACGGTCGGGGAGGAACTGGCCGGCCTCCCGCACGCCCGGGATCGCCGCGAGCCAGGTCGTGCCGAGGAACACCATGACCGGGATCACGCCGAGCGCGGCACTGAGGTTGCCCAGTGCCGCGGTCAGGCCGAGGCAGATCAGCACCATCATCGGGTGGTACAGCACGCCGGCCAGGAAGCTGCGGGCCAGGCCTGGGGTCGACGGGTCCAGGCCGACGGTGGCACCGACCGCGAGGAACGAGCCCGCCGTCGAGGCCAGCCCGAGCAGCAGGCCCAGCCCGGCTCCGAGAGTGAGCTTGGCGCCGTACAGGCGGCCGCGTCGCGGGACGGCGGCGAGCGAGCCGCCGATCATGCGGGTGTTGAACTCCTGCCCGATCAGCAGGATCCCGAGGCAGGCCACGGCGACGTGGCCGAACAGCAGGCCGTAGTAGATCCCGCCGGCCGGGTCCTCGCCCGGGGCGTGGTCCTTTGCCCCGTAGGCGGCGTTGACGACCGCGGTGATGCCGACGGTCAGCGCCAGGGCCACCAGCGGAGCCGCCCACTGTGAGGGCAGGGTGGTGAACTTGATGCGTTCGGCGCGCACGGCATCGGCAAGCGTGCTCATCGTTCTCCTCGTCTCCTTTTCCTTCGAAGGCACGCGTGTCGGGGTCACCTGGCTCGCCGCATGGCGAGCAGGCCGCCGTACGCCGCGAGGGCCGCCCAGAGCGCCATGATCAGCAGCCCGGTCCAGTGCCCGTACCCGACCTGCGGGTCGTCGGCGTACCGCAGTGCGTACTGGCCGGCGCGGTCGGGCAGAAACCGGACCGCCCTGCGGACTCCCGGCACGCCCCCGAGCAGTGGCGAAAGCAGGAAGACGGTGGGGAGGAGCAGGCCCATGGCGGCGGTGAGGTTGCCGAGCAGGGCGGTCACGCCGAGGCAGAACACCACCAGTAGCGCGGGGTAGAGCACGCCCGCGGTCGCGCTGCGGACGAACGCCGTCCCGGCCCAGTCGGCCGGGACGGTGGCCGCGTACCCGGCGAAGGCGCCCGCCGTGCCGGCGGCGCCGACGGCGAGGCCGACCAGTGCGCCCAGCGCCAGCTTGGCGCCGTACAGGCGGCCGCGTCGCGGGACGGCGGCGAGCGACACGTCGATCATGCGGGTGTCGAACTCCTGGCCGATCAGCAGCACGCCGAAGCAGGTCAGGGCCGCCTGGCCGAAGTTGAGCCCGTAGAAGACGCCGACGCCAGGGTCGTCGGTGATGTTGTGGTCCTTCCCGCCGAGGGCCGCTCCGACGGCCGTGGTGACCCCGGCGGTGAGCAGGAGGGCGAGCAGCGGGGTGATCCAGAGCGAACGGAGGGTGGTGAACTTGATCCGCTCGGCGCGGAAGGCCTGCAGAGTGCGAAAGGCCTGCTCGGTCGAGGAGTTGACGCTCATGCGACGGCCTCCGTCCGGTACTCGACGCTGTCTGCGGTCATCCGCATGAACGCCTCCTCCAGCGAGTCCTGCTGGACCGTGATCTCGTAGAGCACCACGCCGTTGGCGGCGGCGAGCGCGGCGATCCGCTCGGGTTCGCAGCCGGCCACCTCCCAGGCGCCGCCGTCGACTTCGGTCGCGTCGAGGCCGTGGCCGGTGTCGCCGAGGAGGGCGGCCAGCTTGGCCGGGTCCACCGCCCGGACCCGGATCCGGGGGCGGCCGTGGCGCTCGATGAACTCGGCCGTCGGGGCGTCCGCGAGCAGGCGGCCGCGTCCGATCACGACCAAGTGGTCGGCGGTGAGGGCCATTTCGGACATCAGGTGGGAGGACACCAGCACCGCCCTTCCCCCGGCGGCGAGTTCGCGCAGCAGGGTGCGGATCCAGCGGATGCCCTCCGGGTCGAGGCCGTTCACCGGCTCGTCCAGCATCAGCACGGGCGGGTCCCCGAGCAGGGCGGCGGCCACCCCCAGGCGCTGGCGCATGCCGAGCGAGAAGCCGCGGATCCGGCGGCCGGCCGCCTCGGCGAGGCCGGCCTGCGCGAGCACCTCGTCCACGCGCCGCTCCGGCAGGCCGTTGCTCGCGGCGAGCCAGCGCAGGTGGCCGCGGGCCGTCCGCCCGCCGTGCAGGGCGTGGGCGTCGAGGAGCGCGCCCACCTGCCGCAGCGGGTCGGCCAGTTCGGGGTACGGGCGGCCGCCGACCAGGGCGCGGCCGACGGTCGGGTGCTCCAGGCCCAGGACCAGGCGCATCGTCGTGCTCTTGCCGGCGCCGTTCGGGCCGAGGAAGCCGGTCACGACGCCGGGCCGGACCGTGAAGGACAGGTCGTCGACGACCCGCCTGCCCTCGTACTCCTTCGTGAGGCCCTGGATCTCGATCACGGCCGCGCGCTCCTTCCTCTCGGCGGGCCCGGAGGTGTTCCGGCCCTGGTCCCGTGCCGGTCCTCCGGCGGGTGGTTCCATTCGACCGGGGTGGGCCGGTCCGGTGGATCCCGCCGCGGAGGGAAGCCGGCTCCCTCTCCAGAGGGAGTCGGCAGCACACCGGGGAGGGGCGCCAGGAGCGGCGCTGACCTGGCAGGATGGCGCAATGCCGAGGTTCATAGCGCCGCTGCTCGCCGGCGCCACGTACGCGCGCTGGCTGCACCTGCTGATCGGGTGGGTCTTCGTGGGCGTCGCCCTGATGATCTACCCCGGGACCTACCGGAAGGGCCTCGCCGAGATCCTCGCGCAGGGCGTCGCGGTGGATGCCGTCCTGCTGGCACTCGTCGCGCTGGTGCCCGCGATGCGGCGCGCGGAGGGCGTCCAGGCGCGGTTGCTGCTGGTGCCGGACCGCGAGGAGGACATCGCCGCCGAACCGTCCCGCACCTGGGCCGACCGGCGGCGCACGGCCGCCTGGCTGATCGGGCGGGTCGCGCTCGGAACGGTGACGGGGTTCGCGTCGGTGGCCGCGCTCACCGTCGTCTATGCGCTGCTGACCGGTTCCGCCCTGGACTTCGGCGGGCTCCGATTCCCTTACCCGACGGGACGGTTCTGGTACCCGTTGGCGGCGCCGGTGCTGCTCTTCGGCTACGGCTGGCTGGTCGTCTGGGCCGGACGCCTCCAACTCGCCATGGCCGTACGGCTGCTGAGCCCGTCCCCGGCGGAGCGGCTGGCGGAGGCCGAACTGCGGGCCGAACGCCTGCTGGAGCGCAACCGGCTGGCCCGCGAGCTGCACGATTCCATAGGCCACGCACTCACGGTGACGGTTCTTCAGGCCGGTGCCGCGCGCGAGGTCGGGGACCCGGCGTTCGCCGCGAAGGCGCTCGAAGTCATCGAGGAGACCGGCCGCAGGGCCATGGAGGACCTCGAACGGACGCTCGTCCTGCTCCGCGAGACCCCGGACGGAACGGTCGTCGAGAACCCGGGCATCGAGCAACTGCCCGCCCTCTTCGACACCGCGCGGGCGGCGGGCAGCCCGGTCGACGCCTCGATCGACGTACCCGCCGGGGCGCTGCCCGGGGTGCTCTCGCGGGAGTCCTACCGGATCGTCCAGGAAGGGCTGACCAACGCCCTCAAGTACGCGCCCGGTGAGCCGGTCAGCGTCCGGATCGCCGTCCGGGGCGGGCAGTTGGAGCTGAGCTGCGTCAACCCGCTGCGAAACGCCTCGCACGCGCGGGACGTGGGGTCGGCGCGGGACGTCGGGTCGGCGCGGGGCGCTGCGTCCGTGCTGGGCGCCGCGTCGGCCAGGCGCGGCGGGAAGGGGCTGCGCGGGATCCGCGAACGGGCCGTCCTGCTCGGGGGTGAGGCCACGGCGGGGGCAGCGGGCCGGGGCAAGGGCGACGGCCCCGGCGAATGGGCGCTCGCCGTTCGGCTGCCCCTACGCTTGGGATCGTGATGATCAACAACGGGAGCGCCGCCGGGACCGTCGACATCGTGCTCGCCGACGACGAGGAACTCGTCCGAGCCGGCCTGCGGGCCGTCCTGGAGGCACAGGGCGACCTGCGGGTGGTCGGAGAGGCGGCCGACGGCGCCGAGGCGGTGGCGCTCGCCCGCGCGCTTCGCCCGGACGTCGTGCTGATGGACGTCCGGATGCCGGTCATGGACGGTCTGGCCGCGACCCGCGAACTCGTCCGGCCACGGGCGGGAGGGCTCGCGGGCGGGCCGGGGGCACAGGCGGAGCCGGGGAGCCCGGAGGAGCGGCTGCCGAAGATCCTCGTCGTCACCACCTTCGAGAACGACGACTACGTCTACCAGGCCCTGCGCGCGGGCGCGGACGGCTTCCTGCTGAAGCGCTCGCGCCCGGCCGAGATCGCCCACGCCGTCCGGCTCGTGGCGGGCGGGCAGTCGCTGCTCTTCCCGGCCGCGATCCGCCGCCTCGCCGCCGGCCGCGGCAACCCGGCGGCCCGCGACGCGATGTCCAGGGCGGCCCTGACCGAGCGCGAGGCGGAGGTGCTGCGGCTGATCGCCGGCGGGCTCAGCAACGGCGAGATCGCCGAACGGCTGTTCCTCGGCGTGCAGACGGTCAAGACGCACGTCAGCAGCGTCCTCGCGAAGCTCGGCGCGCGCGACCGTACCCAGGCGGTCGTCGCGGCGTACGAATCGGGGTTCGTCGAGCCGACGGAGTAGGGGCCGGCGCAGGAGGGACCGGCGGAGTACGGGGGGCTGGGGGAGGCGTTGGTCTTCAGGCCGGGTAGGCGTGTGTCTGGGCGGCCTTGACCGACGCCCACACCGTCGTGCCGGGCGCCAGGTCGAGCTCCGCGACCGCGGCCGGGGTGAGGTCCGCCGCCATCGGCAGCTCCCCGGCCAGGTCGGCGCGGACCTGGTCGCCGTGCAGGTCCAGGCCGACGACCTTGGCCTCCCACACGTTGCGCGCACTGGAGTCGGGCCGCTCCCGGTGCAGCGTCACCGCGGACGGCGGGAAGGCGACGAACGCCGGGCCGGACAGCTCCTCGGTGGTGGCCAGCACCGTGCCGTCCGCCAGCTCGACCCGCCGGCCGTCCGCCCGCCCCTGGTACAGGTTCAGGCCGACCAGACGGGCGATGTAGTCCGTGCGCGGCCGCCGGGCGATCTCCGCCGGGGTGCCGGACTGCACCTCCCGGCCGCCCTCGATCACCACCAGCCGGTCGGCCAGCACCATGGCGTCCAGCGGGTCGTGCGTCACCAGCACCGCGACCGCCTCGAACTCGGCCAGGTGACGCCGGAGTTGGGAGCGCACGTCGAGGCGGGTGCGGGCGTCCAGGGCGGCGAGGGGCTCGTCCAGCAGGAGCAGTCGCGGGCGGACCGCCAGCGCCCGGGCGAGGGCCACACGCTGCGCCTGTCCGCCGGAGAGGCCGCCCGGGCGGGACGCGGCGTGGTCCGCGAGGCCCATCCGCTCCAGCCAGGCGGCAGCCTCGGCGCGGGCCGCGCGCTTGGGGCGGCCCTGGCAGCGCGGGCCGAAAGCGACGTTGTCGAGCGCGCTGAGGTGCGGGAAGAGCAGGTAGTCCTGGAACACCACGCCGACCGGGCGTTCCTCGGCGGGGGTGTGCACGTGGCGCCCGGGGTCCGCGAGCGTCGTGCCGTCCAGGCGCAGGTGGCCGCCGGTGAGCGGGAGCAGCCCGGCGAGGGCGCGCAGGGCGGTGGACTTGCCGGAGCCGTTCGGGCCGAGCAGGGCGATCACCTCGCCGGGCGCGGCGGTGAGCGCCAGGTCGAGCGTGAACGCGGCTCGTTCCACCCGGAGCCGGGCGTCGAGGGCGGGCGCTGGGTTCACGAATGCGGGGTTCGCGGGTGCTGGGTTCATCCGGGCAGGGTCCATGGGGCGGAGACGGAAACGGAGGCGGGGGTACGGGGCAGGTGCGGGGAGCGGGTCACGGGGTGGTGGACATCCACCGGTCGCGCAGGCCCACCAGGACGGCGACCGAGACGGCCAGCAGCACCAGGGACAGCGCGATCGCCGCCTGCGGGTCGGACTCCATGGCGAGGTAGACGGCCAGCGGCATGGTCTGGGTCTTCCCCGGGAAATTGCCCGCGAACGTGATCGTCGCGCCGAACTCGCCGAGCGCCCGGGCCCACGCGAGCACGGCCCCGGCGGCGATGCCCGGCGCGATCAGCGGCAGGGTGACGCGCCGGAAGGCCGTCAGCCGGGACGCGCCCAGGGTCGCGGCGGCCTCCTCGTACCGGGCGTCGGCGGCCCGCAGCGCGCCCTCGACGCTGATCACCAGGAACGGCATCGCGACGAACGCCTCGGCGATCACCACGCCGGTGGTGGTGAACGGCAGGGTGATGCCGAACGCCGAGTCCAGCCACGAGCCGACGATCCCGCGCCGACCGAGGACCAGCAGCAGCGCCACACCGCCGACCACCGGCGGCAGCACCAGTGGCAGTGTGACGAGGGCCCGGATCACCCTCCGGGCGGGCAGCTCGGTGCGGGCGAGCAGCCAGGCCAGCGGGACACCGAGCAGCAGCGACACCGCTGTGGCCAGCGTGGCGCAGACGAGGGACAGCCGCAGGGCGTCCCAGACGGCGGTGCTGGTCAACTGCTCGGTGAGGGTGCTCCAGGGGGCGCGGACCAGCAGGCCGACGAGCGGGAGGATCAGGAACGCCAGCCCGAGCAGTGCAGGGAGCAGCAGCGTGACCGGAATGCGTGGCGTGTGCCGCCTGCGGCGCGGCAGCGCCTTCGGGGCGTCGGGCGCGGCAGAAGGGCCCGGGTTCCCGGGGCCGCCGGGATTGCCCGGGTCCCCGGGGCCACCGGCGACGGGGGCGTCCCCGTGGCCGGCGCCCGTCCCGGTGCCGGTGGCGCGATCGCTCACGGTGCCTGGAAGCCCGCCGCGGTCAGCACCTGCTTGGCCTCGGGCGACTGGACGTACGCGACGAACGCGGCGGCGCCGTCCTTGTTCGGGGCCTTGACCAGCGCGGCGACCGGGTAGTCGTTCACGGCCTTGGCGGCCTCGGGGAAGTCCACGCCGTCGATCTTCCCGGCGTCGGCCTTCACGTCGGTCTGGTAGACGAGGGAGGCGTCGACCTCGCCGAGCTCGACCTTGGTGAGTGCGCCCTTGACGTCCTGTTCGAGGGTGACCGGCGTGAGGTTGAGGCCGGCGGCCTGGAGCGCCGTCAGGGCGGCGGCGCCGCAGGGCACCTCCTTGGCGCACAGCGCGACCTTCACGCCGGAGGCGGTGAGGTCCTTCAGGCCGGTGATGTGCTTGGGGTTGCCTTTGGGTACGGCGATGGCGAGCGTGTTCTTGACGAAGGCCGTCGGCTGGCCGCTCGCGCCGCCCGCGTCCGTGACGGTCTTCATGGTGGCGGGGCTCGCGGCGGCGAACACGTCGGCCGGGGCACCGGAGTTGATGCTGGTGGCGAGGTTGGAGCTGCCGCCGAAGTTGAACTTGACCTTGGCGCCCGGGTTCGCGGCCTCGAACTTCTTGCCGAGCTCGGTGAAGGTCTCCTTGAGCGAGGCGGCGGCGAAGACGGTGATGTCGCCGGTGGCCTTCGGGACGGCGGCCGCGCTCGCCGTGCCGTCGGCCGCCGTCGAGGCTGCGGGGGCCGGCGCGCCCGCGGAGGACTTGCCGCCGTCGCTGCCGCACGCGGTGACCCCGAGGCTGAGGGCGAGGGCCGCTGCGGCGGCGACGGCGAGTCTGCGGGGGTTGGTCGTGCGGGAGCTCATCGGTGCTTCCCTTCCTCGGCGCGCGCCGGAAGGGGCGCGGAGACGAGGCCGCAGGTGCGGCCGTTACGGTGATCATAGTGCCGCAGATGCGAGCGGAAAATCGTCTGTCGCATTGCACAGGCGGGCCGCAGCGAGGGCGTTTGCCCGACTGTGGGAAGGCTCAAACGTGCACGGACGGTGATCCTGCGGTGCGCGGGGGTGGTCCTGGCGCGCGGCGTGGTGCGGGGTGGTGCGGTCGCGGGACGGGTGCGGGCCGGGGCGTGCTGAAATTGCGTCGCGCCCGGCGGTCCGAGCCGCCAGAGTGGTGGCGGTCCGTGCTCGGCCGACCGGCCGGGAGCACCGAGAACCACGGGGAGGAGTCCGTCCATGTCCACACTGCGCGTCACCGCCGAGAAGCTTGTCGTCCTGGAACACCCGAATGCCGATGCCCTCGAGCTCGCGCAGGTCGGCCTCTACCGGGCGGTTGTCGCGAAGGGCGTGTACCGGACCGGCGACTACGCCGTCTACATTCCCGAACAGTCCGTGCTGCCCGAGGAGTTGATCGCTGAGCTGGGCCTGACCGGCAAGCTGGCCGGCAGTCGGGCGGACCGCGTGAAGGCCGTCCGGCTGCGCGGCGAGCTCTCCCAGGGCATCGTCTGCCGCCCCGCCGCGCTGGCCGGCACCGACCTGGCCGCCGCCGCGGAGCACGGCGAGGACTTCGCCGAGGCCCTCGGGATCGCCAAGTGGCAGCCGCCGATCCCCACGTCGATGAACGGCGACGTCGTCAGCGCGCCCGACCTCCTGCCCTGGGTGGACATCGAGAACCTCAAGCGCTACCCGGACGTCTTCGAGCCCGGCGAGCCGGTCGTGCTGACCGAGAAGCTGCACGGCAGCTGCTGCCTCGTCACCTACACCGCCGCCACCGGCGAGGTGCACGTGTCCTCCAAGGGCATCGGCGCGCAGGGGCTCGCCCTGGCCGAGGACGAGCGGAACCTCTACTGGCGCGCCGTGCGCGCCCACGGCATACCGGCCGTGGCGGCCCGGCTGGCCGAACGGCTCGGCGCCGAGCGGATCGGCATCTTCGGCGAGGTCTTCGGCACCGGCGTCCAGGACCTGACGTACGGCGCCTGCGCCCGGACCGAACTGCCCGGCTACGCCGCGTTCGACGTGTCCGCCGTGGTGGGCGGGCAGTTGCGCTGGCTGCCCGCGGCCGAACTGCTCGACGGCGAACTGCCGCTGGTGCCCGAGCTGTGGCGCGGACCGTTCGACCCCGCCACCGTGCTGGAACTGGCCCAGGGCAAGGAGACGGTCTCCGGGCGCGAGCTGCACATGCGCGAGGGCGTGGTGATCCGGCCGGTGGCCGAGCGCTGGAGCCCGGTGCTCGGCGGACGGGCGATCGCCAAGGTGGTCGGCGACGCCTACCTGACCCGCAAGGGCGGCACCGAGTACGAGTAGGAGCTCCGGCCGACGCGGGCAGAGGCGGGTGCGTGCGGTGCGACGTCCGCTCTCCCGGCGCCCCCTTCCACCACTGATTATCCGTCAGTTAGGTTGGTGGCGCCGTGGAGAAGGAGACCCGATGACGATCGCCGCTGTCCCCGTCCCTGTCGCCGCCACCCGCTCGATACCCGGGCCGCCCGGCCTGCCCTTCATGGGCTCCGGATTCGACATCGACCGCCGCCCGCTGCGCACCCTGCGCGCGGCCCGGCGTGACTACGGCGACCTGGTCCGCTTCCACGTGGGGCCGATCGGCCTGGGCGCGGACCTCTATGCGGTGTTCTCCCCCGAGGGCGCCCAGCAGGTGCTCGGCGGCGAGGCCGCCAACTTCCGCAAGGAGAACTCCTTCTACGACGAGCTGCGGACCAGCGTCGGCAACGGCCTGCTGACCAGCCAGGACGGCGACTACCAGCGCCAGCGCCGGCTGATCCAGCCGCTGTTCACCCGCCGCCGGGTGGACGGCTACGCGGACGCGATCGCGCTGGAGACGCGGGCGCTCACGGCGCGCTGGCGCGCTGTGCCGGACGGCGTCGTGGACGCGGCGGACGAGATGTCACGGTTCGCGCTGCGCACGGTGTCGCGGATCCTGTTCGGCGCCGACGTGGAGGAGGCGGTGGCGGTCGTGCACCGCAGTTTCCCGGTGCTCGGCGCGTACGTCCAGGGCCGGGGCGTCGCCCCGATCTGCCTGCCGCGCCACTGGCCGACCCCGGGCAACCGGCGGGGTGCCGGGGCGCAGCGCGACCTGTACGCGGTCTGCGACCGGATCATCGCCGAGCGGGCCCTGCGCGCCACTGACCCCGGCGCGGCCGACCTGCTGACGCTGCTGGAGCGGGCGCGCGGTGAGGACGGGGCGCAGCTCGGCCGGGACGAACTCCGGGACCAGGTCCTGGTGTTCCTGCTCGCCGGGCACGAGACCACGGCGACGTCGCTCGCCTTCGCGCTGCACCTGCTCGCCGGGCATCCGGAGCAGCGCCGCCTCGCGCAGGAGGAGGCGGAGACGGTGCTCGGCGGTCGTGCGCCGACGGCCGCGGACCTTGAGGAACTTCCGTACATCACGCGGGTGTTGAAGGAGGCGATGCGCCTCTACCCGGCGGCGTCGTTGATCGGGCGGCGCTCGGTGCGGGAGGCGGTCATCGGTGGGCACGTCCTGCCGGGCGGCTCGCAGGTGCTCGTCGTGCCGTGGGTCACCCACCGCCACCCCGACCACTGGGACGAGCCGGACCGCTTCGACCCCGACCGTTTCCTGCCCGAGCGGGAGAAGGGGCGGCACCGGTACGCGTGGTTCCCGTTCGGGGGCGGTCCGCGGGCGTGCATCGGGCAGCACTTCTCGATGCTGGAGGCGGTGCTGGCGCTGGGCACACTGCTGCGGGACTTCGACGTGGAGGTGGTCGACCACCGGGTGGCGCTCACCCAGGGGATCACACTGCGCGCGGCGAGCCCGATGCGGATCCGGGTGACGCCGCGCTGACGGGCGGGGGTGACAGGTGACAGGTTTCAGCAAGCAGATGACAGATTTCAACATCTGTTATCTGTTCGCTGAAGCCTGTTCGTCGCTTGCGGGCGCGCCCAGCCCGCCCGGTCCAACCGCCCCAGGGTGTACGACCGCCCCATTCGAGCACACTGCTTCCGCCCTGTGGGCAGCTTTTACAGATCTTCCGGTGGTCGGTTCCGACCCCTCGATAGCGTCCCACGCGTCCCGGACCGGAATCGCACGAGCGTCTGGCATATGACGGGGACAGGTCGACCGGAGGTCCCATGAGAAGCGTCATCCACCTCGGCTCCGGCTGGCTGACGCCCACGCTCTCGTACATCCTGGCCTGCACGGGCGCCGCGCTTGGGCTGCGCTGCACCCTGCGCGGCCTCGCCGCGACCGGTGCCACCCGCCGGAACTGGCTGCTCACGGCCGCCGCCGCGATCGGCTCGGGCGTCTGGGTGATGCACTTCGTCGCCATGCTCGGCTTCACCGTCGACGGCACCGAGCTGCGCTACGACGCCCCGCTGGCCGTACTCAGCCTGCTGGTCGCGGTGCTGGTCACCGGCCTCGGCCTGGCCGTCGTCGGTCACCGCGGGCCGCGCGGCCCCGCCCTGCTGGCCGGTGGCCTGACCACCGGACTCGGCGTCGCCGCGATGCACTACCTCGGCATGGCCGCCCTGCGGATGCGCGCGGGCCTGCGCTACGACTCCGGGACGGTCGCGCTGTCCGTCCTGATCGCGGTCGGCGCCGCCACCGCCGCGCTCTGGGCCGCCGTCACGATCCGCAACGGCTACGCGGCAGCCGCGGCCTCGCTGGTCATGGGCCTCGCCGTGAGCTGCATGCACTACACCGGCATGGCCGCCGTCCACATCCACCCCGAGCCCACCCGGACCGGCCTGGACGGCGTGAGCCCGATGGAGTTCATCTTCCCGCTCGCCGTCGGCCTCGGCTCCTTCCTCTTCCTCGCCTCGGCCTTCGTCGCGCTCTCCCCGCCCGCCCAGGACCGGGCCGGCCGCCGTTCGGCGGGCGAGCTCGCCATCGAGGAGTTCCCGGTGGCCGCCGAGCCCGCGCCCGTCGACCCGGGCAAACACGACCAGGCGGCCTGACGGGACCCGTGCGCGGGCGGGGTGCCGCCCCGGCGGGCGGCACCCACGGTCACGCTCGCGCTCGGGGGTTCAACCCCGGGTCTGGAACACGATGCGGGTCCAGGACGAGCCCGGGCAGTTGCCCCACACGTCCCACGCCGCCGGCCGCGCGCCGATCCACAGGCCGACGGTGTACGTGCCGTTGGCGCAGTAGGTGATGGTGCGCAGCTCGCCGGAGTAGATGTTGCACTTGCCCACCCAGCGCCAGCCGTAGTCCGCCGTGATGACGCAGTGGTAGGAGGCGGTGATGGCGCTGGTGGGGGCGTTCGGGCCGGCCGTGATGGTCTGGTCGGCCGCGGGCGCGGCGGCGGCGGGCAGGGCGGTCGTTCCGAGGATGCCGAGGGCGGCGGCGGCCGCGACCCCGAACGTGGCGATCTTCCTGGCGATGCAACCCGACATGGTGGTTCTCCTCGCTCAACGATTCTCATCGGGCGGAGCGTCCCGGCCGTCCGGAGCCGGCGGGCGCCGGTGGGAGCCGGCGTTCTGTGCCGAATTTCCGATCCCCGTGCGGACGATGACGCAGTGCACACGATTGGGCGCGTACAGTGAGACGACGAACTATGATGTGAGCCGAGTCACATGCGTGCGCCTGGTTGGGGCGGCCTCAACTGGGGGTTCGGAGTGCCGATTTCCGGGGAGAACGGCATGGCGGAATTGACCGATCGATGTACCGGCGGGCGCGATCCGGGTGGCGAACCGACCGACTTCAACCGGGTGTTCACGGAAATGCTGCCGAGGCTCCATCGGGCGGCCGCTTCGCTCACTGGGAGCCCGTTCGCGGCGGGTGACATCGTGCACGACGCGTACCTGCGGATCGCCCGGCGCCCGGAGCGGTTCCTCGGCCATCCGCAGCCGTACGCCTACGTGTTCACGACGATGGCGAACATCCTGCGCGACCAGTGGCGGCGGGAGCGGCGTCGGGTGGCCCTGCCCGAGCCGGTGGAGCGGGAGCGCGAGCGGGCGGTGGCCGATCCGTTCGGTGGCGGGATGGCCGAGCTCCAGGCGCGGTGGGAGGTGGCCCGGCTGCTGGGCTGCCTGACCGCCAAGCAGGCCAGGGTGGTGGTCCTGGTGGACCTCGACGGCTACAGCGTCGACGAGGCCGCAGAGCTCCTGGGCCTGCACCGCAGCACGCTGGCGGTCACCCGGCGCCGCGCCCACGTCCGCCTGCGCACCGTCGTGGAGCGCGAACGTGCGGCGGCGGGCGAGCGTGGTCATGGCGCTGGCGGTGGTGGCGTCGGCGGTGGCGTCGGCGGTGGTGGGCGCAGGGCCGGCGGTGGAGGCGGGCGCGGGGGCGTGCGGACGGGGCCGACGCACCGGACTGACGGCAAGTCAACTGATGTGACCTCCCGGCCCGTACGCTGAAAATCGTGATCACGTACGAGGACCGCCGCCTGCGCGCCCTGGCCGGCGAGGGTCGCTGGCTCGAACTGCTGGCCGCCTACCGGCGGGCCCGGGCGGAGGCGATGGAGCGCTGCGGCGAGCTTTTCGGGGCGGCGGAGGCGGCGCCGCTCGGCCACCTGATCGCGTACGCGGCGCCGCCGGAGGTGGCCGTGCGGCTGTTTGAGCAGGACGGCGGCCCGGGCGCCGCCGGGGTGGCCGACCACGACGCCGGGCCGCTGTGGGAGGTGCTGGCGACCCGGCACTCGTGGCTGCGGCTGGCGCCGCTGCTGGTCCCGGCGGCTGTGCGCCGACTGGTCGCGCACACGCGGGTGCTGATCGGGGAGGACCTGTCCTACGGCGCCGAGCCGGATCCGGAGGGCGTGCCGCTGGTCCTGGAGTCGTGGGAGGCGGCGGGATGGAATGAGGGGGTGCGGGTCCGCGACTACCTGCCCGGTGGGGGTGCGCGCAGCGCGCTGCTGACGCTGCCCGTGAGCCGGGAGGACCTCGGGCCGGTGGCGCTTCCCGACCCCGGGCGGCGGCTGCGCGGGCAGCGGGCCACCCGGGTGCTCGCCGAGTTGGTGGACTGGGCGGAGGTGGCGTGCGTGCGCGGCCAGGCGCCGCAGGCGGCCGCCCACCTGGCCCGCAGTGCGCTGGTGACCGGCGGGTACCTGCCGTTCGCGCTCGCCGTGCCGGCGCTGGTGCAGGCGGGGGCGGTCGACCCGGCGCGCGGTGCGGCACACGGGCGGCTCGCGCTGTGGCGGGCGCTCGGCTCGATGGCGGGGGTGGACGGCCCGGACCGAAGCGAGGTGAATGCGCTGGTCGCCCGGATGCGGTGCTTCACGTGGTGCGAGCCGGCGGACGGGCTGCGGCACCTGCACGTGGCCCTGGAGGATCCGGCGTGCGGGCTCGCGTGGGCGATCAGCGGGTCCGAGGAGTTGTGACGGCGGGGCGGACGGTGCGCGGACGGGGCGACGCGGGTCAGCGCGGGTCGACGGGGCGGGCGGGTGACGGCTGACAACGGGCGGCGAACAGATAACAACCGACAGATGACAGATTTTGAAATCTGTCATCTGTCGGCTGTCGTTTGCCGCCGGTCAGCCCTCGGCGGCGTCCTCCGACCCGGCGCCGTTCCGGGGGTTGGTCGCGCGGCGCCGGACGGGGAGAGTCGGGGAGGGGGTGTCAGGCGGCCGCCGCGGGGATGTGCTCGGGCGTCGACACCGGCACCGGGCTCGCGGCCGCCGGTGCCGCGCCCTGCCCGCCCTGCCCATCGTGCGTGTCGATGAGTGTCCGCTCGTCGAACGGCAGCTCGCCCGCGAGTACCCGGCGTGCCCGCTCCGCGTCGAACTCGCCCGTCCAGCGTCCGATCAGGACGGTGGCGACGGCGTTGCCCGCGAAGTTGGTCAGCGCCCGGGCCTCCGACATGAACCGGTCGATGCCGACGATCAGCCCGACCCCGTCCACCAGTGCGGGCTTGTGCGACTGCAGCCCGCCGGCCAGGGTGGCGAGCCCGGCGCCGGTGACCCCGGCCGCGCCCTTGCTGGCGATCACCATGAAGACCAGCAGCGACAGCTGCTCGCCGATCGACATCGGCTTGTCCATCGCCTCGGAGATGAAGATCGACGCCATGGTGAGGTAGATCGCGGTGCCGTCGAGGTTGAAGCTGTAGCCGGTCGGCACGGTGATGCCGACGACCGGGCGGCTGACGCCCAGGTGCTCCATCTTGGCGATCAGGCGAGGCAACGCGCTCTCGGACGAGGACGTGGAGAGGATCAGCAGGAACTCGCGGCCGAGGTAGCGCAGCAGCGCGAACACGTTGACCCCGGTGACCAGCCGCAGCAGCGCGCCCAGCACGACCACCACGAACAGGGCGCAGGTGAGGTAGAAGCCGATCATGATGACGGCGAGGCTCTTGAGCGCCGCCGTGCCGGTCGCCCCGACCACGCCCGCCATGGCACCGAAGGCGCCGACCGGCGCGACCCACATGACCATCGCCATGACCCGGAACACCAGCCGCTGCACGTGCTCGACGCCGCGCAGCACCGGGGCCCCGGCCGGTCCCATCGCCTGCAGGGCGAAGCCGACGAGCAGTGCGACCAGCAGCGTCTGCAGCACCTTGCCCTCGGTGAGGGCCGAGAGCAGCGTGTTCGGGATCATCCCGAGCAGGAAGTCGGAGGTGGACTGGGCGCCGCCCGCCGCGGCCTGCGCGTGGCCGGACTTGGCCAGCGCGGCGGTCAGGTGCAGGCCGTCGCCGGGCTCCAGCAGGTTGCCGACCGCGAGGCCGATCGCGAGCGCGACCGTTGACATGGCGAGGAAATAGCCGATGGCCAGCCCGCCGACCCTGCCGACCTTGGCGGCCTTGGTGACCGAGCCGATGCCGAGCACGATGGTGCAGAAGATGACCGGGCTGATCATCATCTTGATGAGGTTGACGAAGCCCGTCCCGACCGGCTTCAGCTCGACCGCGAAACCGGGGGCGGCCAGGCCGACCACCACGCCGGCGATCACGGCGGCGATGACGGCGAGGTAGAGGAAGTGGGTGCGGTCCCGCTTCGCGGTGGGGGGCTGCACGGCGGGAGGCTGCACGGCCCCCTCCGGTGCGCGGTGCCCGTCCGGCTCCTCCTCGCGTCTGCCCCCCGTCGGCTGTGCGGCTCCAGCGATCGACATCTGCGGCTCCTTCGCCCTGCAGTCCTGGCGGCCCCGGGTGGTGGGCCGCTCCGACTATCGGGCCCGGGAGTGACGGAGGTCACGTTTGCGTTCATAGAGTTCACGGTCGGTTCACGCGCGGCGGGGGTGGGCGGACCCCTGGGGGCGCACGCGAGTGTGGTGCACACTGGCAGGCATGTCCGTGCGCACCCCCACCGCCACCGCGCCGCGCCGGTTGCTCCCCGACCCGCGCCGACTGGTCCGCAGCCTGGCCGGGCAGCTGTTCGCCGTCCAGGTCGTCATCGTGGCCGCCGTGGTGGCGGGCGGCGCCGTGCTCGCGTACCTCTTCACCGCCGACCGCACCGAGGAGGCGGCCCGCCGCGAGGTGACCGCCGTCGCCCGCGCGGTCGCCGACTCCCCGACCGTCCGCGTCGCCGTCACCGGGCCCGACCCGACCGCCGTCCTCCAGCCGTACGCCGAGCAGGTCCGCGTGGACACCGGGGTCTCGTTCATCACCGTCATGAACACCGACGGCGTGCGCTGGACCCACCCCCTGCCGGAGCAGATCGGCAAGCGCTTCCTCGGGCACATCGACTGGGCCCTCGCCGGGCAGACCCGCAGCGAGACGTACACCGGCACGCTCGGCCCGTCAGTGCGCGTGGTCACGCCAGTCCTGGACGACCGGCACCGGGTGATCGCTCTGGTGAGCGCGGGCATCACGCTGGAGAGCATCTCGAAGCAGCTGACCGGCCCGCTGCTGGCCCTGGTCGGGGTCGCGGTGGCCGCACTCGCGGTCGGCGGGGCCGGCACGTACCTGGCCAACTCCCGTCTGCGCAGGCACACCCACGGCATGGGGCCGGCCGAGCTCAGCCACCTCTACGAGTACCACCAGGCGACCCTGCACTCGGTGCGCGAGGGCCTGGTCCTGCTCGACCGGTCGCACCGGGTGGTGCTGTGCAACGACGCCGCCCGCGAACTCCTCGGTCTGGCGGGGGCGGTGGACGGCCGGCCGGTCACCGGGCTCGGTCTGCCGAAGGCGCTCGTCGCGTCCGTGCTCGGTGAGGAGCCGGTCCGCGACGAGGTCCACCTGACCGCCGAGCGGGTCGTGGTGCTCAACACCTCCACCATCGGCACCGGTCTCGGTCGCGTCGTCACCCTTCGCGACCACACCGAACTGCAGTCGCTCAGCGGCGAGTTGGACTCAGTGCGCAGCTTCACCGAGGCGCTCGGCGCGCAGGCGCACGAGGCTGCCAACCGGCTGCACGCCGTCGTCTCGCTCATCGAACTCGGGCGCCACGAACAGGCGGTGGAGTTCGCGACCGCCGAACTCGCGCTCGCCCAGCAGCTCACCGACCGGGTCGTCGCCGCCGTCAGCGAACCGGTCCTGGCCGCGCTGCTGCTCGGCAAGGCCGCCCAAGCGTCCGAGCGGGGAGTGGAGTTGACCCTCACCGAGGACAGCCGCATCGACGACGGCGTCCTGCCGCCCGGCCTCTGCGCCCGCGACCTCATCACCGTGCTCGGCAATCTGATCGACAACGCCGTGGACGCCGCGATCGCCGGGGCCGCCGAGAGCCCCGTTCCGCCGGAGGTCACCGTGACGGCGCGGATCGACGAAGCGGACGAGTACCTGGTGCTGCGCGTCGCCGATACCGGGGCGGGCATCGCCCCGGCAGCCGTCGAGGACGTGTTCCGGCGCGGCTGGAGCACCAAGCAGGACGGCCGGGGCCGCGGCCTCGGGCTGGCGCTCGTCGCCCAGGCCGTGCGGCGCAACGGCGGCACGGTCGAGGTCGGCCGCGATCGCGGCGCGGTGCTGACCGTCCGGCTGCCGCTCACCGGGAGGGCGGGGAGCACGTCCCCGCAGACGGCCGCATCCCCGCAGAGAACGGGAGCGGTCTCGTGACCACGGGCTTCGGGCCGCCGGACGCCTCCGCTGCCCCCGCCGCGGCTTCCGGTATCCCGGTGCTGATCGTCGAGGACGACCCCGTCGCCGCCGCCGCGCACAGCCTCTACGTCGAGCGCGAGCCCGGCTTCCGCGCCGCCGGCACGGTCCACAGCTGCGCCGACGCGCTGCGCTTCCTGGAACGCGCCCGCGCCGCCGGGACGCCCGTCGGCCTCACCCTGCTCGACCTCTACCTGCCGGACGGCCACGGCCTCCAGCTCTGCCGCGCGCTGCGCGCCGCCGGCCACACCACCGACATCATCGCGGTGACCTCGGCCCGCGACCTCGCCATGGTGCGGCAGGCGGTCTCGGCGGGGGTCGTCCAGTACCTGCTGAAACCGTTCACCGCCGCCGCCCTGCACGACCGCCTCGAACGCTACGCCCGCTACCGCGACAGCCTCGGCCGCACCGGCGAGGCGACCGGTCAGGACGAGGTCGACCAGGCGCTCGCCCTGCTCCGCACGCCCGAGCGCACCGCCCTCCCCAAGGGCCTCAGCGCGCCGACCCTGGACACGGTCGCGGGCGTCCTGCGCGAGGCCGAGTCCGGGCTGTCGGCCGCCGCCGCGGCCGCCGCCGCCGGGGTCTCGCGGATCACCGCGCGCAGGTACCTCGAACACCTCGTCGACACCGGGCTCGCGGTGCGCGAGCCGCAGTACGGGAGCGTCGGGCGGCCGGAGCTCTGCTACCGCTGGAAGGCGGGGGACGGACCGGCCGGGCGCCGCGCGTGAAGCCTCGGGAAGGTGTTCGTGCGTGAACCTCTCGGAGGGTGTCGTGCGTGAAGCCCCGGGAAGAGGATCTGCCGCGCGGCCGTGACCTCCTGCCCGCGCGCTCGTTGGGGAGGTGGGGGCGGTTCACCCGGTCGGGTGACTCCGGGCGCCCCGGAACGTCCGGCCAGGTCAAAGGTAATAAGGTTAGGCTTACCTAGCTTCTTTGTGGGGGGTTCGTCTTGTCGCTCGCCGCCATTCCCGCCCAGGCGCCCGGCGAGGCCGTGCTGCGCCGCCAGCGCGTCCGCGAGTCCTCCGCCCGGACGTACGCCCGCTCGTTCCCGATCGTCCCCGTCCGGGCGAACGGCATGACCGTCGAGGGTGCGGACGGGCGGCGCTACCTCGACTGCCTCTCCGGCGCCGGGACACTCGCCCTCGGACACAACCACCCGGTGGTGCTGGAGGCGATCCGCCGCACCCTCGACAGCGGCGCGCCGCTGCACCTGCTCGACCTCGCCACCGCCGAGAAGGACGACTTCACCACCGCCCTGTTCGAGAGCCTGCCCCCGGAGTTCGCGGCCCGTGCCCGGGTGCACTTCTGCGGCCCGGCCGGGACGGACGCCGTCGAGGCCGCGCTCAAGCTGATGCAGACCGCCACCGGCCGCTCCGGCGCCCTCGCCTTCACCGGCGCCTACCACGGCATGACCGCCGGCGCCCTCGCCCTCACCGGCAACACGGCCGTCAAGGAACCCCTGCCGAGCGGCGGCGAGGTTGTCCGGCTGCCCTACCCCTACGCCTACCGCTGCCCCTTCGGCGTCGGCGGCTCCGCGGGCGCCGACCTCTCCGCCACCTACGTCGAACGGCTGCTGGACGACCCGTCCGGCGGCGTCACGACCCCCGCCGCGATGGTCCTGGAGGCCGTCCAGGGCGAGGGCGGCGTCGTGCCCGCCCCCGACGGCTGGCTGGGCGCGATGCGCCGCATCACCGCCGAGCGTGGCATCCCGTTGATCGTCGACGAGGTGCAGACCGGTGTCGGCCGCACCGGCCGGATGTGGGCCGTCGAGCACAGCGGCATCCTCCCGGATGCCATGGTGCTCTCCAAGGCCATCGGCGGCAGCCTTCCGCTCGCCGTCGTCGTCTACCGTGAGGACTACGACGGCTGGCGGCCCGGCGCCCACACCGGCACCTTCCGCGGCAACACCCTCGCCATGGCCGCCGGTGCCGCCACCCTCCGGTACGTCGCCGCCCACGGCCTCGTCGAGCGCGCCGCCGCCGTCGGCGAGCGTATGGCGGCCCGGCTGCGCGACCTCGCCGCCGGGCTGCCCGTCATCGGGGACGTCCGCGGGCGCGGCCTGATGCTCGGCCTCGAACTCGTCGACCCCACGGCCGAACCCGACGCCTGCGGCGCGCGCCCGGCCGACCCGGCGCTCGCCGTCCGGGTCCGCGAGGCCTGCCTGGCGCGCGGCCTGATCGTCGAACTCGGCGGGCGCCACGACGCCGTCCTGCGGCTCCTCCCGCCACTCACCATCACGGACGAGCAGGCCGTCGCCGTGTTCGACCGGCTCGCCGACGCGATCGCGGCGGCCGCCGCCGCGGGCCGCGACGGCGCTGCCGCGGGCGCTGCGACCGTGCGGGAGGGCAGATGACCGGCGGCGCGGGGGCCGGCTCCGGGTGCGAGCACGGGCACGAGCACGAGCCCGGGGACGAGAGTGTGTACGGGCCCGAGTGCCGGTCCGCGCACCAGCGCGACCACGAGGGCGGCCGCTCGACAGGCCACTTGACCAGTCACTTGACCGGCCACTCGATCGATCAGTCGGACGACCACGGGGCCGATCATGAACTCCCCGGTGCCGCAGCCCCGTTGGACGTCCTCGCGGGCGGCGCCGGCGGGCCGGGCGCGCTCGGCCCGCTGCTCGCCACCGTGCTCGACGCCCTCGACGCCGGCACCGGCCTGCGCGCCGGGCCGCTGCCCGCCGGCAGCCCCGCCGAGCTCACCGCCCTCGTCGCCGACGGCCTCGCCGGCGCCCACGGCCGCGGCGCCCTCGCCCGCCTCACCGAACTCCTCGCCTACGGCGCCGCCGATCCCGCCGACCCGGCCTGCGCCGCCCACCTGCACTGCCCGCCGCTCGCCGTCGCGGCCGCCGCCGACCTCGCCGTCAGCGCCCTCAACCCCTCCCAAGACTCCTGGGACCAGGCCCCCGCCGCCACCGCCCTCGAAACCGCGGTCCTCGCCGAACTCGCCGCTCTCGTCGGCTACGACCCCGCCCGCGCGGCCGGCGTCCTCACCTCCGGCGGCACCGAGTCCAACCTGATGGGCCTCATGCTGGCCCGCGACCAACGCCTCGACGGCATCGTCGAGTTGGACGGCATCCCGGCCGACGCCAGCCCCCGCATCATCGCCTCCCAGGCCGCCCACTTCTCCGTCCAGCGCGCCGCCGCCCTGCTCGGCCTCGGCGAACGGGCCGTCGTCGCCGTCCCCGTCGACCGCCAACTGCGCATGGCACCCGACGCGTTGGAACGCGCGCTGGCCGAGACCGCCTGGGCCGGACACACCCCGATCGCCGTCGTCGCCACCGCCGGCACCACCGACACCGGGGCGATCGACCCGCTGCACACCGCCGCCGACCTCGCCGCGCGCTACGGCTCCTGGCTGCACGTCGACGCCGCGTACGGCGGCGGCGCCCTCCTCTCCGACCGGCTCGCCCCGCTCCTCGACGGCATCGCCCGCGCCGACTCCGTCTCCCTCGACTGGCACAAGCTCGGCTGGCAGCCCGCCGCCGCAGGCGTCTTCCTGGTCCGCCGCGCCGAGACCTACGTCTCCCTGGCCTGCCGCGCCGAATACCTCAACCCCGTCGACGACGAACGCGCCGGCTACCCCAGCCTGCTCGGCCGCTCGCTGCGCACCACCCGCCGCGCCGACGCCTTCAAGATCGCTGTCACGCTGCGCACCCTCGGTCGGGACGGACTCGGCCGGCTCGTCGACGCCTGCCACGACCTCGCCCGTACCACCGCCGACGCCGTCCGCGCCGAACCGTCCCTGGAACTCCACGGCGAGCCCGTCCTCACCACGGTCCTGTTCCGCTACCGGCCGAGCGGCCTCACGGACGGCGGCGCGATCGACGAACTCAACGGGCAGCTGCGCCGGTTGCTGCTGCGCACCGGGCGGGCCGTGGTCGGGCGCACCGAACTGCCGGGGGAGGGGCCGGGGAGGGTCCGGCTGAAGCTGACGCTCCTCAATCCGCACACCACGCCGGGAGAGGTCGGCGCGCTGCTGCGCGAGGTGGTCAAGGCGGGACGCAAGGTCGCCGGGGAGCGGGCCGGCTAGGGTCAGTCGGCCGGTTCGCCGGTCGGTCGGGCAGTCGGGGTTCATCAAGCGGTTGCCGGAGCGGCTGCCGGTGGTGTGGTGACCGGGTGTCCGGCGAGTCGTTCAGGCTGTCAGCCGCCCATGAGGACGTCGCGGGCGAGCTCCCAGGTCGCGGGATCGGCGGCGATCAGCAGGCCGTCCTCGCAGTCTGGGGCCTCGGGACGGTAGGGGCTGCCGTCCATGCGGGCGGCGACGCCGCCGGCCTCGGCGAGGAGCAGGCTGCCAGGGGCGTGGTCCCAGGGAAGGGTGCGCCAGTAGAAGACGAAGTCGGTGTGGCCGTCGGCGACGTCCGGGTACTCGATGCCGGCGGCGTTGCGGCCGGGGGAGAGCTCGCCGAAGACGGCGGCGTTGGCTTCGAGGCGGCGGCGGTGGTCGGGGTCGAGGAAGCGGCTCTTCATGATGCCGCGCAGCTTGTCGGGGTCGCGCGGGGCCGGCGCGCGGGTGAGGCGGGCGTCGTTGCGCCAGGCTCCGGCGCCCAGTTCGGCGCGGTAAGCGGTGGCGGTGGCGGGCTGCCAGATCCAGGAGGCGACGGTCTGGCCGGTGCGGACGAGGGAGCACATGACGGCGTAGTCGGGGCGGCCGGCGACGAAGTTGGAGGTGCCGTCGACGGGGTCCACCAGCCAGACGGCAGGCTCGGAGTGCAGGGCGAGGGCGAGCGAGGGGTCGGCGGCGACGGCCTCCTCGCCGACCACGGGGACGGGCAGGAGCTCGCGCAGCCGCCGTTCGATGATCGCCTCGGCCTCGCGGTCGGCGATCGTCACGAGCTCGCCGGGAGCCTTCTCCAGCACCTCGCCGGCGGCCAGCGCCCGGAAGCGCGGTTCCACCGCCTCGGCCGAAGCCTCGGCGAGGATCTCCGCCACCTTGTCCATCAGCACGTCCGCGCTCCCTTCGCTGCCTACCACTTTCGCACGGCCGTGCGGGGGTGACCTGCGGGGGTGACAAGTGACAGCTGACAGATAACAGATTTCGAAATCTGTTATCTGTCAGCTGTTGTCTGTTCGCCGTCGGCCGTCCGGCATGGCGGCCCGGCCGGAAGGCCTTCCGGCGGTGCGTCAGCCGTCCAGGTGGTGGAAGCCTGGGTGGGGGTGCATCAGGAACTCGTGGTGCGAGATGTTCCACGCGTAGGCGCCCGCCATCGCGAACAGCACCCGGTCCGCCGACCGCAGGCCGTCGGCGCCCTCGGCGGCGCGGGCGAGGATGTCCTTCGGGGTGCAGAGCTGGCCGGCCAGGGTCGCCCGGCCGGTGGTCACCGCGGGTCGCCGCCACGGGTGCGGCCACGCGTCCACCGCCAGGACCTCGAACGGCTGCGAGTGGCCGCGGGTGGCCGGGGTGCGCAAGTGGTGGGTGCCGCCGCGGACGACCGCGAAGTCCTCGCCGTGGCTGCGCTTCACGTCCAGCACCTCGGTCGCGTACCAGCCGCAGTAAGCCGTGAGCGCGCGGCCTGGCTCGATCCGCAGGGTCAGTCCGGGGTGGGCGTCGAGCAGCTCGGTCAGTCCTTCGCCGAAGGCCGTCCAGTCGAAGCGGTCGGCCGGGTCGTCGTAGTCGACGGCCATGCCGCCGCCGACGTTGACCTCGTCGAGCGGGAGGCCGTGCCGGGCGGCCAGTGCGGCCGACCACTCCACGATCCGCTCCGCGACCGCGAGTTGTTCCACCGCCGCAAGACCGCTGGCGAGGTGGGCGTGCACCCCGCGCAGGCGTAGCTGCCGCCCGAGCGGTTCGTCGCCGGTGAGGAGACGGGCGCACTCCTCGGCGCGTTCCGGGTCGAGTCCGAACGGCGTCGGACACCCGCCCATCGCGAGTGCCACGGTGTCCAACGTGCCCGTCCCGACCGGCAGGTTGACGCGTAGCAGCACGTCGACCACTGTTCCCGGCCGCTGCGCGAGGACGGCGGCCAGCCGGTGGAGTTCCTGCTCGCTCTCGACGTGCCACCGGTGCACACCCGCGTCGACGGCGGCCGCGATCTCGGCGGGGGTCTTGCCGGGCCCGCCGAAGGCGAGCGGAGCGCCGGGAACGGCTGCCCGCACGTGTGCCAACTCGCCTCCGCTGGAAACCTCGTAGCCGTCCACGGCCTCGCGGAGAGCAGCCAGCACCGGCGTCTGCGGGTTGGCCTTGGCGGCGTAGTACAGCTCGACCCGGTCCGGCAGCGCGGCCCGCACGGCGGCGGCGTGGTCGCGCAGTGCGGCCAGGTCGTAGACGTAGGCGGGAAGTTCGTCGGGGGCGAGCTCGGCGACGTGCCGGCGGACGGACTCGGTCATCGGGCGCTCCCGACGGGGACGGTGAAGGGCATCCGGGCGGCTTCGGCGAGGACGGACCCGGCGAGCGGCGAGGGCAGTCGAACGTACCCGGCGTCGCGGTCGGCCTTGCGCTCCCAGCGGGTGAGCAGGTTGGCCTTGGCAGGCAGCGGGACGCCGGCGAGCAGCGCGCGCAGGCGCGGCGGGCGGCCGTGGGCGGCCGCGTACTCCTCCAGGGTGTCCCGGACCGCCTGCCAGAGGGCGCTCTCCAGCTCCGGGTGGCGGTCGGCAATCGCGGCGAGCAGTTCGGCGACGTGGTTGACCAGCAGGCAGTAGACGACCCGGTCCCAGCCGCGCTCGGCGTCGTACGTCATAGGTCCGGCGACCTCGGGCGGCAGGGCCGCGAGCAGGGCGGCGTTCTGCTCGGGGACGAGCTTGGTGCCCTCCAGGTCGCGGAAGAGCACCTGCGCCGGGTGGCCGGCGGCGTCGACTCCGATGAGCACGTTCTGCAGGTGCGGTTCGAGGACGACGCCGTGGTCGAAGTAGGCGGCCAGTACCGGCGGGACGAGCAGGCGCAGGTAGCCGCGCCACCAGTGGAGTGCCTCGCGGCTGTCCGAACTTCCGTCCGAACCGTCGTCCAGCAAGCGGGAGATGTGCGCCGAGCTGGTCGGGTGCTCGTCGGCGACGGCCGCGGCGAGCAGCGGGGTGACGCCGGGCCGCAGCACGCCGCCGAGGCCCTCGCGGACGATGAGTCCGAAGCCCTCGAAGAGCGGCAGCTCCGGGCGGCCGTCGGTGCCGGGCAACGCCAGGGTGCGGTAGGCGGGTTCGCGCAGCATCGCCGCGTCGGGGAACCGCCGGGCGAGGTCGGCGAGCGCGGGGGCGAGCAGCCGGCTGAGGGTGACGGCGCCGGTCAGCTCGTACGCGGCGTTCTTGCGCAGGCAGTTGGTGATGCGGACGTTGAGGCTGAACTTGAGGAACGCGTCCGCGCCGTAGAGGGTGCGCACCGAGGCGGTGGCGGCGAACTCCTCGCCGCGCGGGCCGAGGTCGAGCACGTCGCCGCGGGCCAGGGCGCCGCGCAACGAGGGGTGGTCGCCGATGAGTTGGTACTGCCAGGGGTGGGCGGGCAGCAGGCGGTAGCCGGCCGGCACCTCGCCGAGCCCGTCGAGCAGTGCGGTCGCGGTGCCGTCGAGCGACTGCTCGGCCAGCAGGTCCTCGCGGACGGCCAGGTGGCGCAGCCGGAACGCGCCGCGTGATTCCGGGGCGTAGGTGCGCCAGTCGCCCCGGGTGGCGGAACGGGACTTGGGCGCGGGGTGGAAGCGGTGGCCGAACAGCAGGGCCTGCTCGGACTCGAGGTAGCGGTCCCGTCCGGGAGCCGGCCTCGCCTCCAGGCCCGCGCGCACGCCCGCGTGGCTGGAGGCGACCTGGCCGGCGAACTCCTCGTTCACCGTGCCGGTGCGCAGTTCGAGTTCTCCCTGGACGTGTTCGGCGAGCTCGCGCCATCCCAGCTCCTTCCAGCCGCCGGAGCGTTCGATCTCAACGGGGCCGGTGAAGCGGTGCGCTCCGAGCAGCGAGGTGCGGCGCAGGGCGGCCCGCAGGAGGACGCCGCGGCGGGGCAGGCGGATCTGGAGGCGGTTGTCGGTGACGGCGGTCTGGCGCTCGGGGGCGGAGACCTCGCGCAGCAGGCAGTTGAGGAGGGTGTGGGCCACCGCGTCGTCGGGGGTGGGCAGTTCGTGGGTCATCGGCGATTCCAACGCTGGCGGGCGGACGGGACGGTGAGTGCGGTGGCCGCGAGGGCGGCGAGCAGGGCGGCGGCGGTGCCGGCCACCACGGGCGCGGCGGCGCCGAACCGGTCGTTGGCCAGCGCGGCGACGGCGCCGGCGGCGACGGCGCCGCCTTTGGAGACGAGTTCGAGGGTGCCGAACATCCGGCCGGGCGGGCGGCCCTTGGCGGCCCCGGCGGCGAGGACGGCGAGGCTGACCAGGCCGAGCGTGAGGCCGGCGCCGAGCAGGAGCCGGACCGCGACGAACACCGGCAGGGAGTGGGCGACGGCGTGCCCGGCGAGGCCGAGGGCGACGCAGCCGAAGCCGAGGGCGATCCCGGTGTGCGGGCGGGTGTGGAAGAGGGTGTGGATGCGGGCCGCGAACGCCACGTAGCACAGGTGCGGCAGGGCGAAGAGCACGCCGCTGGTGATGCCGGAGACGCCGGGCAGGCGCTGCTGGGCCAGCGTGATCAGGTAGGGGAAGGAGATGACGGTGGCGAAGACGAAGGTGAACTCGAAGGCGTAGAGCGGCCGGAGGGAGGCCGGAGCGCCGTGCTCGGGTTCGTTCGCCGAGGCGGTGGTGGTGACCTCGGCGAGATCGGCGGCCGGGCGGGGCCTGGGTTCGGGCAGCAGCGACAGCGACAGGGCCGCGGCGAGCGGGAGTACGGCCATCACCAGGTACTGGCGGTGCGGGTCCATCCACGGGGACAGCGCGCCGACCAGGATCGGCGCGGCCACGAGCGCGGCCCGTGCGCTGCCCTGCATGAGGGTGAGCGCCCGGGAGAGCCGGGGGCCGTCGAGCGCGGAGGCGAGGTAGCCGTTGGTGGCCGCGAACGTGCCGCCGAGGAAGCCCTGGAGGACGAGCGCGAGGGTGAAGGCGGGCAGGCTGTCGGCCGCACCGGCCAGCAGGAACGAGACGGTGAGCCCCAGTTGGGCGCGCAGCAGCAGCCGCTTGCGGCCGAACCGGTCGGCGAGCCGACCCCACAGGGGGGCGCCGAGCGCGCTGAACACCGTCGGCACGATGTAGAGCACGCCGGCCCACCGGGCCTGCGGGTCGCCCAGCGTGGGCAGGATCGCGGTCAGGTAGGGCGGCAGGCCGAGCGCGGCGAAGGAGGCGACGAAGTAGCAGGCGGCGACGGCGTGCACCTGGCGGCGGCCGAGCCCGCCGGAGCGGTCGGCCTCGACGGCGGTCCGCCGCGGCAGCGTCTCCACGTTCGCGGTCACTGCGGAAGACCTTTCGCCAGAAGGTAGTTGGGGCCGACCGTGTAGTGCTTGTTGATGTCGGCGGCGCCCGATCGGCGCTTGTTGAGCAGAGTCCCGGCGGTGACCATGGCCTTGACCGGCAGCCGTTCGGCGTCCAGCAGGCTCGTGCGCAGCGGCTCGCCCACCGGTCCGAGGCGGTCGACGGCCTCGGCGAGGCGCTTGCGCAACAGGGCCAGGGTGTCCGCGAGTTCGGCCCGGCCGTGGTCGGCGAGGCCGAAGGCGAGGGAGGCGGTGCAGAGGTGGCCGGTGATGGTGGTGAACAGGTCGGTGAGCGCCCGGTCGTCCTCGCCGAAGATCCGCGCGTCGGCGAACTCGCCGGACGGTGGCGCGAGTTCGCCGAGTGTCTCGGCCAGGCGGCCGGTGTGGACGCGCGGGCCGTCGTCGTCCTTGTAGAGGAGCCGGAGGCCGTTCCCGTCGAGGACCAGGGAGGTGTTCTGCTGGTGCGACTCCAGCGCGATCCCGTAGCCGAACAGCGTGGTCTGCCAGTCGAGCAGCAGCTCCAGCAGGTCGTCGTAGAGGGCGATCGGGTCGCCGCCGTGGAACCGGTCGGCGAGGTGGTCGATGACGAGCCGGCCGCCGGGTGCGGGCGCCAGCAGGGCGGCCAGCGGAACGGTGACGGCCCGGTCGAGCCCGGCCGGGTAGCGGCGCAGCAGCACGGCGAGCAGCTCGTGCCCGGCGTGGGCGAAGGTCTGCTCGTCGGCATGCAGGATTCGTCCGGCGAAGCGCGGTTCGCGGGCCAGGACGGTCTCGATCAGGCGCTGTCCGGCGGCGCCGTCGACCAGCGTGCCGGGCTTGATGGTGCGGCGGTTGAGCCGGCCCAGGCTGGCGGTGGCGAGCGGGAGCTTGAGGTGGCACGCGGGGTCGTCGGCGACGGCGACGGTGCGCATGGAGAGCGTGGGCACGACTGTCAGGTACGTGCGGTCGGCGAGCATTGCGCGCCCGGTCAGGCCGGTGGCCGCCAGCGCCTCGTCGAGCGGGGCGCCGACGGTGAGCGGGTGAACGGGCAGGGTGGTCCAGCCGTCGCCGGGGCAGGTCTCTGCGAGGCCGAGCCAGGCCGGGGTGGGCCACCAGCTGGGGAGCGGTTCCTCGCCGTGGGCGGTGAGGGCCTCGGTCGGCACGGCCAGCCAGCGCAGCTCGAAGGCAGGGTGGAACTCCGGGGCGTACGCGCGCAGTTCGGCCTCGCCGAGACCGGCCCGGCCGCGCGCGGTCGGGTAGACCGGGTGGTCGAGGTAGGCGGCCAGGGTGTCGTGGCCGAGCGCGGCGGCGGGGCCGCTCCAGGCGGCCGGGTCGGCGCCGTAGAGGTCGGTGAGCCGGGCGTGCACCTCGGGTCGGACCCGCTCGTGGAGTTCCATGGTGGCGAGGGTCTGGCGGCACTCCTCGGCGAGGGCGGCCCAGCCGGGCCGGTCCGCTGGGTCGGCCAGCTCGGCGAGGTGCGCGACGATGGCGTCCAGGACCGCGAGTCGGTGTCCGGCGAGGTCGACGAGGGGGAGGCGGGCCGCGTACTCGGACTGGAAGCCCTCGGGGGCGACGGGCACGGCGAGCGCGGCGTCGGCGAGGACGAGCCAGGGGCCGTCCGGCCGGTGCTCGATCGTGCCACGGGTACGCAGGCCGAGGACGTCCTCGCGTACGAGAGCGGAGAGCAGGCGCAGGGTGAGCTGCTCGGCGGCGGTCACGGGGTGATCTCCCAGCGGTTGGCGGCGCGGAAGCGGGCGACGGCGGCGTCGACGGCGCCCTGGTCCTCACCGATGGCCCAGATGACGCCCAGGTAGTCGCGGTTGGTGCGGTAGTGCTCGTGCCACTCGCCGAGCGGGCGCAGCGGGCGGTAGGCGAGCCGGACACCGTCGCGCTCCTCGTCGTGCGGGTCGGGGGCGGCGGTGAGGGCGCCGGCGCGGTCGGCGCAGACGGCCTCGTTGCGGGCGCGGCGCGGGGTAGCCGCGCACAACTCGCGGAGATTTTCCGGGAGTTCGCGGCCGAGGTGGACACTGAGGATGTACTCGAAGAGCGGGATGCCGAGGATCTCGGCGAGCATCAGGTCGCACTGGTCGCCTATGGCGCGGTAGTTGACCTCGATGATCCGTGCTCGGCCGTCGGGCTGGAGGACGAATTCGGTGTGGCAGGCGCCGAGTCCGACGCCGAGCGCATCGAGCTGGGGGAGAACCTGGTCGACGACGTCCGCAGGGTGTGCGGGGACGAACTCCAGGACCTCCTCGATGAAGTCCGGGGGTGGGGAGAGTCGGGTGCGGAAGCCGCCGAGGACGTGGCGGCGGCGGCCGTCGCCGAGGGTCTCCAGGGTGCAGAGCTGTCCGTCGAGGAACTCCTCGACGACGAGGGCGGCGCCGGCCCGGCGGTGCTGGATCTCCTTGCAGCGCTGGGCGAGTTCGGCGGCGTCGGCGGCGAGTGTGACGTCCTCGCTGGCGACGCCTTCGCGGGGCTTGACCACGCACGGGAACGGCGGGTTCAGCTCGGCCGGGTCCTGGCCGGGCGCCAACTCGGCGGACCAGACGGTGTCCTGGCCGGTGAGGGCGAGGTGGCGGCGCAGCTGGCCCTTGTCCTTGGCCCGCAGCGCGGCCTTCCAGTCCTTGGCCGGCAGGCCGAAGTACTCGGCGGCCAGGGCGGTCTGGGTCTGCAGGTGGTCACTGTTGCTGAACACCGCGTCCGGGGCGTGGTGGCGGGAGATCAGGCTGACCACGGCGCGGAAGTCCCGGACGTCGCACTCCAGCACCTCGGGCGATGCGAACGGCAGCGAGGCGTAGTCCTGCCGGTGGGGTTCGGCGCGGTCGGTGAGCACGGTCACATCGAGCCCGAGCCGGGCGGCGGCGGGCAGGAAGCCGGCGGTGACCGAGTCGGTGGGGTTGAGGGCGAGCAGGTAGAGCCGCATGTCGTGGAGGTCCTCGCGGGGTGATGGCGGGGCGAGTGGTGGACGGATGGCGGGCGAGTGGTGGCGGACGGTCGACGAGTGACAGCCGGCGAGTAACAGATAACAGATTTCGAAATCTGTTATCTGTTCGCTGTTATCTGTCACCTGCCCGCTGTCCGCTGCCGTCGGGCCGGCCCTGTGCCCAGGGCCGGCCGGTCGGCGGCTACTTCGGGGTCTCGACGCCCATGGCCTTGGCGATGTCGACGAGCATCGCGTCGGCGGCCTGGACGCCGATGCCGGACATCCAGGTCTCGTCCGGGACGGTGAACACCTTGTTGTTCTTCACGGCGTTCAGGCCCTGCCAGACCGGGGTCTGCTGGACCTCGCCCTCCTTGGTCTTCGACGGGTCGTCGGCCGTCGTGACGAACACCAGGTCCGCGTCGGCCTGGTTGATCTGCTCGGCGCTCACCTCGACGATGTTCTTGTCGACGTCCTGCGAGGCCGGGCGGGCCAGGCCGACGTCCTTGAGCACGACGCCGCTGTAGGAGGACTTCGCGTACAGACGGGTCGGGCCGGGCACGAAGCGGACCACCGACGCGGTCGGCATCGCGCCGCCGTTCTTCGCCTTGATCTCCTCGCCCAGCTTCTTCGCCCGCGCCTCGTAGTCGGCGAGCGCCTTCTTCGCCTCGTCCTCCTTGCCGAGGGCCTGGGCGTAGAGGGCGAGGTTCTCCTTCCACGGGAAGCCGGTGGTCTCGGCGAGCACGGTCGGCGCGATCGCGTTCAGCTGGTCGTAGACCTTGGCGTGGCGGACCTTGGAGGACAGGATCAGGTCGGGCTTGAGGGAGGCGATCAGCTCCAGGTTCGGCTCGTTCATCGGGCCGACGTCCTTGGTGTCCTTGATCTTGTCCGCGAGGTAGTTCGGGAAGCCGCCCTCGGTCTTCATGTGCGGGGAGACGGCGCCGACCGGCGTGATGCCGAGCAGCGTGACGTCGTCCAGCTCGCCGCTGTCCAGTACCACGACGCGCTTGGGCTCGCTCTTGATCTCGGCGGTGCCGGCCGCGTGCTTGACGCTGCGCGGGAAGCCCGCGGCGGTGCCGGAGGACGCGGACACGGAGGCGGAGTCGCCACCCGCCTTGGAGCCGTCCTCGCTGCTGCCGCAGGCGGCGAGCAGCACGGTGGAGAGCGTGGCGGCGAGGACGGCGGCGGGGAGTCGGCGGTTCATCGGAGTTCCTTGGATCGGGTTGAGCAGAGAACGGGGAAGAGAACGGGAGGGGAACGGGGGACGGGAGAAGAGGACCGAAAGACGAGGCGCGTAGCGGAGTTCAGACCTCCGCGGAGGCGCGGGTCCGCGCCCGCGCCCGCGCCCGCGCCCGCGGCACGACGAGCGGCGTGCCCGTCTCCGGGTCGGGCACCACCTGGCACGGCACCTGGAAGACGGCCTCCACCAGCTCGGCCGTCAGCACCTCCGACGGCGCCCCGGCCGCCGCGAGTCGCCCGTCCTTGAGGACGACGAGGTGGTCGGCGTACCGGGCGGCCTGCCCGAGGTCGTGCAGCACCATCACCACGGTGCGCCCGGCCTCCTCGTGCAGGTCGGCGACGAGGTCGAGGACGTCGAGCTGGTGGCGCAGGTCGAGGAAGGTTGTCGGTTCGTCGAGGAGCAGCAGGTCGGTGTCCTGGGCGAGCGCGAGCGCGATCCAGGCGCGCTGGCGCTGCCCGCCGGAGAGCCGGTCGACCTGCTGGTCGCGCAGTTCGGCGGTGCCGGTGCGGGCGAGGGCGTCCTCGACGGCGGCCTGGTCGGCCTTGGACCACGGGCTGAGCATCCGCTGGTGCGGGTACCGGCCCAGCCGCACGAGCGACTCGACGGTGATCGCCTCGGGCGTGAGCGGCTGCTGCGGCAGGAGGCCGAGCCGCTTGGCGAGTGCCCGGGAGGGCATCCGGTGGATGTCGGAGCCGTCGAGGGTGACGGTCCCGGCCGCCGGGTCGAGGAGGCGCACGAGTCCGCGCAGCAGGGTGGACTTGCCGCACGCGTTCGGGCCGACGATGGCGGTGACCGCGCCGCCGGGCAGTTCGAGGTCGAGCCCGTCGACGATCACACGGTCGCCGTAGCGCAGGTCGAGTCCGTGGGTGGCGAGGCGGTTCGGGTCGGAGGCGGTCATCAGCTGCTCCTCTGGGGAAGCCGGCCCTGGCGGATCATCAGCACCAGGAGCCAGGGCGCGCCGAGGGTGGCGGTGACGGCACCGACCGGCAGGCCGTGGACGGGGATCACGTGGAGCACGAGGAGGTCGGCGCCGAGCAGCAGGACGGCGCCGGTGAGGGCGGTGAGGCCGAGCGTGCCGAGGGTGGGCGGACCGGCGAGCAGCCGGACCAGGTGCGGGACGGCGAGGGCGACGAAGGCGACCGGCCCGGTGAGGGCGGCGGCGAGCGAGGCGAGGGTGATGGTGAGCAGCAGCAGCCACATGCGGTCGCGGCCGGGGTTGAGCCCGAGGCCGCCGGCGGAGTCGTCGCCGAGGTCGAGGACGGCGACGCGCCGCCGGCTGAGCACGACGGCGGCGGAGGTGAGCCCGATGGCGGTGCCGCCGATCGACACCTCGGTCCAGGTGCGGCCGTAGAGGGAGCCGGTGGTCCACTGCATCGCGGAGGAGGCGAGCTCGGCAGGGAACCGTACGATCATCAGGTTCACGGCGGCGGCGAGGCCCTGCTGGACCGCCAGGCCGACCAGGACCAGGCGGGTCACGGCCATCCTGGAGCGCCAGGCGAAGCCGCCGAGCAGGAGCGCTGCGAGCAGGCCGCCGCCGAGCGCGGCGAGCGGGATCAGCTGCTGCGAGGCGCCGGTGGCGAGCATCAGCACCGCGCCGAAGGACGCGCCGCCGGTGACGCCGATGGTGTCGGGGGAGGCCAGCGGGTTGCGGAAGAGGCGCTGGAGCACCGAGCCGGCCATAGCCAGCCCGGCGCCCGCGATCAGCGCGGACACGACGCGCGGTGCCCGGAACTCCTGCACGACGAGGACGTCCCCGGGCGCGCCCTGGCCGACGAGTGCGCGCAGCGCGTTCCACGCGGAGATGCTGACCTGCCCGGTGCCGAGGGCGACGCCGGTCAGGAGTACGAGCAGGGCTGCGGCCAGCACCGACCAGGCGGCGGTCCGCACGCGGCGGCGGGCGAGTGCGCGCGTCGGGGTGGCGGCGAGCGCGATCACCGGGCCACCCTCCGCGCCAGCACCGCGAGCAGCGGTGCGCCGAGGAAGGCGGTGACGATGCCGACCTCGATCTCGGACGGGCGGACCACGAGCCGCCCGAGCACGTCGGCGGCGAGCAGGAGCAGCGGACCGGCGATCAGGCAGCCGGGCAGCAGCCAGCGGTGGTCGTTGCCGAGGAGCGGGCGGACCAGGTGCGGCGCCGCGAGCCCGATGAACGCCACCGGTCCGGCGACGGCGACCGCGCCGCCCGCCAGCAGGACGACGGCGAGCCCGCCGGCCATCCGGATCCGGGCCACCGGCACGCCGAGCGCCTGGGCGGCCTCGTCGCCGAGCGCCAGCGCGTTGAGCGCGGGCGAGATCGCGAACGCGCCCAGCAGGCCGACCACGAGGAAGGGCAGGGCGGGGGTGAGGGTGTCCAACTGCCGCCCGGCGATCGAGCCGGCCAGCCAGAACCTGGCCTCGTCCAGGGTGCGGTGACTGGCCAGCATCAGTGCGGAGGTCCACGAGGTGAGCACGACGGTGAGCACCGTGCCGCCGAGGGCGAGCCGGACCGGGTCGAGGTCCCCGCCGCGCCGAGCCATCGCGTACGCGGCGACGGCGGCGACGGCGGCGCCGGCGAAGGCGAACCAGACGTACTGGGCGGGTCGGGCGAGGTCGAGCGCGTAGATCGCGGCGACCACGGCGAGGCTCGCGCCCGCGTTGATGCCGAGGGTGACCGGTGAGGCCAGCGGGTTGCGGGTGACGCCCTGGGCGACCGCCCCGGCCACGCCGAGTGCCGCCCCGACCGCCAGCCCGATGAGCGTGCGCGGGACCCGAAGGCCCGTCACCACGTCGGCGTCGCCGCCGTGGACGGTGCCGGTCAGGGCGTCGGCCACGGTGGACAGCGGGATGGAGCGGGAGCCGAGCGCGAGGCTCAGCGCGGCGCACAGTACGAGCGTGCACAGGCCGGCGGCCAGCAGCAGGGGCTGCCGGAGCGCCGGGCGCCGGGGCGTCGCCGGGGCCGTGGCGGTCGGTGGGTCGGTTCTCAACACGAGTCGATATCTTAGGTTAGCTTTACCTAAGTTCGTCAACCGTTGACAATTCGGGCATGTCGCACACGGGGTGCGGTGGAGGGCCGCTTCGGGCGCTCTGGGCGGGTCGCGGGTGGCCCGGAGCGGCGTGTCGCGGACTGTCTGAATGTATGTAAGGTGAGCCTCACCTTATTCGACCTCGGGAAGCAGAGCTCGGGAGTTTCGATGATCCCCGGACCACCCATGCCCGCGGCGCCGTCCGTGTCGTCCGTGCCATCCACGCCATCAGTGCTCTCCGCGGACTACCGGCGCCTGCGCGACCTCTGCCCCGTGCTCGGCCTGCGTGTGCTCGACCCGGCCGACCCCGACCCGTCAGACGCTGGCGACTGGTACTCCGGCGCCCAACTGGCTGGCGGCGAACGGGCCCTGGCCGCCGCACTGGCCGGCGAGGAGGCCCGCATCGCCGAGCGCCACGGCCGCGCCGTCCGGCCACACGTCACCGCGTCGCGCCTGCTGCACCACTACCTGTGGTCCGCCTGCCTGCTCATCGCCGGCCCCTGGCACCTCGCCCGGCGCGTCCCGCGCATCGACCCCGCCGACCTCTGGCTGCACGCCCCAACCGGCGACCTCGCGCTACGCCCGCGCGGGTATGCCGGCCTTCCCGGGGGGATCCCGGAGCGCCCCCCGGGCGGCGAACGGCTCGGTGAGGACGAGCTCCGGGCCGAGCTGCGCGCCGCCGTCGTGGCCCACGCCGAACCACTGGTCGCCGCCTTCGCCGGGCCCACCCGCCGCCGGGACCGCGCGCTTTGGGGCATGGTGACCGACGACCTGGCCTCGGCGATCTGGCACCTCGGCCGGATGCTCGGCGAGGAGGACGCGGCGGTCGCCGCTGCCGAGGCCGTCCTGCCCGGCGGCACCCTCCCGCTCCCCGGCGCGGCCGACTTCCGCCGCCTGCACACCCCCGACGGCCGGTGTCATACCACCCGGACGCGGCTCGGGTGCTGCCTCTACTACGCCGTCGCGCCGGACGCCGTCGCCTGTCTGACCTGCCCGCGCACCTCGGACGAGGAACGCGTGTCTAGGCTCTGACGCACCGTCCGTCGCGGTGCGCCCGTCGCGGTGGCTGTGTCAGTGGCACCTGCTACGTTCGCACGCATGATCATCGATGCGACGACGCGGGTGCGGATCGCCCGCCCCTCCCGGGACCTCGCGGCGGCCGAGCGCTTCTACGCCGGCGGCCTCGGCCTCGACGTGCTCTGGCGCACCACCGAGCGCGTCCTTGGGGAGCACGACCTGCTGATGGTCGGCCCGCCGGGCGGCGGCTGGCACTTCGAGCTCACCCGTGACCCGGAACACCCGCTGGAACCCGCCCCGACCGTCGACGACCTGTTCGTCGTCTACCTCGGCACGCCCGTGGACGACGCGCTCGTCGCCCGGCTGGAGGCCGCCGGCGGCACCCGGGTCGCGGCCAACAACCCCTACTGGGACGTGCACGGCGTGACGATAGCCGACCCGGACGGCTACCGGCTGGTGCTCTGCTCCCGCACCTGGGGCGCCTGACCGGGCGGCCGGTCCCCGCCCGGGGCCGCCAGGGCATCCAGGCCCGCCGTGCCGCCCACCGGCGCCGCGCCCGGGGCCGTCGGCATGCCCCGGAGCACCGCCACGCCCGCCTCCAGGTCCACGCCGAAGTGCGGCGGCGCCCCGGCCTGCGCGTCGTCACGCAGCGCCAGTTGCTCCCGACGCTGCTCGATCTGCACCTGCTTGCCGGAGCTGAAGAGCGCGTGCAGTTCCTCCATGCCGGCGAGGCCCGGGCCGAACCCGCCACCGGCACTGCCGCCCTTGCCCCCGGCGCCTGACTTCGAGCCACGTCGAGGCGCCGCCTCGCCCCGGATCTGCCACGCCGCCAGCAGCACCAGCCCCGCGATCGCGGCCACCAGTGCCGCCGTCCCCACGATCATTCCCATGTCGAATCAACGCGCTCAGCTCGCAGGGGCGTTCCCGCCCGGCCCGCCGCCCGGAAAGGGGGCCGCCGGAACGGCCGGCGGCCGGAGCCCGCGGGCGGAAACCCGGGCCACCGGTTACCCTGCCGCCCGAACCCGAGAGCGGGAACGACCGAGGGAACAGAGAGTGATCACCATGACCGTGCTTGGCACCACCGTGGACATCCCGACGGCGGACGGCGTCGCTGACGCCTACTTCGTCCACCCCGGCGACGGACGGGCCCACCCGGCCGTCATCATCCACATGGACGCCTTCGGGCTCCGGCCCCACCTGATGGCCCAGGCCGACCGGCTCGCCGGGGCCGGGTACGCCGTCCTCGTTCCCAACGCCTACTACCGGCACGGGCGCGCGCCGGTCATCGACTACCCCGAGGTCATCGACCCGGACAACGACCCGGCCATCTTCGACAAGCTCGGCCCGCTGCTCGACACCCTCACCCCCGAGGTGAACGAGCGCGACGCGGACGCCTACCTGCGCTGGCTCGAGGAGTCCCCGTTCGTCCAGGACGGCCCCGTCGGGCTCACCGGGTACTGCCGGGGCGCCGTGCACGCGCTGCGCATGGCCGCCACCAACCCGGACCGGGTCGCCGCCGCTGCGGGGTTCCACGGCGGGAACCTCGCGCGCGAGACGCCGGACAGCCCGCACCTCGGCGCCCACCGGATCACCGCCGAGCTGTACTTCGGCCACGCCGACGAGGACCCGGCGCTGCCGCCCGAGCAGATCGCCCGCCTCGCCGAGGCGCTCACCGGGGCCGGCGTCCGCTTCCGGGCTGAGGTGTACGAGGGCGCCCGGCACGGCTACACGCAGGCCGACACCACGCGCTACCACGAGGCCGGCGACGCGCGGCACTGGGAGGCGCTGCTCGACCTGCTGAAGCGCACGCTCCCCGCCTGAGCCCCGCCTGAGCCCCGCCCGAGCCTGAGCTTCGCCTGAGATCCGCCTGATCCCGGCCTCCTCCCGGGCCGTCAGGTGTGATCGTCGGGCGCGACGGCCCGGGGCCCCGGCACGTCGGCGCACTCCTCCAGCGCGTCGGCCCGCCGTTGCAGTTCGGCCGCGATGTGATCCCAGTCCGGCCCGTGGAAGAGCAGGCTCGTCGCGGCCTCGCGCAGCAGGTCCGGCTCGTCCGGGCGCTGGAGGAGCACCAGGCGGTACGCGAGGTTGCGGATCCGCACCGGCAGGTAGCCGTCGCAGAGGTGCGGGCAGAGCTCGCGGAGCATGGCCAGGATCGCGTCGGAGTCCGCGAAGGTCAGCTCCTCGATGAAGTAGCCCTCGTCGTGGTCCGGTTCGGCGCACGGGAGCGGCGCGGTGGTCGGCGTCGGCCGGTACTCGTCGCCGTAGAGGCACCGCGCGTGCTCGGTCAGGGTGCTGTGCATGCCCGGAGCCTACGGTCCGTTGCCGCGTATGTCCGATCCGGGCTGTTCGCACCCTCTCTTTGCGCATTACTCACGCGACGGACACGAAGTGTTCGGGTTACGGTGTGCCCGGGCGGCCAAGGTCGGGGTCCGGCGGCGCACGCCGTCCGGGCCACCGGGGCCGTCGTACGGACGGGCGGCCGGGGAGGCGCCCGGCGCCGCCCGAGCGGAGAGGACCGACCCGCGCATCCGGCGCCGCAGAACCGGGGTCGCAGGGCGGTCCGCGCGAGCGGGTGGCGAGCCATGACAATCCACGTTCCAGAGTTCCAGGGGGGAACCGGACTGTGCACGAAATGACTGTGGGGGCTGCGCGTACCCAGGGGGCCGCGCGCACGCGGACGGCCTCGCGGGCGCGGCGCGCGGGCATCGCGACGGCGCTGTCGGCGGCGTCGGAGAACGTCCCTGGCGAGATCCGCCGGGGCGAACTCGACCGCGGCGGACGGGCGTTGCGCTGGGCGGAGGCGGGCCGGGGCGGTCCGACCGTCGTCCTGGTGGCCGGCAGCGGCGCGTCGGCGCTCACCTGGATGCCAGTGCTTTCCGAACTCGCCCGGTACGGACGGGTCGTGGCGTACGACCGGGCCGGCCTCGGGGCGAGCGACCCTGACGCGGGCCTCACCTTGGAGACCCAACTCGCCGACCTGGCCGCGCTGGTGGAGCACCTCGGCGACGGACCGTGCGTCCTCGCCGGGCACGGCTGGGGCGGCCTGCTCGCCCAACTCGTCTGCTGGCAGCGGCCGGGGCTCGTCGGGGGCCTGGTGCTGGTGGACCCGGCGCACGAGGAGTTCCACTCCCCGGCCGTCCGCGCCGCCGAGGCCGCGATGGTGCGGATCGGCCTGCTCCGGTCGGCGCTCGCGCCCGGCGCCGGAGCCGTCCGCCCGGGCCGCCACCAGTGGCACGCCGCGGTCGCCGAGAACCGGCTGATGACCCTCGCCGCGTCCGAGGTCCGGCGCCGCCGCTCCGCCGCGAGGCTGCCCGACGTGCCGGTGGCCGTCCTGAGCGCGACCGAGGGCCTGCCGACGGTCCTGCGCACCCGCTGGACGATCCTGCAGTCGCGCGTCGCCGAGCGCGCGACCCGCGGCACCCACATCGTCGTGCGCGGCGCCGGCCACGCCATCCATGTCGACGACCCCGGGGCCGTCACGGCGGCCGTGCTGGAGGTCGCCGAGCACGCCCGGCAGTCCGGACGGGCCTGAGTCGGAGGGCGCGCCCGGCGCATCGAGCGGCTCGGTGCGCCGGGCGTGGCCGTGGCGTCGTGTGCGCCCCGGTCCGCCCCGGTGCGCCCGGTGGCTCCCGGAGCAACCCGCGCGTCCCGATATGCCGAGCGTGCACGAAACGCCCCTGGAATCGGCCAAAACCGGCCCGGACGGCGGGTGATGAGCGCGCGGCACCCTCTGGCACACTGTGTGCCGGAAGGCCCGCTGGGGAGGGCCGTGACATCTGGGAGCAGGGGATGACGGGTCGGGGGGCCGTGCTCGGCGGGCGGTACACGCTCACCGAGCGGATCGGCGGCGGGGGCATGGGCACCGTCTGGCGAGCCGACGACGCGGTGCTGGCACGCCAGGTCGCCGTCAAGGTCCTGCACTCGGCGCTGTTCGAGGACGGCACGTTCGTCCGCCGCTTCCGGCGCGAGGCGCAGATGGTTGCCGCGATCGACCATCCCGGGATCGTCGACGTGTACGACTACGGCGAGAACGGTTCGGGCGGTTCGGGCGGCTCCGACGGTTCGGACGGCTCCGGAGGCTCCGACGGTTCGGACGGCGAAGGACCCGGCGCCGACGACGAGGGGGAGCGCTGCGCCTACATCGTCATGGAGCTGATCGAGGGCCGCCCGCTCGACCAGGTCCTCGCCGCCGACGGTCCGATGGCCCCCGAGCGCGCCTTCACCCTGCTCGCGTCCGCGCTGGACGCCCTGCAGGCGGCCCACCGGCAGGGCATCGTCCACCGCGACATCAAGCCGTCCAACCTGATGGTGCGCGCCGACGGCCGGGTCACCATCACCGACTTCGGCATCGCCCGCGCGATCGCCAGCACCAAGATCACCGCCTCGCACGCGATCATCGGCACCGCGCTGTACATGGCGCCCGAGCAGGCCGAGGGCAAGGGCGGCGTCGTCCCGGCCTCCGACCTGTACTCGATCGGCGTGGTCGGCTACGAACTCCTCACCGGCAGGCCGCCGTTCGAGGGCGAGAGCGTGCTGGAGGTCGCGCTCAAGCACGTGCGCGATCCCGCGCCGGAGCTGCCCGTCGCCTTCCCGCCCGCGGTGCGCCTCCTCGTGACGAGGGCGCTCGCGAAGAAGCCCGAGGACCGCTACGCCGACGCCGCCGCCATGGCCGCAGCGGCCCGGTCGGCGATCGGCGCGCCGGGCGCGGACGTGGTGCCGCAGGAGGTGTTGGCCCGTGCCGCGGCCGTGGCCGCCGCGGTTGCTGCTGCCGCGGCTGCGGCGGACGCCGACATGGCGGACTCGGCCGGCAAAGCAGGCGGCAAGGCAGGCGGCAAGGCAGGCGGCAAGGCGGACGGCAAGGCGGGCCCGGACACCGGCGGCGCAGCGCCCGACGAGGTCGCGAAGGTGGGCCCGCAGCAGGCCACCGAGCCGGGCCGGCGGAGGTCTCGGCGCGCGCTGCTGGTGCCGGTCATCATCCCGGTCGTCATCTCGATGGGCACGGCGACCGTCCTGCTCATCGACCGCGGGCCGGGCAGCGCGGACGCGCACACACCGCCCGGCGCGCAGCCGACCGTCGCGACGGCCTCGGTGACGCCGGGCACCGAAGCCCCGGCGACCACGGCCACGACGGCCCCCGCCGCCACCCCGGCCCCGCCAGATCAGGCGGGCGCCTCGACCGCCGCCAACCAGCCGCAGGGCACCCAGGCGCAGCCGCAGCAGCAGGTTCCGCCGCCGCCCGTCTCGGGCGGGAACGGCGCGGCGGTTGCGGGGACGGGCGGCACCGGCACCTCGGGCAACCGGGGCAACGGCGGTACGACCGGCGGCAACCCGTCGAGCGGTGGTGGGACGGCCTCCGGCGGCGGAGCGCCGGGAGGCCAGTCCAGCCCGTCGGGCGGGGGTGGGGGAGCGGGCGGCGGTACGAACGACCAGCCGCCCCCCAACAACCCCAAACCTCCGGCCGGCAGCGGCGGCTCGCCCTCGGGTGGCGGCTCGCCGTCCGGCGGCGGCAACACGCCCGCCCGGCCCGCGGACTGCGGCGGCGACAGCTGGTCGACGATCGTCAACGAGAGGTTCGGCGTGCCGATCGGGATGGCGAGCGACACCCTCAACGGCGACACCCCGATCGTCCTCGGCGGGGCCTCCCAGTACGGCTGGGTGCGCGCCCCCGGCCCGGGCGGCTGGTACGGGATCAACGCCTGCAACAAGGGCGGTCCGCGCCTCGTCCAGACCACGGACGGCAAGGTGACGCTGGGGACTTGGGCCAGCTTCCTGACCAACTGGACCCTCACCGGGGCGTCGACGCCGGGCACGTACACACTGGCCGACTACATGAACCAGTCGTGCATGACCGCCAGCGGCGTCGGCGGCGCCGTGACCATGGTCGCCTGCGACCCGAGCAACCCGGCCCAGCAGTGGCGGTTGCGCTGAGGCCGTGGACGGCGACGACCGGCGGCCGCCCGTGGCCGGGATGACGATCAGCGTGCGCACCCGCCGGGACGTGGTGGTCGTCGACCCGGAGCGCTTCCTGGCCGCGGCCCGGGCGGCGTTTCGCGAGCTGTACCCCGACGTGACCGAGGAGGACGCCCGCTGCCACGTCCGCGACGTGACCGCGGCCGCCGCCGTCCTGCTGGACCGGGACGGTGTCCTCGTCCCCGGTGTGCGGGACGCGGGGGCCGGTGCTTGCGGGCCGTTCCCCGGCCGCCGCGTCCTCGACCGCGCCGACGGCCTCTCCCCGGCGGGCGAGCTCCAGCGGATCGTCGTCGACGACCCGCAGCCCTTGCAGGACATCGTCCTCTTTCAACTCGCCGAGCAACAGGACCTGTTCGCGCTCCCGCCGACCGAGTGACCGGACGGGACCTCCCCGCGCCGCTACACCCGGCCGGGCAGTGGAACCTCCGGGCACCCTGGCGCCCCCGTTGGTACGGACCATTGGAAGCGATGTCCGTCAATCCCCAACTCGCCGACTGCGCAACGGAGTCGGGCGACCACAGAAGTCCCGGTTGCTAGCAGACGCCTCGACCGCGAACAAGCGCGGCCGGTGGCGGGACCTCGCCAAGCGGACATCAAGGCTCCGTATTGGAAGTTTTACAGGCGTGTAAAACCCGGCCGACGGCCTGTCATCTCGCTGCCGCGGGGCAGTCGGTGCGGTGTCGGCGCAGGCCAACAGGCATTGTTCGGGTGGTAACCCACTGCAAGGGCGGGTGAATCGCCCGGGTTTGTCCGTGTCTCTGAACGTCCGTCCGACTGGCGGGACCTGGCCACTTGCTGAAGTAGACCTGTCAAAATTCCTGTCGGGTTGTCATGCTTTTTGTCAGCCCCCCGCCGGCAGCCCCCACCCCCACCCCTCGGTGGCCTGCCGTTCGCATCGCAACGGGGCACAGCACGCCAGCGCCCGTCCCGCCCCACAGGTGCCGACCCCGGCCCCCGGGACGCGGTGCGACCGCGCGCAGACGCGGTTTCCCGGAAGGACTCGTACGTGAAGCGAAAGCTCGCAGCCGTCGCCGTGCTCTCGGCCACGGCCCTGTTGACCGGCGTGATCCAGGTGAGCACCACGGCCGCGCAGGCCGCCCCGACCCCCGCGCTCCAGGCGCAGGCCGCCCGGCAGCACGCCGCCGTGCTCGCGCTGGCGAACGGCGAGGCCGCGCCGCTGGCCGAGCAGCTGGCCCTGGGCGACCAGGAGAAGCTGGTCGCCAAGGACGCGGTGGTCGACGCCGACGGCACCCGCCACCTCCGCTTCGAACGGACCTACGCGGGCCTTCCCGTCATCGGCGGTGACCTGGTGGTCCACCAGGCCAAGGACGGCTCGGTCAAGTCCGTGAACAAGGCGGTCGCCGCCCGGCTCAGCCTGCCGAGCCTCACCCCGAAGATCCCGGCCGACCGGGCCGCCGACAACGCGGCCGGCGCGGTCCGTGCGACCGTGGGTGTCACGCTGGACTCCGACGAGTCCCCGATGGCCGACGTGCACCAGGCCGGTGCCGCCGAACTGGTCGTCTGGGCGACCGACGGCAACCCGCGCCTGGCCTACCGGGTCCAGGTCGAGGGCACCCGCGCCGACGGCACCCCGAGCCGCCAGGTGCTGGTCACCGACGCGGCCACCGGCCAGGTGCTGTCCACCCACGAGAAGATCGAGACGGCAGCGGGCACCGGCAACGGCGTCTTCGTCGGCAACGTCGCGCTCAACACCGCCCAGAGCGGCGGCTCGTACCAGCTGAAGGACGACTCGCGCGGCGGCCAGTCCACCAGCGACATGAGCAACGGCACCGCCGGCAGCGGCTCGCTGTTCGCCAACAACACCAACAGCTTCGGCGACGGCACCGCCGCCAACCGCGAATCCGCCGCCGTGGACGCCCAGTTCGGCGCCGCGACCACGTGGGACTTCTACAAGACCACCTTCAGCCGCAACGGCATCCGCAACGACGGCGTCGGCGCCGCCAGCCGCGTCCACTACGGCTCGAACTACGTCAACGCGTTCTGGAGCGACGACTGCTTCTGCATGACGTACGGCGACGGCCAGGGCGATAGCCACCCGCTCACCGAGATCGACGTGGCCGGCCACGAGATGACGCACGGCGTCACCGCCGCGACCGCCGCGCTCAACTACTCGGGCGAGTCCGGCGGCCTCAACGAGGCCACCTCCGACATCATGGGCACGATGGTGGAGTTCTACGCCAACCTGCCCTCGAACCCGCCGAACTACTGGATCGGCGAGCTCGTCAACCTGCGCGGCGACGGCAGCCCGCTGCGCTACATGGACCAGCCGAGCAAGGACGGCTCCTCGGCCGACTACTGGTCCGCGGACGTGGGCAACCTCGACGTGCACTACTCGTCGGGCGTGGCGAACCACTTCTTCTACCTGCTGTCCGAGGGCAGCGGGGCGAAGTCGATCAACGGGTTCGACTACAACAGCCCGACGTACGACGGCTCGACGCTCGCCGGCATCGGGCGCGACAAGGCGGCCCAGATCTGGTACCGCGCGCTGACCACCTACTTCACCTCCACCACCGACTACGCGGGTGCCCGTGCGGCCACCCTCAGCGCGGCGACGGACCTGTACGGTTCGGGCAGTGCCGAGTACAACGCGGTCGCGGCGACGTGGACCGCGGTGAACGTCAACTGACGCATCATCAGGGAGCGCGGTGACCTCGGTGCGGTGACCGTGGTGCAGTGACGCAGGAGGGAACGCGGTGTTCCCGGCGGGGGCGGCGGTGGGACTTCCACCGCGCCCCCGCCGTCCTTCATGCGGCGGGTGACGCGGCCTTCGCGGAAACGGGCGCTTGTGGCGGCGTGTGCCGGCGGCGGTAGCGACGCTCCGTCGCGGTGCAGGCGGTGAGGACGAGGGTGGTCGCCGCGGCCGCGGACGTGACCGCGAAGGGGGCGCCCGGGGTGAAGTGGTCGGCCGCCCAGCCGCTGAGGAAGGTGCCCGCCGACTGGGCCAGGATGAGCGCGCTGACCAGCGCCGCCATCGCCTCGCCGAGGCGGGCCGCGGGCACCGTGCGCTCGACCAGGCCGAACATCGTGATCATCTGCGGCGCGACGGCGACCCCGAGGAACCCGACGGCCGCGGTGAGCGCCGCCAGGCTCCCGTCCGCGAAGAGCAGGACGCACGAGGCGGCGAACAGCAGGGCCGTGCCCGCCCGCAGGCGCGGCGGCAGGCCCCAGCGGGCGGGCAGCGAGGCGGTGGCGACGCCGGCGAGGGAACTGGTGCAGCCCAGGAAGCCGTACAGCAGCCCGGCGGCGCCCGGCCGCCCCAGTGCCTCGGTGGTGGCGGTGATGCCGACCTGGACCGAGCCGAAGCACGCGCCCAGCAGTGCCATCCCGGCCATGAGGAGGACGTACGGCGTGCTCAACAGCCGCCCGGCGGACTGGGATTGGACGTGGGACGGAGCCGGGACGCCCGGTGCGGCGGTCGGGTGCAGCGCGAACAGGCTGGCGCAGATGCCGGACAGCGCGGCCGCGGTGAGCATCCCGGCGGCGGGGGAGACGGTGGTGGCGAGCGTGCCGACGAGGGCCGGGCCGGCGGTGAAACCGACCTCGTCGACGATCCCGTCCAGCGACAGCATGGCAGAGGTCAGCGCCGGGTCGCCGGAGGCCAGTCGGACCCATCGGCTGCGTGACAGCGGGCCGACCAACGGGACCGACAGGCCGGTCAGCGCGGCGGGCGCGAGCTGCCAGCCGAGCGCGAGCCCGCGCTCGGAGGTGGCGACCAGGGCGACCAGGGCCGCCGCGTTGACCAGGGCGGCGGCCGCCCCGACCGTCCGCTGCCCGCGCCGGTCCGCCAGCCGGCCGACGATCGGACCGCCGATCGCCTGACCGCCCGCCAGTGCCCCGGCCACCAGCGAACCGGACCACACGCTGCCGGTGTTCCGGCTGACCAGCAGCAGTGTGCCGATCGGGCTCATCGCGTTCGGCAGCCGGCCGAGCAGCGACCACAGCAGCACCCGGCCGCCGGTCAACTGCTTCGCCATGCGGAAGTTCACGACCACGGACACGGTGCGGGTCTCCTTTTGCGGAACAGGTACGGGCGCCCGCCTCCCGTCTCCGGCCCGACCAGGCGACAGCGACCTGCGGGTGAGCCTAGACGGTAGGGGTGCGGGCGGGGCGAGGGCAATCGATCGATCGCCTGGTGGAGTTGGGGGTGGGGGGGTGGTTGGGACGAGTAGCCAGAGGGTGGGTGGACCGGAGGCGAACAGATAACGGATGACAGATGTTGAAATCTGTTATCTGTTCGCCGTCGTCCGTCGTCCGTCGTCCGTTTGCCCTGGCCACTGGCCGCGGTTCGTCAGCCGCCCGTGAGGTCCTTCCGGGTCCGGTCGAAAATCAAGCCGGCCCCCGTGTCCGCGTGCCGGCCGAACTTCCCGCTGCCGAAGCAGCGCCGGACCCGCAGCGGCCGGCGCGAGGCCCGGGGCGAGCCCGGAGGTGAGGTCGAGAGCGGCCCGGCGGGTCAGGTGTCCGGGCGTCGACGGTTCCTCCAGTGGCGGGCCATCGAGCGGGCGGGGTGCGGGAATGCCTGCCCGTCGCGTGTGGGCGCTACACCTCGGAGTCGCCTTCCTCGCTGCTGCCCTTGCCGCTGCCCTCGTCGCCGTCCCCGCTCTCGACGCCGTTCTCCCGTCGGTGGCGCAGCAGTTCGTCGTACTCGGCGTGCACCCGGCGGTCCATCGCGAGCGCGAACTGGGCGTCCGCGACCGTCCGGGCCAGCGGCCGGACCCGCAGGATGCGTTCGGTGAGCCGGGCGGCCTCGCCGGGCGGCAGCGGGGAGTCGGCGGACAGCGCGCCGAGGATGTGCTCGGTGACCACGTCGATGAAGATTTCGGCGATGGCGTCGACGTGCGCCTGCGTGCGCCGGCTGGCGTCCAGGACGGCCGACAGTGGCACGCCCTGAGCGACCAGCGCCGTCGTGGCGTCCATCAGGCGGCGGCTGACGTGGGTGATGCCGTCGTCGGTGAGGGTGATGTAGCCCTGGGCGAGGGACTCGGCGGTGTTCTCCTCGGTGAGCTGGTCGCCGAAGGTGTCCTTGAGCTCGTCCCAGGTCAGGCGCACCGGGGTCTCGTCCGACCAGGGCGCGACGATGGCCGCCTCCAGGCCGATCAGCTCGGCGACGTCCCGCCCGCTCTCGCCGGCGCCGATGAGCTCGGCGATGCCGCCGAGGGTGTGTCCGCGGTCGAGCAGTTCGCCGATCATGCGGAGCCGGGTCAGGTGCTCCTCGCCGTACCAGGCGATCCGGCCCTCCTTGCGCGGCGGTTGGAGCAGTTTGCGCTCGCGGTAGAAGCGCAGCGTCCGGGTGGTGATGCCGGCCGCTTCGGCCAGTTCCTCCACCCGGTACTCGCGTTTTCTGTCGTCCGCAGCAGCTCTGCCCTTGTCCACGGCGATCAGCATAGGACCGTCCGCTGGGGATGCCGCCGGAGTCCGGGTGGCCGGACTTCTTCCCTCCGCTGTCGGTAGGGGCTACCCTGCGAACCATGCCAGTGATTGCTGGCATGGTTATCGGGATTCCGGGCAGAACGTCCGGGAGAGTTCCTCTTGGCGGAGAGCACACCACCGCCCCCACCCTCAGGAGGACGCCGCATGGCATCCAGCAGCAAGCGCCCCCGTCCCGGCGCGTCCGCCGCCCCCGAGGCGTCCGCATCCGCAGAGGCTGCCCCCGAGGCGTCCGCATCCACCGAGGCTGCGGAGGTCGCCGCCGTCGCCGCCCGGGCCGTCCCGCACGTGCGGGTGGCGGTCGTCGGCGCCGGCTTCGGCGGCCTCGGCGCCGCCGTCCGGCTGCGCCGGGCCGGGATCACGGACTTCGTCGTCCTGGAGCGCGCCGACTCGATCGGCGGCACCTGGCGCGACAACAGCTACCCCGGGTGCGCCTGCGACGTCCCCTCGCACCTCTACTCCTTCTCCTTCGCGCCCAACCCGGAGTGGCCGCGCAGCTTCTCCGGCCAGCCCGACATCCGCGCCTACCTGGAGAAGGTCGCCACCGTCTTCCGTCTCCGCCCCCACCTGCGCTTCAACGCGGAGGTGCTGGAGGCCCGTTGGGAGGCCGAGCACGCGCGCTGGCGGATCACCACCTCGGCCGGAGAGTGGACCGCCGACGCCGTCGTCTCGGCGTCCGGACCGCTCGCCGACCCGCAGATCCCTGACCTGCCCGGTCTGAGCGGCTTCCCCGGCAAGGTGTTCCACTCCTCCCGCTGGGACCACGACTACGACCTGGCCGGCAGGCGCGTCGCCATGGTCGGCACCGGTGCCTCCGCCGCCCAGATCATCCCGTCGATCCAGCCGCAGGTCGGCAAACTGACGGTCTTCCAGCGCACGCCCGCCTGGGTCCTGCCGCGCCGCGACCGCGAGATCACCCAGGTGGAGAAGTGGCTGCACGGCCGGTTCCCGGCGACCGGCAAGGTCCGCCGCGGGACGCTCTTCGCGCTCCGCGAGATCCAGGTCGACGCCTTCGTCCGCCGACCCGGGCTCCTGCGCGCCGTCCAGCGGCTCGCCGAACGCCACATAGCCCAAGGGGTCGCCGACCCGGCGCTGCGCGCCAAGCTCACCCCGGACTACCGGATCGGCTGCAAGCGCATCCTGCTCAGCAACACCTACTACCCGGCGCTCGCCGCCGCCAACACCGAGGTCGTCGCCTCCGGCCTGCGCGAAGTGCGCGGCTCCACGGTGGTCGCGGCCGACGGCAGCGAGCACGAGGTGGACGCCATCGTGTTCGGCACCGGTTTCCACGTCACCGACATGCCCATCGGCGCACGGGTGTTCGGGGCCAACGGAACCAGCCTCGCCGAGGAGTGGAAGGACGGCATGGAGGCGCTGCGCGGCTCGACCGTGCACGGCTTCCCGAACCTGTTCTTCGTGATCGGCCCCAACACCGGCCTCGGCAACAGCTCGATGATCCTCATGATCGAGTCCCAGCTCAACTACGTCATCGACGCGCTCACCACGCTCGACTCGATCGGCGCCGCAGCCATGCAGCCGACCGTCCGCGCCCAGCGCCAGTGGAACCTCGAACTCCAGCACCGGATGGACCGCACCGTCTGGTCCACCGGCGGTTGCCGCAGCTGGTACCAGGACCAGAACGGCAAGAACACCGTGCTGTGGCCCGGCTCCACCACTGCCTTCCGCCGTGCCACCCGAAGGGTCGACCTCGGCGAGTACGAGCTCATCATGCGCACGGCCCCGGCCCCGGCCACTGCGTCCGCATCGGCCGTCCAGGGGGTGTCCGCGTGAGTCCGCACCTGTCTCCCGACTGCGTGCCGCCCACGCCCGTCGACGAGTTGGCCGTCCGCTCCGCCGACGGGATGCGTCTGCACGTTGAGATCCACGGGCAGCCGGGCGCGCCGACCATCGTGCTCGCCCACGGCTGGGCCTGTTCAACCGCCTTCTGGGCCCCGGTTATCCGCCAACTCTCCGACCGCTACCGGGTGGTGGCCTACGACCAGCGCGGCCACGGACACAGCGAGATCCCACCGAGCGCGGCCCGCTACTCCACCCGGGCGCTCGCCGAGGACCTGGCCGCCGTACTCGTCCGGACCGTCCCGGCGGGGGAGCAGGCCGTCCTCGCCGGGCACAGCATGGGCGGGATGACCATCATGGCCGCCGGCGGACGCCCCGAGGTCGCCGAGCGGACCGCCGCCGCCGTCCTCGTCTCCACCGGCCCCGGTCGGCTGCTCGACGAACTCGCCGTCCTGCCCGAGTCGCTGCGCCCGGCCGGGCTGCGCAGCTTCCTGCACCGCCGACTGCTCTACTCCCGGATGCCGCTCGGGCCGGTCTCGGCGGTCAGCCGTGTCGCGCTCAAGTACGCGACGATGGGGCCCGATTCGGCGGCCGGACGGGTCGAGGCGATGGCCCGGATCGTGCACGCCTGCCCGACGACCGTCCGGGCGCGCTGGGCCGGTGTCCTCGGACGGCTGGACGTCTTCGCCGGGCTCGCCCGCCTTGCCGCGCCGACCTCCGTCATCGTCGGCACCGCGGACCGGCTGACCCCGCCAGTGCACGCCCACCGAATCGTCGCCGAACTCGCGGACCCACAAGGGCTGCTGCTGTTGCCTGGGGTCGGTCACATGTCGCCGCTGGAACGGCCCGTCGAGGTCGCGGCCGAGATCCACCGGATGGCCGTGGCCCACCTGGCCGCCGGGCGAGGCCCAGTCGCTGGTTCCGGCTCTGGTTCCGCCGTTGGCTCCGTCTCTGGCGCCGCGTCCGATTCCGTCTCCGAGAGGAGTGTCGTCGCATGAACGCCATCCCGCCGCTGTCCGCCCAGGTCGTCGTCGTCACGGGGGCCGCCCGCGGTGTCGGCGCGTCGCTCGCGCGCAAGCTCGCGCGGCGCGGGGCGAAGGTCGCGCTGCTCGGGCTGGAACCGGCTGAGCTCAAGGGCGTCGCCGCCCAGTGCGGCCCGTCCGCGACCACGTGGGAGGTCGACGTCACCGACCTCGACGCGCTCACCGACGCCGCCCGGCGGATCAAGGAGCACTACGGCCGGATCGACACCGTCGTCGCCAATGCGGGGATCGCCATCGGCGGCCCGCTGGTGGACAGCGACCACCGGGCGTTCAGCCGGGTGATCGAGGTCAACCTGCTCGGCAGCGTGGCCACCGCGCGAGCCTTCCTGCCCGCCCTCACCGAGAGTCGCGGCTACCTGCTCCAGATCGCCTCGCTCGCCGCGCTGACGCCCTCGCCGCTGATGAGCGCGTACTGTGCGAGCAAGTCGGGGGTGGAGGCGTTCGCCCACTCGATCCGCGCCGAGGTCGCCTACCGGGGCGTCAAGGTCGGTGTGGGATACCTGAGCTGGACGGACACCGACATGGTGCGCGGCGCCGACGAGGACGCCGTCCTCAAGCAGATGCGCAGCCGCCTGCCGTGGCCGGCCAACAAGACCTACCCGCTGGAGCCGGCCGTGGACCGGATCGTGGCGGGCATCGCCCGCCGCTCCGCCCATGTCTACGCCCAGGCGTGGCTGCGCGGCATGCAGCCGGTCCGCTGGCTGCTGCCGAGCCTCATCGCGTTGGTGGGCTCCCGCGACGTGGCCAAGATGGCCCCGCAGCTCGCCGCGACCGCGGCCTCCCGCCTCCGTGCGGTCGGCGCCGGCGGAGCGGCCGACACGGCGGCGCGCAGCACCGACAGCGGTGCGCGGGCGGACGGGTGACGGTCGGCTCGTAGGAGGGAGCGGGGTCGGGGGAGTGACGGATGACAGCTGACAGATTTCGAAATCTGTCAGCTGTCAGCTGTCAGCTGTCAGCTGTTCGCCGTCGCCCGTCCGCCGTCACTCGTGCAGCTCCTCTGGCGTGCTTCGCGCGATCCGGGCGAGCGCCACCAAGGCGTGGGTCAGGACCGGGAGCGGCGGTGAGGCCAGGCCGACCCGGACGGCGGACGGGGAGACCCTGGGGTCGACGGCGAAGGCGGCGGCAGGCGTGATCGCGATGCTCTCGCGTGCCGCGGCCGCGACGAAGGTCTCCGCCCGCCAGGCCGGTGGCAGCTCCCACCACACGTAGTACGAGCACGGGTCGGAACGCAGCTGCTGTCCCGCCAGCAGGTCCCGTGCCAGCAGCTGACGCTCCGTGGCGTCCGCGCGCTTCGCCGCCTCGACCGCCGCGACGGCGCCGTCCGCGATCCAGCGGACGACCGCCTCCAGCGCGAACCCGCTGGGCGTCCAGCCGCCGGAGCGCAGCGCGGCGGCCATCCGGTCGCGGAACACGGCGGGCACGACGGCGAACCCGGCGGTCAGGCCCGGGGCCAGGCGCTTGGAGACGCTGTCGACCAGGATCGTGCGCTCCGGCAGCAGGGCTGCGAGGGGTGCGAGGTCGGGCCGCAGGAAGGACCAGATCGCGTCCTCGACGACTGGCAGGTCGAGATGGCGGAGCTCGTCCGCGAGGGCGGCCCGGCGCTCGGGCGGGAGACTGCTGCCGAGCGGGTTCTGCACGCGGGGCTGGAGGTAGACGGCGCTGAGCGGTGCGGCATGGTGTGCGGCGGCGACGGCACCGGGCCGTAGGCCGGACTCATCGACGGCCAGCGGCACGAGCGTGATGCCCAGCCGCTGCGCGACGGCCTTGACCACGGGGTACGTGAGCGCTTCGACGCCGACTCGCCCGCCGGGCGGTACGAGCGCGGAGAGTGCCCCAGCGGCTGCCTGCCGGCCGTTGCCGGCGAAGAGCACGTCCTCGGGATGTGCCCGCCACGAAGGCGAGTTGCGCGGCCCGGACGCCAGCTGGGCGAACGCGCGGCGGGCCGCGGCCGTCCCGGCGGCGCCCACCGGGCGTAGCGCGGCCTCGAGTGCGTCCGCCCGCAGCATCGGCGCGAGGCCGGCGCCGAGCAGCGTCGACTGCTCGGGAACGACAGGGTAGTTGAGCTCCAAGTCGACGGGCGCGCCGGCCGGTTCGGCCAGCGGGACGTGTGTGCCGGGCGCCCGCTGGTCGGCCCGCACGAAGGTGCCGCGGCCGACCTCGCCGGTGGTGAGCCCGCGCCGGGCCAGCTCCCGGTAGACGCGTCCGGCTGTCGAGGCGGCGATACCGCGGCGACGTGCGAAGGCGCGCTGGGTGGGGAGCTGTTCGCCGGGCCGCAGCCGTCCGTCGGTGATGGCGGTGGCGATCTCGTCGGCGATGAGCCGGTAGTCGTCCATCGGCGGGCCCTTCGGGTCGGTCGGCGGGATCTCCTGGATTGCGCCGAGTGCAAAGTCATCATTGCATCGAGGTGCCGGCGAGGCCTAGCCTCCTCGCATGGATCTGCTCATCCCCGCCGTCGCCCCGCACGCCCTGCTCGGAATCACCGCCGTGGCGCTGGGCATGGCGCTCACCCCCGGGCCCAACATGATCTACCTGGTCTCGCGCTCGATCGCCCAGGGGCGTCGCGCCGGGCTGGTGTCGCTGGTCGGTGTCGCGGCCGGCTTCCTGGTCTACCTCGGGGCCGTGACGGTGGGCGTCGCCGCCGTGTTCACGGTGGTGCCGGCGCTCTACACGGCGATCAAGCTCGCCGGGGCCGGATATCTGCTGTGGCTCGCCTGGAAGGCCGTCAAGCCGGGTGGCGCGCCGGTCTTCGCGCCGCAGCAGCTGCCGCCCGACTCGCCGCGCAAGCTGTTCACGATGGGTTTCCTGACCTGCCTGCTCAATCCCAAGATCGCCATCATGTACCTGTCCCTGTTGCCCCAGTTCGTGGAGCCGGAGCGCGGCCACGTCGCGGCCCAGAGCCTGGTGCTCGGCCTGGCCCAGATCGTCGTGGCGGTCACCGTCAACGGGCTGATAGCGGTGAGCGCGGGCAGCATCGCGTCCTTCCTCGGCCGCCGCCCGGCCTGGCTCCGGATCCAGCGCTACGCGATGGGCGGCGTCCTCGGCGGCCTCGCCCTGCACATCGCGGCCGACCGGGCGAAGGCGGTGGCGGTCTGAGTGCCGGGTGGGGGCGGGTAGCGGCTAACAACTAACAGATGACAGAGTTCGAAATCTGTCATCTGTTAGTTGTTGTCTGTTGGTTGTTGGTGGTCGGTCGCCCCATTCCTCGTTGCGCCTGCTCATCGCCTGTGAGCCGCCCCTGTCGGCACGTCGCACCCGGCCTGCACGAATCGCCCGTCCGTCGTCGGCCCGGTGTTGGCGAGCGCGGCGACGAGGGTCTCCGTCTGCGGCGAGAGTTGGAGTAGGTGGGCGTAGGTCTCCAGTGGGTCGGTCATCGTGAGGTGGCGCAACTGCTGTTCGTGCATCAGGTCGCCCTCGCGCACCTGCTGTCGGGCGAAGTCGAGGAGACCGCGAACTCGCGCGGATGGCATCACCCGGTTGGGCGATGCCCCCGTCCGACCCCTGGGAACCGCCGGGCCGGGGTCCTGCATCCGCAGTCCGCTGAGCAGGGACGTTGTGCTGGGTGTGGGCCCGGCTGCGGCGAGTCGGTACGGTCGGGGGTATGACCACAGCCTTGATCACCGGCGCTACCGCCGGCATCGGAGCCGCGTTCGCGCGCCGGCTCGCCCGCGGCGGCTACCGGCTCGTCCTGGTGGCCCGGGACACCGAGCGCCTGGAGCGCACCGCCGCTGACCTCCAGGGGAAGTACGGCGTGGAGACGGAGGTGCTGACGGCCGACCTCGCGACCGACGAGGGCATCGGCGCCGTCGAGGCGCGGCTGGCCGATGCCGCCCGCCCGGTGGACCTGCTCGTCAACAACGCGGGCTTCGGCAACCGGGGCGCCTTCCTGACCGTCCCGCTCCGGGACGAGCTGGACATGCTGAAGGTGCACGTCGAGGCGATCCTGCGGCTGACGACGGCCGCGCTGCCCGGGATGCGGGACCGCGGCCGGGGCGCGATCGTCAACGTCGCCTCCGTGGCGGCCTTCCTGCCGCGCGGCACGTGCGGCGCGAGCAAGGCGTGGGTGGTGAGCTTCACCCAGGGGGTGCTGCGCGACCTCGGTGGCAGCGGGGTGCGGATGATGGCGCTCTGCCCGGGCTTCACGCGGACGGAGTTCCACCAGCGGGCCGGCATGGGTACGGGCAACATCCCGTCCTGGTCCTGGCTCTCGGCCGAGCGGGTCGTGGAGGAGGCGCTGCGCGACCTCGGGCGCGGCCGGTCGGTGTCGGTGCCGGGCAAGCGGTACAAGGTCGCGGTGGCGCTCGCCCGGGTGCTGCCGTCCGGAAAGCTGGGCGGGCTCTCCTCCAAGGCGGCGCGCACCTACCGGACGGACTGACCGGCCGGACGCACTGACGCGAAGGGAGGGGCGGTCGGCCGGCCGCAGAGTCCGCAGAGCGCAGGAATAGAGCAACCCTCATTATTAGCTTGCCTAACTATGAGCTATTCTCGCTATGCTGTCGGCTGCCCGACCGCCCGACCCAGGGAGGCCCGCCCTTGAGGCCCGACGCCATCGACTGGACCCCGCCCCCGCGCGACGAGGGCGAACCCCGCCCGCCCGCGCAGTGGCGGCGCATCCTCGCCCTCTTCCGCCCCTACGCGGGCCGCCTCGCCACCGTCGGACTGCTGGTCGGCGCCTCCGCCGTCGTCTCGGTCGTCTCGCCGTTCCTGCTGCGGGCCGTCCTCGACACCGCGATCCCGCACGGCCGCACCGGCCTGCTGAGCCTGCTCGTGCTCGGCATGATCGCCGCCGCCGTCGTGAACAGCGTGTTCAACGTCCTCCAGACGCTGATCTCCACCACGGTCGGCCAGCGCGTCATGCACGACCTGCGCACCGCCGTCTACGGTCACCTCCAGCGGCAGTCCCTCGCCTTCTTCACCCGCACCCGCACCGGCGAGGTGCAGTCCCGGATCGCGAACGACATCGGCGGCATGCAGTCCACGGTGACGTCCACCGCCACCAGCCTGGTCTCCAACTTCACCGCCGTCGTCGCCTCCGTCGTCGCGATGGTCGCGCTCGACTGGCGGCTGACCGTCGTCTCGCTGCTCCTGCTCCCGCTGTTCGTCTGGATCAGCCGCCGGGTCGGCAATGAGCGCAAGAAGATCACCACCGAGCGGCAGAAGCAGCTGGCCGCGATGAGCTCGGTGGTCCAGGAGTCGCTGTCGGTCAGCGGCATCCTGCTCGGGCGCACGATGGGCCGATCCGACTCCCTCGCCCGGGAGTTCACCGAGCAGTCCGACCGCCTCGCCGACCTGGAGGTGCGGGCCAACATGGCCGGGCGCTGGCGGATGAACACCATCCAGATCGTGATGGCCGCGATGCCCGCCGTCATCTACTGGGCCGCAGGCCTCACCGCGGCCGGCGGCGCGCCGATCGTCTCGGTCGGCACCCTGGTCGCCTTCACCACGCTCCAGCAGGGCCTGTTCCGCCCGACCGTCGGCCTGCTCTCCACCGGTGTGGACGTCCAGACCTCCCTCGCGCTGTTCCAGCGCATCTTCGAGTACCTCGACCTCCCGGTCGAGATCGCCGAGCGGCCGAGCCCCGTCGCCCTGGACGGGATCCGTGGAGAGGTCCGCTTCGAGGGCGTCGACTTCCGCTACGACGGCGGCCAGGAGCGCCCGACGCTCTCCGGGATCGAACTCACCGTCCCAGCCGGGAGTTCGCTCGCCGTGGTCGGTGAGACCGGCTCGGGCAAGACCACCCTCAGCTACCTCGTCCCCCGCCTCTACGACGTCACGGGCGGGCGGGTCACCATCGACGGCGAGGACGTGCGCGACCTCTCCTTCGACACCCTGGCCCGCGCGGTCGGCGTGGTGTCCCAGGAGACCTACCTCTTCCACGCCTCCGTCGCCGAGAACCTGCGCTTCGCCAAGCCGGAGGCCACCGACGCGGAACTCGTCGAGGCCGCCCGCGCCGCCCAGATCCACGACACCATCGCCGGCCTGCCCGACGGCTACGCCACCCTGGTCGGCGAACGCGGCTACCGCTTCTCCGGTGGCGAGAAGCAGCGCCTCGCGCTCGCCCGCACGATCCTGCGCAACCCGCCCGTCCTGATCCTCGACGAGGCCACCAGCGCGCTCGACAACCGCACCGAGCGCGCGGTCCAGGAGGCCGTCGACACCCTGGCCGCCAGCCGCACCACGATCACCATCGCCCACCGGCTCTCCACCGTCCGCGGCGCCGACCAGATCGCCGTCCTCGACCACGGCGAGGTCGTCGAACTCGGCGCCCACGACGAGCTGATGGAGCTGGACGGCCGGTACGCGGCCCTGCTGCGCCGCGAGGCACCGCAGACGCCGGACGCCCCGGAACCGGCCACGCTCGGGCACGTCTGACGGGCACCCGGCACCCGGCCCCCGGCGCCCAGCACCCGACGTCCAACGGGCGGGTTGTGCCCGGGCGGCCGGTTATGCCGCCTTCGGCACCTCGTTGTAGCCCTCCGCGACCTCCTGCCCGGAGAGCCGCTGGATCGCCGCCATCACCTCGTCGGTCACCTGCCGACGGGCCTTGGCCGAGCGGGCCTGCCCGTGCAACTCGTCGAAGTGCAGCGGCTCGCCGAACCGGACGGTCACCTTCTTGAGGCGCGGCACCCGCTTGCCCACCGGCAGGATCTGCTCCGGCCCCTCCAACGCCACCGGCACGACCGGCACGCCGGCGGTCAGCGCGAGCCACGCGACGCCCGTCTTGCCGCGGTAGAGGCGGCCGTCGAGCGAGCGGGTGCCCTCGGGGTAGATGCCGAAGGCCTTGCCGTCCTCCAGGATCTCCAGCGCCGACTCCAGGGAGGCCTGCGCGGAGCGGTAGGTCCCGCGCTCGACCGGCACTGCGCCGATCGCCTCGAAGAAGCCCTTGGAGAGCCGGCCCTTGAGCCCGGAGGCGGTGAAGTACTCGGCCTTGGCGAGGAAGTGGACCCGGCGCGGGGCGGTCAGCGGGATCACCACGCTGTCGATGAACGACAGGTGGTTGCTGGCGAGGATGACCCCGCCCTTGCGCGGCACGTTCTCGACACCCTCGATGGCCGGCCGCCAGATGCCGCGTGAGACGGGCTTCAGCACCAGCCTGGTGACGAGATCGAGCATGGTCCCTCCCTGGACGAACGAGCGCCCGGGAGGAGCCCGGGCCGGTATCGGTTCCGCAGACTACGCCACCCGCCCCTCTGCCCGTCCACTTCCGCCCGCCCGTGGCATCGCACCCGCCGGCGCGTGCCTCCGCTCCCGCCGGCCGTGGCCCGTGCCACGGCCGCTTCGGCGGGGCCGGGTAGGGTACGCCCGTCCGAACACCGCAAAACCCGCAGTTCCCAGGAGGGCAACCATGCAGAGCACCGAGGAGATCAAGGCGCTCTTCGACCGTTTCGACAAGAACGGCGACGGCAAGATCACTCCGGCCGAGTACGCGCTGGTCGCGAACGAGATGGGCGACCACGACGTGACGCTGTCGATGGCCGAGGCGCTGATCCACGCCATGGACACCCACCACCAGGGCTACCTGACCTTCGACGAGTTCCTGGCCGCCCGCCAGGGCTGAGCGCGCCGCGACGGGGCCGGTCGCCGTACCGGCGGCACCGGCCCCGTCCGCTTGGGCCCGGTCCGCCTGGGCCTGTCCGCCTGTCCGCCTGTCCGCCTGCCGACAAGGCCGGCCAGTGGGCCGTCCGGCGGGCCTACGGACGCGTCATCCCGAGACCGGGAACACCCGGCGCACCACCCGCTCCGCCGCCCCGCCGTCGTCCCACGGACAGAACTTCGCCCGGAACCGCGCCCGCGCCGCCGGATCGGCGTCGCCCTCGAGCAGCGCCTTGGCCAGCCCGTCCGCGTCCACCGTGACCGCGCCCGGCGGCTCCGCGAACAGGTCGAAGTACACCCCGCGCACCCGCCGGTACTCGTCCCAGTCCGGCGCGAAGACGACGATCGGCCGGTCCAGCACCGCGTAGTCGAACATCATGGACGAGTAGTCCGTCACCAGCACGTCCGCCGCGAGGTAGAGGTCCTCGACGGTCGGGTGCGCCGAGACGTCCACGATCTCCGCCGCGTCCTCGCCCGCCACCAGGTCCCCCGGGCCGCCGGTGTGGAAGTAGTGCGTGCGCACCAGCAGCGTGTACGAGGGGCCGAGCCGCCGGGCCAGGTCCTTCACGTCCAGCAGCGGCACGTAGCCGCCCTTGCACTCGCGGTGCGTCGGCGCGTACAGCACCGCCGTACGGCCCGGGCGCAGGCCGATCCGCTCGCGCATCGCGCGCACCTCCTCCGGGGTGGCGAGGGCGAGGCGGTCGTTGCGCGGGTAGCCGGTGTCGAGCATCTCGTAGCGGCCGGGGAAGGCGCGGGCGAAGTGCTCGCTGGTGTGCGGGTTGGAGGAGACCAGGAAGTCCCAGCGGTCGACGGCCTCCTGGAGCCGGTCGAAGTCCATGCCGTCGGCGGCCTCGGGGCGTCCCCGCAGGTCCATGCCCATCGCCTTCAGCGGGGTGCCGTGCTGGGTCTGGACGTGCACAGTGCCCGGCCGCTTCGCCATCGTGTGCGGGAAGTTGACGTTGTTGACGAAGTACTTGGCGGTCGCCATCACCTTCAGGTAGGCGGGTGTGTTGACGATCACGTACGGCACCCCGGCCGGCATGGTGGCGGTCTGCGTGCGGTTCTCCACCACCCACACGCCCCGGATCTGCGGGACGAGTTCCTTCGCCTTCTCGTAGATCGCCGCCGGGCTGCACGCGTAACCCCGGTGCCAGTAGGCCGCGTAGACCGCGAGGTTCTCGTCCAGCGGCAGCCGACGGAACGCGTTGTACGCGGTGAACCGGGCGCCGCTGCGCACGCCCTTGCGCACCGCCGGGGCCACCGCCCGTGCGCCGCGCCTGAGTTCGCGCGGCAGCCGTCCGGTGCGGCGCAGCTCCGCGTACGCGATCCGCGCACCGCGCGCCGCCAGCCGGTACTGCACGCCGCGCACGCCGCCGGGGAACTGGTAGCCGTCCGGGCGGTGGCGGGCGATGTGCCGGGAGATGCTGCGGAAGAACTCCTTGCGCCGTTCGGCCGGGACGAGCCCGGGGGCGTCGTAGACGTTCAGCGCCTGGCGGACGGTCCGGTCGAAGACCATCGTGCGCAGCGAGGCCGGGACAGGCCGGCCCGGGCGGTCCGGGCGGTCCAGGAACGCGAAGATCGCGTCGTACTGGGCGAAGACGTCGGCGTGCTTGGGGGAGGCGGTCGCGGTGATCGCGCCGTCCCGGTTGCGGCGGTAGACGTAGCAGGGGCGGTCGAGGTAGCGCAGCCGCTCGGCGGCGAGCAGCGCGGGGTAGGTGACCGAGATGTCCTCGTAGTGGCCGCGTCCGAAGGAGACGCCGAGGCCCTCCAGGTACGCGCGGCGGAACACCTTGTTCCACACCGACATCACGGTCTGGAACAGCGCCGGGTGCTCGGCGAGCGTGCAGCCCTCGATGAGCGGGGAACCGAGCAGCACGTGGCGCCACGGGTTGGGCTCGGTCGCGCCGTCCGGGTAGACGTGGGTGAAGTCGGTGATCAGTACGTCGGCGGGGACGGGCTGGCGGCCCTCGTGGCGCAGCTCGTCCAGGACCACGCTGACGGTGCGCTCGGGCAGCCAGTCGTCGCTGTCGACGAACCAGACGTACTCGCCGCGCGCGAGGGGCAGGGCGGCGGCGCGGGCGCCGCCGAGGCCCTGGTTCTCGGCGAGGTGCAGGACCCGCAGCCGGGGGTCGCGGGCGGCGTACTCGTCCAGGATCGCGCCGCAACCGTCCGGGGAGAGGTCGTCGACCGCGATCACCTCGAAGCGCGACTCCGCGGCGGGGGTGTCGCCGAGGATCGAGTCGAGGCAGCGCGGCAGGAACCGCTCCACGCCGTGGACCGGGAGCACGATGCTGAGGAGGAGTGACACGCTGGCCGAGTCTACCGACCGCCCGGAGGTGACCTCTGAGCTGGGCTTCGGTCGGAGGTGGGGGAGCTGCGGGATGGCACTGCGGCGGGTTTGTGGCGGGGTCCTGCGGCGGGGCGGGACGTGGCCTGCGGCGGGGCCGCGAAGGGACCCCGGAGAGGCTGCGGATGGTTGCGGAGGGGCGGCGATCCTGACCCGGAGCCGCCGGTGCCGGGCCCTGATGGGGGCGGCACCGGCAGCCTGGTGGCGGCCCGGCCGACCCTCTACGGCCGGCCGCCGGTCCGGGCACCCGTCCGAGCCTGGCCGCCGCAGCGTCGAGGCGGCCGGGCAGTGGCTCGGGGGAGCCGGAGTCCTTCATCATTCGAACACGCGACTGGGCAACGTGCGAGCCCTACGCGTAGAAGGAGATATTGCTTGGAGGTTACGCCGGAGTCAATCCCTCGAATGTGTTCACTTCATGAATGCGCTGCTTCATGAACGCTGTGGTTCGATGGCCGCTCCGGCGGGTGACGCTCATAGCGCTCGCGGTCCGCCGCTGGTACGCCGTCTGTGCCGACCCCTATATACCGACTGTGCGACCGGGCACTCCGGATGATCCCGTGCGCCGGGCGCATATCTCTCGGCCGGGCGCCGGGCCCGTGCCTCCGAGAACCGCTGACGGACGGCTGGTCGCGCACCATCATTGATGCCTAGTCGTGACCGCTGCGGGTGGCCCCTGGTGCATCGTCAGTTGACGCCGCACGATACGGTGGCACAACACCAAGGACGGTTGCGCGAAGGCCGTCCGTCACGGATAGTCTTCGCCTCACGGCCCTGGCGCCTCGTAGGGGTGGGAAAACTGATGGAACACATGCAAGTGCGGACTCGGCCCCGTGTGCCGGCGATCCAGTGCGGTGTCGGCGCGACCGGCCGCCGGATCGACAGGCACCTGGCCGTGCTCGGCGCGCCCGCCGTCCCGGCGGTGGACGCCGCCGAGGCGCTCGGGCTGATAAGGGAGCTGACGCCGCGCGGCGTCGGCGCCCCGATGCAACCGCGTCGCCACGCTCGGGTGTCGCTGCTGGCGCCCCTGCGCCGGCTGCGGCGGAGTCTGTTCGGCGGTCGCGGCTAGGGCCTCCGGCCCGCCCCGCACACCCCGGCACCCGGCCCGGCGGACCATGAGGACCGTCGGGTCTTCGGCGTACCCGGGGACGGTCCGGGCCCTGTGTACGTGGACGGGTACGCGCCTGCCGGAGGGTGCTCGCGCGCGTGGGGCTTGTGCGGGTGACGCTCGCGTGAGTGGCGCTTGCGCGAGCCGGCCGGCGCCTTCCGGCAGGATGGCGGCCATGGCGGACAACATCCACTCCCACCGCACCGGTTCCTTCCAGACCACCACCTTCGAGATCACCACCGGCAACCGCGAGGTCGCGCTCGACATCACCGACCGCTGCGCCGCGTTCCTCACCGAGCGGGCCGCCGGCCGCGATGGCCTGCTCAACGTCTTCGTCCCGCACGCCACCGCCGGCATCGCCGTCCTCGAGACCGGCTCCGGCAGCGACGACGACCTCCTCGCCACCCTGCGCGACCTGCTCCCCGCCGACGACCGCTGGCGCCACCGCCACGGCAGCCCGGGCCACGGGCGCGACCACGTGGTGCCCGGACTGGTCGCCCCGCACGCGACCCTGCCCGTGATCGGCGGCCAACTGGCGCTCGGCGTCTGGCAGTCCGTGGTCCTGGTCGACACCAACGGGGACAACCCGCGCCGGACGGTCCGGTTGTCCTTCCTGGGCGGCTGAGCCACCGGCGGAACGAACGGAGGTCAGGCGCGGGACGCGACGGCGGCGAGGTAGCGCTCGATGGCCAGGTACTGGCAGAGTGCCGCGACCGGACGGCCCAGGCGCGCGTACCAGGCGGCCAGCCGGGAGAACGCGGCCACCTCGAACCACACCTCGCCGTCGGCGTCCATCGACACGAGGAACGACTCCTCGCCGCACTCCGGGTGGCCGGGCAGCGTCCCGTAGGCGAAGCCGATCCGGTCCGGCTCGTCCACCGTCCACACCACGCGGCAGGGGATCACGAGGCGCGGCCACCGGCTGCCCGGAAGGCTGAGCCGTAGCAGCACCGTGGCGCCCTCCTCGGCGGGTGCGTGCGGGTGGACGGCGAAGCCGGTGCCCAACTGGCTGCCCCAGCCCATGACGTACCGTCCGGCCCGCTCCAGCACCTCGGGCCCGCGGCCGAGATGCACCCGCCGCCGCAGGTGCGCGTACCCGTCCGGGAGCGGTCCGCCCCGGGTGGCCCCGACCTCGGGGTACGTAGGCGCGGCGGCGCGGGCGGCGGTGAGGCGCTGGTGGATATCTCGGCCCATGGCGTCACCGTAGCGGGGGTGGTCGGGGCAGAGGGCGGCGGGGGATGGTGGGGGAGGGTGAGGGTGAGGGCAGGCGCCGGCCGGAGGGGGCGAGGAACATGTGGCAGCAAACGGATGACAGATTTCAACTTCTGTCTTCTGTCTTCTGTCATCTGTTCGCCGCCGTCTGTCAGCTGTCCCGCCTTGCCGCGCCTCGGGCGTGAGGAGTAGGAAGGCGGCATGACCGATACGAAGACGAACAGGGACGCGGCCGTCTGTGCGCTGGCCCCTGCAGAGGGTGCCGAGGCGGCTCTGGCACACGACCCGGCGCTCACCGGCCCGCGTGCCGACTGCGTCCTGTGCGGCGAACCGACCGAGCTGCCCGCCGACCACTCGGGCGCCACGCTCTGCCCCGTCTGTGCCTGGCAGCAGGCCCAGCGGATCGCCTGCTCGGGCTGAGGCCGCTTCCCGCCTCCCGGGCGGGCCTCAGGAGTCCTCTCGCCCGGCCGCGACGAGGGTCGAGCCGTGCCGCCCCTTGTGGACCAGCAACTGGGCCGGGATGCGCGTGCGCAGGTCGGCGACGTGGCTGACGATGCCGACGGCCCGGTCGCGTTCGCGCAGTCCGTCGAGCACGTCCATGACCTCCTCCAACGTCTGCTCGTCCAGCGTGCCGAAGCCCTCGTCGATGAAGAGCGTGTCCAGCGGCATGCCGCCAGCCTCGTCGGTGACGACGTCGGCGAGGCCGAGGGCGAGCGCGAGCGAGGCGAAGAAGCTCTCGCCACCGGAGAGGGAGGCGGTGTCGCGTTCGGTGCCGGTCCAGGCGTCGACGACGCGCAGGGCGAGCCCCGAGCGCTTGTTGCCGGTGCCGCGGTCGTCGCTGTGGACGAGGGTGTACCGGCCCCCGGACATCCGGACCAGCCGGTCGCTGGCCGCTGCCGCGACCTGCTCCAGCCGGGCCGCCAGGACGTACGACTCCAGGCGCATCCGCAGCCGGTTCTCGGTGGAGGTGCCGGCGGCGAGCGCGGCGAGCCGGTTGATCCGCTCGTAGTGGACCAGGGCGGGCGCCAGTTCCTCGGCCAGGGCGGCGAGTTGCGCGCCGATCGCGGCCAGCGCCGCGCGGCGATCGCCGGCCGCGGCCTGGGCGGCGTGGGCGCGGCGCAGCCGCCCGGTGGCCGCGTCGAGCGCGGCCTGGGTGGCGGGCAGGTCGGCGGCGGGGTGCTCCGCGGCGGTAACGAGATCGGGCAGCGCGAGTTCGCGCTGGACGGCGGCGAGTTCGGCGCGGTGCCGGTCCAGCCGGGCCTCCAGCTGCTCGCGCTGCTCGCGGGGGAGCAGGACGGCGAGCGCGTCGTCGGCGCTCGGAAAACCGGCCGCGACGGCGGCCTTGGCGAGTTCGTCCTCGGCGTCGGCGAGCCGGGCCGCCGATTCCGCGCGGGCCCGGACGGCGGCGGTGGTGGCGGCGACGCCGTCGGCGAGCCGGGTGAGGGCCGCGGCCCGTTCGGCGACGGAGGCCGCCTCGCCCCGGGCGGCGGCCACCCGGGCGGCGAGGTCCCGCTGCTCGGAGTCGAGGGCGTGGAGGCGGTCGGTGAGGACGGCGCCGCGCTCGCGGGCCTCGCGCAGTTCGTCGTGTCGGCGCGCGCGGTCGTCGGAGAGCCGGCTGATCTCCTGCTCGATTTGGCCGAGCGCCTCGGCCGCCCGCAGCGCCTCGTGGTGTTCCCGGTCCAGTGTCGCGAGGGCGTCCGCGACGGTGCCGACGTCGTCCGGTCCGGCGGCTCCGGAGGCCGTCGCCTCGCGGACCCGCAGCGCGGTGAGGGCCTGCTCGGCATCGGCCGCGGCGTGCTCGGCGGTGTTCTGGGCAGTGCGCGCCCGGTCCTCGTCGGCCGCGCTGACCCGGTCACCGGGGGTGGTCCGGGCGGGCGCAGGGTGCTCGGGCGAGCCGCAGACGCGGCAGGCCTCGCCGGTCTGCAGCTGCTCGGCCAGCTCGGCGGCCATGCCGACGAGTCGGCGCTCGCGGAGGTCCTGGCTGTGCTCGCGGGCGTCCAGCGCGGCGGCGCGCAGCGCGTGCGTGCGCGGTTCGGCGGCGGCGATCTCGGCCCGCAGGCCGTCGCGCTCCCGGGCCGCCTTCAGTCGGGTGGCCAACTCGGCCCTCTCGCGGTCCAGTTGTTCGACCCGGGCGCCGGCCTCCCGTGCTGCCGTCCGCTCCTCCTGGAGGCGGACCAGCCAGCCGTCGAAGTCGGCCAGCCAGTCCTCGGCCTCCTCGGCGAGATCCTCGGTGCGGACCCGCTCCTCGTCGGCGGCCCGCTGCTCGCGGGCGAGTTCGGCGCAGCGCCGTTCGTCGGCCCGGGCTGCCTCCAGACGGACCACCTCGGCCCGCAACCGCCCTTCGGCCTCGGCCAGTTCGGCGGTGCCGGCCTCGCCCAGGTCGACGATGGTGGTTCCGTGGACCTCCCCGGCCAGCGCGGCCCGCTGTCGTCGCTCGGCGTCCTGCGCGCGTTCGTGCGCCTCGGCGGCGTGCGCGCGCAGCCGCAGCGCCGACTCCACGCCGACGGCCGCCTGCGCCGCCGCGAGCCGCTTCCGGTCGCGCGCCGCCGCCGGCTCGAACTCGGCCAGCCGATCAGCCTGTTGGCGGGCCTGCCGGTGGCGGTGCTGGCGCCCGGCCAGCTCCTCGGCGGCCTCGCGCTCCCGCTGGGCCTCCTGGTGGGCCGCCTCGGCGCCCGCGAGGGCGGCATCCGCGATGCCCTGCTGCTCGGCCGCGCCGGCCCGCAGGATCGCGGCCCACCCGAGAACGCCCGCCGTGAGGTCGGCGCGCTCGTCGTCGGCGGGCACCCAGCCGTCGGCGGGCTCGGCGCCCGGGCCGGCCGCCTGCTCGGCCTTGCTGGCGAGGTCGCGCAGCCGGCGCCGGCCGGCCTGGACGGCGGCCTCCTGGGCGCGCCGCTGCTCCGCCAGCCACGCCTCGACGTGCTGGAACCGCTCGGTGTCGAACAGCCGCCGCAGCAGCTTGCCGCGCTCCTCCGAGTCCGCCCTGAGGAAGCGCGCGAAGTCGCCCTGCGGCAGCAGGACGACCTGGCAGAACTGGTCGCGGTTCATGCCGACGAGCCGGTGGATCTCCTCCCCGGCCTCCTGGTGCGACTTGCTGAGCGCCCGCCAGCCCGGGGTGCCGTCCCCGGCGTCCGCCACCCACTCGCGCAGCAGGGTCTGTGCCCGCTCGACGGTCGTCCCGGTGCCGACCTTCTTCGGCCGCCGCTGCTCCGGCAGCCGGGTGATCTGCAGCCGCCGCCCGCCGATCGTCAGCTCCAGCCGCACCTCGGTGAGGCGGTGCGGGTCGGCGTGGTCGCTGCGCAGCCGGTTGGCCCGGCGGGTGCCGGGCACGTCGCCGTAGAGCGCGAAGCAGACCGCGTCCAGCACGCTGCTCTTGCCCGCGCCGGTCGCGCCGCGCAGGAGGAACAGCCCGCCGGCGGCGAGCGCGTCGAAGTCCACCGTCTCGGTGCCCGCGAAGGGGCCGAAGGCGGTGACGGTGAGCCGGTGCAGCCTCATCGGGGCAGGTCCGCCTTCCGCTCGGCGCTCTCCCGCACGCTCTCGAAGCCGGCCTGCAGCCAGCCGAGTTCGTCCCCGTCCGGCTCGGCGCCGGGGCGCACGTGCCGCAGGAAGCCCTCCGCGATCTCCAGGTCGGCCCGCCCGCCGACCCGGGCCGCGTACGACTGCGAGGGCTCCGCCGGCGTCTCCTCGGGGTCGAACAGCAGCTGCAGGGTGTGCGGGAAGCGGCGGCGCAGGCGTTCCATCGGCTCGCTCGGGCGGGACGCGTCGGTCAGGGTGGCCTGCACCCAGGACTGCTCGTGTTCCGCGTACTTCTCCTCAGTGAGCAGCGCGTCGAGAGTGTCGCGCAGGGTGGCCAGCGGGCGCGGCCGCGGGCAGTCGACGCGCTCGGCGGCGACGGAGCCGTCGGCGCCGAGGTCGACCAGCCACATGCTCTTGCGCTGCCCGGCCTCGGAGAAGGAGTAGGCGAGGGGGGAGCCGCTGTAGCGCAGGTGCGGGGCGAGGGTCTGGCAGCCGTGCAGGTGGCCCAGCGCGGCGTAGTGCACGCCGTCGAACACCGAGGCCGGCACGGCCGCGACGCCGCCGACCGCGATGTCCCGCTCGCTGTCGCTCGGCGCGCCGCCCGTGACGAAGGCGTGCGCCAGGACCACCGCGCGCGTTCCCTCCGGCCGGGCGGCGAGGTCCTCCCGCACCCGGTCCATCGCGGCGCCGAGCACCGCCGCGTGCCCGCCGCGCTCCAGTCCGAAGCTCTCGCGCACGAGCGTCGGCTCCAGGTAGGGCAGCCCGTAGACGGCCACCGGGCCGTGCTCGTCCGTCAGCAGCACCGGGACGGCGCACTCGCCCGGATCGGTGCGCAGGTGGATCCCGGCCCGCCCGATCAGCCCCGCGCCGACCCCCAGGCGGCGCGCCGAGTCGTGGTTGCCGCTGACGAACACCGTCGGTACCCCGAGTGCGGCCAGCCGGTGCAGCACGTCGTCGAACAGCGCGACCGCCTCCAGGCCGGGCAGCGCCCGGTCGTACACGTCCCCGGCGACCAGCACGGCGTCGACGCGCTGCTCCTCGACGACCGCCACGAGGTGGTCGAGGAACGCGCGCTGGGCGTCGTGGAGGCTCTCCCGGTGGAACGAGCGCCCGAGGTGCCAGTCGGAGGTATGCAGCAGTCGCATGGTCCCCGACCCTAACCTCCGGCACCGACAATCCCGGCCGGAACTGGGGACCCGGGCGCCCCGGGGCGGGTGTGACCGATCGCGCACGGCCGATTGTCAGTGACGGTGTGTATGTTCCTCGTCGCGGACGGTCGTGTCCGTGATCGGTCGGAGAGAGGAGTTCGGCATGTCGGTGCGGGTGTTGGTGTCGGGGATGCTCCGCGGGCGGTGCTCGGGGGCGCTCGCGGAGATGCTCTCGGGAGCGCGTGGGGCGTGGCGGGCGCGCGGGCAGTCGCGGGCGCGCCCGTCCGCGGCGCGGTGGACCCGGCCCGGTGGGAACGGACCTCACGCGAACGGGTCCCGTGTGAACGGGCCTCGCGCCAACGCGCCCGGGCGCGTTGGCGCCGGGCCTGGCGGCGGGCGGCCGCCGGGCGGTGGGGCCGACGGCGGTGCCGGGGCCCGGGGGAGGCGACAGCGCGGCCGGGCGCGCGGGGCGCCGCCGCCGGTGCCGGTGGCCCTGGCGGTCGCGGTGGGGGCCGCCGACTTCGCCGGGCTGGCCGGGTACGGGCTGTTCGGCGGGCTCGCGCACCGGGAGTACCTGCGGCTGACGGAGGACCTGCTGAGGGGCCTGCGCGGGCAGGGGGTGGAGGTGCACCTGCGGGTCATGGAGGCCGCGGACTACGCGGACTACTGCGACGCCTTCGGCCTCGATCCGGGCACGGCCGCCGCCCGGGTGGCGTACGCGGGCGACCCCGAGCTGGCCGGGGAACCCTTCGTCTACGCGGGCGAGCCGCTGGCCGAGCTGGCCCCGCTGCTGCTGGAGGACCACCGGGCCCGGGTGCGGATGTCCTTCGCCTGCGCCGTCCTCCTGGAGGCGGTCGGCGACGACCTCGCGGGGCGGCGGCTGCTGGCGGTGATGGAGTACGTCACGACGGTGTACATGGCGCTGGCCGGGGGCGCGGGGGAGGGATACCACCTCCTCACCCTGCGCTTCCACGGCCCGGAGGACGGCGAGCAGCTCACCGCGGCGGCGGAGCTGTGCGTCGAGGCGGGCGCGCTGTTCCCGGGCGGCCGGGACACCGAGGCGTTCTGCGTGACGCTGGCGGCGGGCGTGGCCGTCGGCGGCGACGGTGCGTTGCTGCTGCACGGCGATGCCGGGCCCGAGGGGCCGCCGGTGCGGGGCTGGGCGCTGGTGGGCGGGCGGCTGCGGCCGATGAGCGCGCACGAGGTGTTCGACGAGCTGGCCGACACGGTCGAGCGGGGCGTGCCCTTCCCGCCCGGGGTGCTCCCGAGGCCCGGCTTCCCGCTGCCGGCCTTCCCGGGCCGGGCCGCGCGGGCGGAGGGTACGGCCGACGCCGGCGCGGCCGACGCCGGTTCGCCCGGAGACGGCTCGGCCGACGACACCGGGGGCGGAGGTGGGCCGCTGGCCTGACCAGCACTTTTCGGCTTCCGCGTCCACCAAGCGGCGCTGGGGACTGTTCATCGACTGCCTGTTCGGGGAAGATTCCCGGAAAGATCAACAGCAGGAGCGTGCGGTACCCCACGCCGCCGCTCCCGCCGCTCCGCCCCGTACCGCGCTCCGCAGGTCCGCCCCGCGCCCCGTCGGTCCCGGCCGAGCCCGACACCGAAAGGGGGGACGCATGAGCCGGATCGAGTACGGCGCGGAGATCGCCGAGCTGCTCGGCAGGGTGCGCCGGCGTCCCGCCGCGGGGTGGCCGTGGCGGCCGGGCGAGCAGGTGCCCGAGGGGCTGCCGGTGAAGCAGTCGTGGGGGTGGCTGTTCGCCCCCGACGGCCGGGTGCTGACCCTGGTCAACCCCAGGGACGGCATCTGCTCGCTGCCCGGCGGCTCGCTCGAACCGGAGGACGCCGGCGACCCCGCCTCCGCCCTGGCCCGGGAGGCCGCCGAGGAGGCCCAGGCCGTGATCGGCCGGCCGTACTACCTCGGCTACCTCTACGACCGGGTCGGCTCCGCGAACGGCGGGAACGAGTGCGCCCGCGTGCGGATGGCCGCGGCGCTGCGGGCGGTCGGCCCGAGCGCGGCCGACCCTGCGTCCGGGCGGCACTACCGGCGGCTGCTGGTCGCGCCCGGGCTCGCGATCGAGCTGCTGGGCTGGGGCGGGCCCGGACTGCGCCAGGCGCGGGCGGCCGTTGCGTGCGCCGTCCGGTGGCTCGGCGTGCCCGCGGCCGCGAACGAGACGATCGAGGAACTGCCGGTGGCGGGCTGCGAGATCTTCCCGGGCACCGTCTACTCGGAGCACTGAAGCGCATCGTCCGCCGGTGGACGGCCTCTCTGATCAGTGATCAGACGGTCAGAGTGCGCGCGCCGGAGGCGGCATCTGGTGCCTGTGAAAGCCCCTGTGAAGGCCCCCGCGGAAGGGCGTCGCTGAAGCTATCGCTCAACGCGCCCGCTCAAGGTGTCGCTCAAGCCTGCGCTTAAGCCTGCGCTTAAGGGCGGCCGAAGCGCGTTCGTCGGCATCCGCCTGGTGCGTACACGCGCACACCGGCGCTGAGCAGCGCCAACGCCTCTGGCGTGAAGAGGTGTTCACTCCACTGTTGTCAGACTGGCCGTCAATATCCTTGGCATGAGCGCTTCCCGAGCTTGCTACCACCTGGTATCACATCTGTGACCCACATCACGCCAGGAGGTTTCATGCTGCGCCCCACCCGTGCCATGGCCGCCACCGCGATAGCGGCCGTCCTCGCCCTCACCACGTTCTTCGCGGCCACGTCCGCGAGTGCGGCCGCCGTCAACTACGTTGCCCTCGGGGACTCGTACTCCGCAGGTGTCGGCGCCGGGAGCTATCTCGGTGACAGTGGCAGCTGCAAGCGGAGCACCAACGCATACCCGTACCTGTGGCGGAGCGCGAACTCGCCGTCCTCCTTCAAGTTCGTCGCCTGCTCGGGTGCGAGAACCGGGGATGTCCTCAACGGCCAGGTCTCCGCTCTGAACTCCTCGACCACGCTGGTCAGCATCACCATCGGCGGCAACGACGCCGGCTTCGCCAGCACCATGCAGACCTGCGTGCTCGGCTCCGAGAGCGCCTGCCTCGACTCGGTCTCGGCCGGCGAGGACTACGCCCAGAACACCCTGCCCGGCCAACTCGACCAGGTCTACGCGGCGATCCACGCCAAGGCCCCCGACGCGCACGTCGTGGTCCTCGGCTACCCGCACCTGTACAGGATCGGTGGCGACTGCCTCTTCGGCATCGGCGACACCAAGCGCTCCGCCATCAACGAGGCCGCCGACGTGCTCGACGGCGTCATCGCCAAGCGAGCCGCGAACGCCGGCTTCACCTTCGCCGACGTGCGCGACACCTTCGCCGAGCACGAGATCTGCGGCTCGCTGGACACCTGGATCCACAGCACCACGTGGCCCATCGACGAGAGCTACCACCCGAATTCCTCCGGTCAGGCCTACGGGTACCTGCCGGTGTTCTCGCAGTCGTGACGGGTGACGCCTGACAGATAACGGGTGGCAGATGACAGATGACAGATTTCGAAATCTGTCATCTGTCATCTGTTCGTCCACCTCCGCCGGGCGCCCCGCCAGGCCCCCGCAGCCTCAGTGCATCGGCGGGAACGGAATCCCTGCGAGCACCGGCAGCAGCTCGGCCTCCTCGTACGCGAGGTGCGCCTCCAGCTCGGCCGCCATCCGGTCCACCTCGGCCCGCAGCCGCTCCGGCTCCTCGACCTCGATCCCGGCCAGCAGTGCTACCAGTTCCTCCTTGATCCGCCCGATCGCCCGGTGCTGCCCTCCCAAGGCGTCCAGCGCCCCGGCCAGTTCAGGGTGGCTGCGCGCCAGGGCCGGGAAGATCGCCGCGTCCTCGCCACGGTGGTGGTGCGCCAGCCCCTCGCAGAACGCCAGGCAGTGCTGCCGTAGTTGGAGCCCGAGGCTCGCCCGCTGCCCCGCGGCGTGGGCGTGCGCCTCCTCGCGGACGTACCGCAGCTGCGCGCGCAGCCAGGTGTGCGCCTCCAGCAGCTTGTCGGCGAGACTGCGCACCTCCCGCGTAGGTGTCTCGGGCCGTTCCAGGACGACGACCGGCAACTCCCGCCCGGCGCGGGTCTGGTAGTCGCCGTACCCCGGCGCCGCCCGCACGACGGCAGCGAACAGCCGCTCCCGCCGCGCCCCTTCGGCCGGCACGGCGATCGCGTCGAACGTCTCCGTGCCGAGCTCGACCCGGACCACGGGGCGGGTGAGCAGGTTGCGGTACCACTGCGGGTGGTCCGGCGCCCCGCCCGCTGACGCGACGACGACGAGCTCGCCCTCTGCCCGGACGTACCCCAGCGGAACGGTGTGCTCCCGCCCCGACCGGGCCCCGGTGGTGGTGAGGAGCAGCAGATCGCCGCCCTCGAACGGCCCGCCGACCTTCCCGCCGTCGGCGCGGAACTCGTCAATGACACTCTGGTTGAAAGACATGGGCATACGTGTGTGGTGAAGTCTCCGAATGCATGAGGGAGCCAAGGCCACACGCGAGCGCCGCGAAGCACACGCGCACGCGGACACCACGGGTGGCCGCGTACGTCAGATCAGGGCAGCGGAGAAAGTGCTCATCGCGCATCGTCCCTTGCAGAAAGGTGCCGGCTCGGTCGCCGGCCGGCCCACTGCTCTGTGGCCGACACCGCGCTGCACGCCCCCATTAGAGCCGCGCCGCGGGCACCCTGTCAACGAACAAGATCGCCGCCGGAAGGTGCCGGCGCCGCCGCGGACTTCGATGAGCGCCTCGGCGGCCGGGTCGCACACCTGCTCGGCTGAAGGGTGCCGCGCCGCTGTCTCTCCGCGTCGGGAGGGGCGGCGGTGCGGCGTCCTTCGGTGCGCCGCACTCGGACCGAGGGGAAACAATGGACTGGACCGATCGGCCCGTCAAAAGATCGCTGGTCAAGCCCGCACCACTCGGCCAATAAACGGACAAGACTGTGCGTCATGGAACGTACAGTTCCTCGATGTCTGCCGCGTAGTACTCCGCGATCGCCGCCCGCCGAAGCTTCAGCGACGGCGTTAGCAGCCCCTGGTCCATGCTGAACTCCCGTGGCAGCAGCCGGAACGCGCGGATCGACTCGGCCCGCGACACCGCCGTGTTCGCCGCCGCCACCGCACGCTGGATCTCGGCGTGCAGGTGCTCGTCCGCGAGCACCGCCCACGGGTCCAGCTGCTCCCGTCCGCTCGTGCGCAGCCAGTGTGCCAGCGCCGCCGGGTCGAGCGTGATCAGCGCGGCGATGTAGGGGCGGTCGTCGCCGACCACCAGGCACTGCGAGACCAGCGGATGCGCCGCCACCCGCTCCTCCAGCGCGGCCGGGGAGAGGTTCTTGCCACTGCTGGTGACGATCAGGTCCTTCTTGCGGCCGGTGATGGTGAGGTACCCGTCCTCGTCGAGCCGGCCGAGGTCCCCGGTGGCGAACCAGCCGTCGCGCAGCGACTCCGCCGTGCAGCGCGGGTGGTTGAGGTACCCGCCGAAAACGGACCCGCCGCGCACCCACACCTCGCCGTCGTCCGCGATCGCCACCGAGGCGCCCGGGATCGGCCGCCCGACCGTGCCGAATCTCTGCCGCCCGGTCGGGTTGGCGGTGATCGCGGCGGAGGTCTCGGTCAGCCCGTAGCCCTCGTACAGCTGGAAGCCGGCGCCGGCGAAGAACAGCGCGAGCTCGCGGCGCAGCGACGAGCCGCCGCACACGATGCTGCGCACCCTGCCGCCGAGGACGCCGCGCAGCCGCGGGTAGACCGTCCGTTCGTACGCGAGGTGGCGCAGTCGCAGTCCGGGGCTCGGCCCGGGGCCGCGGCCGAACAGCTTCTGCTCCCGCGCCGCCGCCCAGTCGACGGCCACCTGCCGCGCCTGCTCGAAGAGTTCGCCGCGCCCGGCGTCCTCGGCGGCCCGCCGGGCCTGCTGGAAGATCTTCTCGAAGACGTACGGGACGGCGTGCAGGAAGGTCGGCCGGAAGGAGTCCAGGGCGGGCAGCAGTGCGTCGGTGGAGACCTCGGGGACGTGTCCGATCCGGAAGCCGCCGCGCATCGCCGCGACCTGCACGGCCCGCCCGTAGACGTGCGCGAGCGGCAGGAAGAGCAGGGTGGCGGGCTGGCCGCCGGAGGGGTCGCGGAAGACGTCGCTCCAGCCGCCGAGCAGGGCGTCGGCCTCGGCGGCCAGGTTGGCGTGGGTGATCAGGCAGCCCTTGGGACGTCCGGTGGTGCCCGAGGTGTAGACGACGGTGGCGATGTTCGAGGCGGCGACGCCGAGTCGCTGGCGGTGTACGAGGGCGTCGGGCACGCCGAGCCCGTCCTCGGTGATCGCGGCGACGCAGTCACGGTCGAGCTGCCAGATGCCGGTGAGGTCGGGCAGGGCGTCGCACACCGCGCCGACGGTCATCGCGGCGTCCTCGTCCTCGACCAGGCAGGCGACCGCCTGGGTCTCGGCGAGGATCCAGCGCACCTGCTCGGGCGCGGCGGTGGGGTAGACGGGGACGGTGATCGCGCCGATCGACCAGAGCGCGTAGTCGAAGAGCGTCCACTCGTAGCGGGTGCGGGACATCAGGGCGACCCGGTCGCCGTAGCGCACGCCCCGGGTGAGCAGGCCCTTGGCGAGGGCGAGGACCTCGTCGCGGAACTCGCGGGCGGTGACGTCCCGCCACGTCCCGTCGGCGGTGCGCAGTGCCAACTGGGCCAGGGCGGGGGTCCGTTCGGCGGTGTCGTAGAGCGAGTCGGCGAGTCCTCCGGCGGCCTCGGGCGCGGCCAGGGCCGGGGTGGTGAACTCGCGCACGTTCCTCCCCGGTTCGCGTCCGGCGGCCGGTGCCCGCGTCCGCTCTCGTCTGCCCGCGTCTGCCCGCGCCCGCTTTCGTCTGGTCGCGTCCGCCGTGGAGCCGAAACTATCGGATCGTCCTGCCACTGCCCAGGGTTGTGACGGTGACGCGACGAGATCGGCACCTGGACGTACGGAAAGTGCCGTACGTCCGTACGGAAAGCGTCGTACGCGGGCGGCGGACGGGCGGCGGGTCCCGCTGTGCTCCTGACGTGTGCGGGGCAAGTCGGTGCTAGAGGGATTCGGCCCTCGAACGAGTGGTCAGGGCGTAGTAGGCTCTCGCAGACCCGCGGCCGGGCCCCCGGCCAGGCCCGATCCGTACCCGACCCCGACCCGACCCGGGCTCCCGCCCGGCTTCCGACGACGCTTCCCACGACGCAAGACCGCCCGCGCTCCCGCACCCTGCGCATCCGCGCGTGCTCCCCGCTCCACCAACCCTCCCCCCTTCCGCGCCTGGCACTTCCCGACCGAGGACTCCATGCGTCTGCGTAGCAGCTCGATCCGCGCGAAGATCATCGCGCTGCTTCTGGTGCCCATCGTCGCGCTCACCGCCCTGTGGGTGTACGCGACCATCGCCACCACCGGAGACGTTTGGAGGCAGCTGGAGCTCAGCCGTACGTACAAGGAGTTCGGCACCCCCGCCGACCAGTACGCCACCGACCTGCAGAACGAGCGCCGCGCCGCCGTCCAGCGCCTCGCCGACCCGAACTCGCGCGCCGCCAGGGACGCCTATGACCGTGCCAAGGCCGACACCGACCGCGACCTCGGCATCCTGCGCGACAAGAAGGACACCATCGGCGGCAGGCTCTCCGTCGCCCAGCGCGGGCGCCTCCTGCAGATCCTCGCCGCCGCCGACCAGATGGGCCCGCTGCGCGCCCAGGTCGGCCGTTCCGCGCTCAACTGGGAGTTCGCGCTCGACCAGTACAGCGACCTGATCAAGCCCGTGTTCGGCCTCCGTTCCGCCTTCGTCGCCGGCCAGAGCGGCCAACTCCCGCGCCAGGGCACGATCCTGATCGAGCTCGTGCGCGCCCGCGAGTACCTGTCCCAGGAGGACGCGGCGATGGAGGGCCTGCGTACCGGCGCCGCCCGGCCCACCTCCGAGCAGTACCAGACCGCGCTCGACGCCCTGCACAACCAGCAGGCGCTGTTCACCGTCTACATCGCCGAGCTCGAACCCGCCGACCAGGCCGACTACATCGCGCTGCGCGGCAGTGACGCCTGGGCCGCGCTCGTCCGCGCCGAGGCCGACTTCGTCGGCGCCGGGGGCCCTGCCAACGTCGCGCAGGCGATCAACGGCGACTCCTGGCGGGAGACCGCCAACCAGGCCCTCGGCGACCTCGCCGCCGTCAACTCCCGCATCGCCGACGGCATCGCCGGGCGCGAACGGTCGTATGCGACCGGCTTGTTGTGGCGCGGCGGGATCGCGGGCGCGGTCGGCCTCGTCGCGGTCGTGCTGACGGTGCTCATCTCGTTCCGGATCGGCCGCGGCCTCGCCCGCGAGCTGATCGGCCTGCGCAACGCCGCCAACGAGCTCGCCACCACCCGCCTGCCCGCCGTCATGCTGCGGCTGCGCCGCGGCGAGGCGGTGGACGTCGCCGCCGAGGCGCCGGAACTGAGGTTCGGGCAGGCCGAGATCGGCCAGGTCGGCCAGGCGTTCAACGCCGTGCAGCGGGCCGCCGTCGGGGCCGCCGTCGAGCAGGCCGAACTGCGCCGCGGCGTCTCGGCCGTCTTCGTCAACCTCGCCCGGCGCAGCCAGGTGCTGCTGCACCGCCAGCTGACCCTGCTGGACACCATGGAGCGCCGCACCGAGGACCCGGCGGAGCTGGAGGACCTGTTCCGGGTCGACCACCTCACCACCCGCATGCGCCGCCACGCCGAGGGCCTGATCATCCTGGCCGGCGGCTCGCCGGGGCGCGCCTGGCGCAAGCCGGTGCGGATGGTGGACGTCGTGCGGGCGGCGGTCGGCGAGGTCGAGGACTACGCCCGCGTGACCGTCCGGCCGTTCCCCGGCACCGGACTGCTCGGCAGCGCCGTCGCCGACGTGACCCACCTGATCGCCGAACTCGTCGAGAACGCCGCGGTGTTCTCCCCGCCGAACACCCAGGTCACCGTCCAGGGCGAGGTCGTGGCGCACGGTTTCGCGCTCGAGATCGACGACCGCGGACTCGGGCTGAGCGGGCAGGCGCTCGCCGAGATCAACGAACGCCTCGCCGTGGAGCAGGAGTTCGACCTCGCCGACACCGACCGGCTGGGCCTGTTCGTGGTCAGCCGGCTGGCCCGGCGGCACGGCATCCGGGTGCACCTGCGGCCCTCGCCGTACGGCGGGACGACGGCGGTGGTGCTGATACCGCGCGAGCTGCTCGCCGAGGCGCCGGACGGGCCGGCCGAGCCGGCGCGGACGGGGCGGCGGCCGGTGACGGTGGCCCGGCGCGGGCAGCGGGACCTCGTGGCGGTCCCGGGAAGCGGTGCTTCGGTGGCCCCGGCCACTTCGGGACCGTCCGGGGGAGGGGCCGCAGGTGCTTCCGGGAACGCTTCCTCGGGTGCCTCCTCGGCCGGGCGGCACCGTGTCACCGGCGGGCCGCGGCCGTCCGTGCCCGAGCCGGCCCGGACGCCGGGCGGACTGCCGCGGCGGGCGTCGCGGACGAAGGGCGGGCCGGTGCTGGTTCCCGCGCCGGGCGCGCAGGGCGGGGGCTCGGGCGGCGATGCCGCCGCGGAGGGCACCGGACGCCACCGCCGGGCGGAGGGTGCGCCGGCCGCCGACGGGACGGCTGCTGACGTGCAGACCGCTGATGCTCCGAGCGTCGGCGTGCCGAGCACCGGCGTGCCGAGCGCCGGAGTGCCGGTTGTCGACGTGCCGGTCGCGGCGCCGGTGGTGGTGCCGGTGGTGGCGCAGGAGCGGCCGGGTGTCGGTTCGCGGACGCCGGGAGGACTGCCCCGGCGAGTCCGGCAGGCGAACCTCGCGCCGCAGCTGAGGGAGCAGATGAAGGAGCGGCTCCGGGGCGACCGTACCGAGGACGTGCGGCCGTCCCAGGACCCGGTCGTACGGGCGGCGCAGGACGCCGAACGGGCCGTCAGAGAGGCCGAGCGCGCACGGGAGCGATCGCCGGAGGAGGCGCGGGCCACCTTCGCGTCGTTCCAGCGCGGGTTCACCCGGGGCCGCGGCGCCAAGGGTGCGGCGTCCTCGCCGACCACGGCGTCGCCGTCGGCTCCCCCGTCCGGTGTCCGGCCCGCCGCCGGGTCCGTCCCGGTCTGGCAGCCGCCGGACACGTCCCGGCGGGCGATCTGCCCGGCACCGGCCCCGGCGGCACTGCCCGCGCCGCCCGACGGCACCAGGGCGCCGCTCGTCCGGCGCGTTCCGCCAGGGCCGCCGGTCCGCCTGGTGCCGTCGGCCGACACCGGCACTGGCACCGGCTCCGGCTCCGGCCTGGACTCCGGAGCACCTGGAGCGGACTCGCAGGTATCAGACGCACGACAAGCAGGACCAGCACGACAGGCACGACCCGTACCACCCGCTCCAGCGGAAGGAACTGATTCATGACCATCTCGACGCAGCCGTCCGGGGACCTCAACTGGCTCCTGGACGACCTGGTGGGACGCGTCGCGGCCCTTCGGCACGCGGTGATCCTCTCCAGCGACGGCCTGGCCACCGGCGCCTCCCGCGACCTCGAGCGCGAGGACGCCGAGCACCTCGCCGCCGTCGCGGCCGGCTTCCACAGCCTCGCCAAGGGCGCCGGCGGGCACTTCAAGGTCGGCGGGGTCCGCCAGACCATGGTCGAGCTCGACGAGGCGTTCCTGTTCATCACGGCGGCCGGCGACGGCAGCTGCCTGGCTGTGCTGAGTGAGGCCGAGGCGGACATCGGCCAGATCGCCTACGAGATGGCCCTGCTGGTCAAGCGGGTCGGCGAGCACATGGCCGCCGAGCCGCGCACCGAAACCGCGCCGCCGGGGAGATGAGCGGTTCGATGGCGGATCCGAACGTGCAGGCGACGGCGGAACGGGACGAGCCGGGCACCGAGCCGACGGGCCGGGATGACGCGGGCGCGGACGGCGCGGCCGGGGACGGCACCGGTGCGGATGGCGCAGCCGGGGACGGCACCGGTGCGGACGGCGCAGCCGGGGACGGCACCGGTGCGGATGGCGCCGGGGTGGACGACACTGCCCCCGACGGGCCCGAGGTCGACCTGTTCCGGCCGCGCACCCCGGTCGACGACCGCTGGTTCGACGACGACGCCGGCCCGGTGGTGCGGCTGTACTCGATGACCCGCGGCCGCACCCGGCCGGTCGAGGACGGCCTGTTCGACCTCATCTCGCTGATCACCGCCGCCGAGCCCGGGCCGGACGCGGGGGCCGTGCCCGCGCACGTGCTCGACCCGGAGCACCAGACCATCCTGGCCTGGTGCCGCCGCGAGCCGCTGTCCGTCGCCGAACTCGGCTCCTACACCGACCTGCCGGTCAGCGTCGTCCGGGTGCTGCTCGGCGACCTCTACGACGCCGAGCTGATCAGCGTCACCCGACCCGTTCCGCTCGCCGAGCTGCCGGACGAGCGCCTGCTGCGAGACGTGATCAATGGACTCCGTGCGCTCTGAGCACCACGGCGAGCACCGCGCCGAGCACCGCGCCGAGCACCGCGTCGGCCCGCGTCGGCCCGACGCCAACGACCCGCGCTGGCGCGGTGGTCCGGCCGTCGCGGTGAAGATCCTCGTCGCGGGCGGCTTCGGCGCGGGCAAGACGACGCTGGTCGGCGCGGTCAGCGAGATCCGGCCGCTGCGCACCGAGGAGGGACTGAGCGAGCTCGGGCGCCCGGTGGACGACACCTCGGGCGTGGAGGCCAAGCGCACCACCACGGTGGCGATGGACTTCGGCCGGATCGACCTGCGGGCCGGGCTCGCGCTCTACCTGTTCGGCACGCCGGGGCAGGACCGGTTCTGGTTCGTGTGGGACGAGCTGGCGCGCGGAGCGCTCGGCGCGGTGGTGCTCGCGGACACCCGGCGTCTCGCCGACTGCTTCCCCTCGGTGGACTTCTTCGAGCAGCGCGGCATCCCGTTCGTCGTCGCCGTGAACTGCTTCGACGGGACGGAGCGGTTCGCGCCCGGCGAGGTGCGGGACGCGCTCGACCTCGACCCGGACATCCCGGTGCTGCTCTGCGACGCGCGGCTGCGCGAGGACGGGAAGGAACTGCTGGTCGCCCTCGTCGAGCACGCGGCGGCCCGGCGCGGCCGGGCGGTTCGGACCTGATCACCCGCCCACCTCGGCCGGTGCCCCGTCCGACCGGAGCGCCCCACCCACCCGGCCGGCGTCTCGTCAGGTCGCCGTCTCATCCGGACGTCCGCATCCCGGACGTTCTGCGCGATGAAGGTTGCCTGGACCGGTTCGGCGTGGAAGGCTCTGGGGGCGAGGGCCGCCCGGCCATGCCGTCGGGGAGCCCGGACGTGGGTCGGTACTGACGCATGTCCGGCGAAAGGTCCTTCGATCACGCATCTTCGGCGCGCACCCCGCGTGGCCGAGCACGGATCCAGGGGAGGGCGGCAGGATGACCGTCGGTCGGCGCATCGCCACGGCCACGCCCGCCTCCGTCCGAATCCTGGTCGCGCCGGTGCTCACGGTCCGTCGCTACATCGACCACGCGCTGACCTGCAGCGCGTGTTGTCGCTGACCGGCAGGCCCTTCCCGGTACGCCCGACCCCGCTTGCAGCCTGTCTGGCCGCTTGCGTCCGGCGCACCGTCAACCCGTCGACCAGGCCGGAGCGGCACACCGAACCCGGCGTGCCCGCCACCGGCGATCCGGCCCCGCCCCGCGGAGGGACCACCTGTGAACCTCGCCTTCCCCAACCCCGCCCCCGGAGCCGCCGGGCGCCCATGCACCGCCGGGACGTCCCCCGCCGCGCACTGCGGCGCACCGTCCGGGCGGTCGAGCGGACGGACGAGCGGACAGCAGCCGAACGGGCGCTTGCGCGCGGCCGGTTGCGCAGTCGAGCGCGGCCGCTCCGGCCGTGCCGACCTGGAGCCGTTCTGGCCGTCCAGGCAGCCGCACTTGTTCGATCAGACGTGTCCGGGCTCGCCCAGCGCGTCCCGGCCCTCCGCCCGCTGATCCCGGATCAGCCCCGGTAGTACGCCCGGTCGACGCGCAGACGACTCCACCCCGTCCGTCACGCGCGAAATGAGCGGCACACCATGTCTTCTCCTTCCACGGCCACCCTGCCCCTGCCCTCCGCGACCCCGCACCTGCGCGCGGTCCGCTCCGTCCAGCCCGTTCCGTCCGTCCAGCCTGTTCAGTCCGTCCAGCCCGTTCCGTCTGTCCCGTCCGGCACCGTCAACTCCCCGAGTCGGCCGGCGCGTTCGGTGCCACCGGACGTGTTGCCGCACCGGCCCGTGCCGCCGCAGTCGCTGCTGGCGGCGCTACCGGAAGGTGCGACCGTCGTTGCGGCTCTGCCGCAGGGTGCACTGCCGCAGGCCCTCCTTGCCCAGTACGGCGCGCAGTTCGGCGACGTGGCCGGGCAACCGATGGTCGGGCAGCCGATGGTCGGGTACCTGGTGCTCGTGCCGGCGGAGAGCCCGGCCGGTGCCGGCGTGCCGGCCGCGGGGCCGTCCGTCGTCCCGGCCGGTTCGCCGGCCGTCCGCCCGGTCCGTCCGTCCGGCCGCGGCATCACCGTCGACACCGAGCGGCGCAACGCGTACGTGGACGGGCGGCTGCTCGACCTCACGTACCTGGAGTTCGAGCTGCTCGCGCACCTCACCGAGCACCCGCAGCGGGTGCACACCCGTGACCACCTCGTCTCCGCCGTGTGGGGCTACGGCCACGTCGGCGACGGGCGGACGGTGGACGTGCACGTGGCCCGGCTGCGCCGCAAGCTCGGATCGGCCTACCGCGACACGATCGTGACGGTCCGCCGCGTCGGCTACAAGTACACCCCGGTGGCGTGAGCCGCCGCCGGGGTGGCGGGCGGCCTCCGGCGGTGAACAGGTGACAGAAAACAGATAACAGGCGACAGATGACAGATTCTGAAATCTGTTATCTGTCGCCTGTCGCCCGACCCTGCAACCCCCGGGCCCTCACCCCTCACCCCTCACCGCCCGCCGCTTACCGGCTCAGCCGGTCGATCTCCGCGAGCTCCTCCTCCGTCAGCGGCCCGCCGTTCAACGCGTCGATGTTCTGGTCCAGCTGCGCGACGCTGCTCGCCCCGATGATCACCGACACGACCCGCGGGTCGCGCAGCACCCAGCAGAGGGCCAGCTGGGCGAGTGTCTGCCCGCGCCCCTCGGCGACCTTCGCGAGCGCCCGCAGCTGCTCCAGTCGCGACCCCCCGAGGGCCTCCTCGCTCAGGAACTTCCCGACCGACATCCGCGACCCGGCCGGCACTTCGCCCGAGAGATAGCGCTCCGTCAGGAGACCCTGTGCGAGAGGAGAGTAGGCGATCAGGCTGGTCTGGGTGTCGCCGACAGCCTCCAGCACGCCCTCCTCCACGTGCCGGTTGAGGATCGAGTACGCCGACTGGTTCATCAGCACCGGCGTCCCCAGCTCGCGCAGGATCGCCACCGCCTCCCGGTGCTGCTCCGCCGGGTAGTTGGAGATGCCCGCGTACAGCGCCTTCCCCGAGCGGACCGCGCTGTCCAGCGCGCCCATCGTCTCCTCGATCGGGGTCTGCGGGTCGTATCGGTGCGAGTAGAAGACGTCGACGTAGTCCAGTCCCATTCGTCCGAGCGACTGGTCCAGGCTGGCCAGCAGGTATTTGCGGCTGCCGCCGTTGCCGTACGGCCCGGGCCACATGTCCCAGCCGGCCTTGGTGGCGATGAACAGCTCGTCCCGGTAGGGGCGGAAGTCCTGCGCGAAGAGATACCCGAAGTTGCGCTCCGCACTGCCGTACGGCGGGCCGTAGTTGTTCGCCAGGTCGAAGTGGGTGATCCCGCGGTCGAAGGCCCGGCGCAGCACCGCCCGCTGCACGTCCAGTGGCTGGGCGTCGCCGAAGTTGTGCCAGAGTCCGAGCGAGACGGCGGGCAGTTGTATGCCGCTGCGCCCGGCCTTGCGGTAGGTCATCGAGGCATAGCGGTCATCCGAGGCGAGGTAGCTCATGCCGGACATCCTGCCAGCCGGGGCGTGCGGATCGAGGCCCTGTCCGCGCTCCGGTCGCTGCCTGTGCGCTCGCGGTGGATCGTGCGTGTGTGTGCGGGACACGGCGACACGAGGCGCGACGAAGCGCAGGACGAACCAGGGTGCGCGGGCGCAGCGACACGGGGCGACGTGACGTGTGCCACCGGCATGGGCGGTATGCCGTCCGGCGGTGCGGGGGATGACGAACGGGCGAGGGGCCGTGGCCGCCGGGGGGCGGCGCACGGCCCTCGGCCATCCCCGTGGGTGGGCGCGTCCGCCCCGGGGCCGGGCACCGTCCGGAGCGTCCGGAGGAAGCCACTGGCACTCTGTACCTACTGGTATGTACAGTGATCGGCATGGCAACCCAGGACCGTCTCATCGAGAGCACCCAGGACCTCCTCTGGGAGCGCGGCTACGTCGGCACCAGCCCCAAGGCCATCCAGCAGCGCGCCGGAGTCGGCCAGGGCAGCATGTACCACCACTTCACCGGCAAGCCCGACCTCGCCGCGACCGCCCTGCGCCGCAGCGCCGAGGAGATGCGCGCCCTCGCGGAGGCCGACCTCACCTCCGGGGGCGGCACCTACGACCGCATCGCCGCCTACCTCCACCGCGACCGCGACGTGATGCGCGGCTGCCGGATCGGCCGAATGGCGCAGGACCCCGACGTCGTCGCCGACCCGCAGTTGCGGGCGCCGGTCGAGGAGACGTTCGACTGGCTGCGCGGCCGGATCGCCGAACTGGTCGCCGAGGGTCAGGCCGCGGGCGAGCTCGTCCCGGGCGTCGACCCGGCGGACACGGCCGCCGCCCTGGTCGCCGTCGTCCAGGGCGGGTACGTGCTGGCTCGCGCGGCCGGCCACGCCGAGCCCTTCGAACAGGCCGTCCGCGGCGCCCTCGCCCTGCTCGCGGCGCACCGGACCGGCTGAGGCCGCCCGAACCAGCCCCCTTTCAGCCCGACTCCGATGGAGGAGAGCCACCCGTGCACGCCATGCAGTACGAGATCACCCTCCCCGCCGACTACGACATGGGGATCATCCACAAGCGCGTCGCCGAGCGGGGTCACCTCCTCGACGCCCACCCCGGCCTCGGCCTCAAGGCGTACCTGGTCCGGGAGCGCGGGCGCGACGGCTCGCCGGTCAACCAGTACGCGCCGTTCTACCTGTGGCGCACGGCCGAGGGCATGAACGGCTTCCTCTGGGGTCCCGGCTTCCGCGGCCTCAGCGCCGACTTCGGCCGCCCCGTCGTTCGGCACTGGCTCGGCGCCGGGCTCGCGCACGAAGCCGCAGCCGCTGTCGACGGACCGACCACCGCCACCCGCCGGACCGTCCGGCTCCCCGAGACCGCCGACCCGGCCGAGGCCGTCGAGCAGGCCCTCGCCGACCTGCCCGTCCATCCCACCCTGCACACCGCCGCCGTCGCGGTCGACCCGAGTCGATGGGAGCTGCTCCACGTCGCCCTCTGGTGCGGCGAGGCCCCCGACGACGCGCCCGGCACCCGCTACCGGGTGCTGCACCTCTCCCGGCCCGAACTCGACCTGCTCCCCGCCGGCCGTCACTGGTGAAAGGATTCGCCGCCCCCATGATGACCACCCCCGCCACCCCCGCCGGCCCCTTCGCGGCCGCGCCGTCCACCACCACCGCGCCCGAGACGCCCGCACGCGAAACGCCCGCACCCGAACCGCTCACGCCCGGGACGCCCGCGCCCGAGTCGCTCGTGCCCGCCGACCTCACCCCCGCCCCGCTCGACCGCGAGGCCGGCTACGCCCTGCTCGCCGATCTCGCCGGTCCGGTCGCCGCGGCCACCCTCGGCGGCCTCGACGGCCTGGCCCCGGGCTTCCCCGACTGGATCGTCACGGCCCTGTTCGGCGGCACCTACCAGCGCCCCGGCCTCGCCCTGCGCGACCGCCAGGTGGCGAACCTGGCCGCCCTCACCGCCCTCGGCGGCGTCGAGCCGCAGCTCGCCGACCACGTCCGCAACAGCCTGCGGATCGGGATGACGCGCGAGGAGATCACCGAGGTGATCGTCCACCTGGCCCCCTACGTCGGGGTCCCCAAGGCTCTGGCCGGCCTCCGGGTGGCCACCGAGACCTTCGCCGAGTCACGGGAGTCGCAGCAGTCACGGCAGCCGCAGCAGGCGCGGCAGGCGCGGCACGCGCGGGACCGGGACATACCACGACAGGAGGCCGACGCATGACCACCGCCGTCCGCGCCGTCCGCACCGCTCGTACGGTCCTGGGCGACCTCGACCCCGCCGAGCTCGGCGTCACCGACTCCCACGACCACCTCTTCATCCGCAGCCCGCTGCTCCCCGGTCAGGAGCTCGACGACCCGGCCGCCGCCGAGGACGTCCTGCGCTCCTTCGCCGAAGCCGGCGGTCGGACGTTCGTCCAGTGGACCCCGCACGGCATGGGCCGCGGCGCCGACGCGCTCGCCGCGCTCTCGCGCGCGACCGGCGTCCACGTGGTCGCCGCCACCGGCGTGCACCAGGCGGCCCACTACCGCTCGGGCGCCCTTCCCGCCCTGTACGACGGACTCGCCGAGCGCTTCACCGCCGAGCTGACCACTGGACTCCCGGGCGCGCCCGAGGGTGTCCGCGCCGGGCTGATCAAGGTCGCCTGCGACGTCGGCGTCAGCACCGCGCACACCCGCCTGGTCATGACGGCCGCCGCCGAGGCCCACCACGCCACCGGCTCCCCGATCACCGTCCACCTCGAACCCGGCGGCGACCCGCACTTCGTGCTGCTCTGGCTCCACGCCCGGCACGGGGTCCCGCTCGACCGGATCGTCCTCGGTCACCTCACCCGCCTGCCCGACGCGCGTCTGCACCGCGAACTCGCCGCCGAAGGGGTCTACTTGGCCCTGGACAGCCCCTCGCGGGCCGGCCACCCGGAGGACCACCAGGCCTTCGACCTCATCGCCGACCTCGTCGACGCGGGCCACGCCGACCGGCTGCTCCTCGGCGCCGACACCACCACCCGCACCGCCCGCCGCGCCGACGGCCCCACCCGGCTGCTCACCGACCTCGCCCCGCGCCTCGGCCGTACGTTCGGCCCCGAACTCCCCGAACTGCTCCTTACCACCAACCCGGCGGCCGCCTTCGCCGCTGACTGGCGCACCCCCTGAGCCCACCGCTCACAGCCCCGCCCCTCCTGTGGCCGACTCCGCCCACCCGGGTTTCAATCCGAGTGACCCCGACGGACCACGCCACCCCCAGAGAGGCGGCCCCGACGATGCACTCGTGGCTAGCTCCCGCCCGGCTCGCCGTCGCCGCGTTCGCGGCCGTCGCCCTCGGCTTCTCCGGCTACCGCGCCGCGACCGGCGCCACCGGGTTGGTGAACTACTTCAGCTACTTCACCAATCTCGGCAACATGGCCGCGATCGTCGTCCTGGCGCTCGGCGGACTGGCGGGCCTGACCGGCCGCCGTCCCGTGCCCGACCTGGTGCGCGGGGCGGTCGTGCTCTACCTGGCGATCACCGGTCTGGTCTACGGCACCGTGCTCGCCGAGTACCCGGCGCAGCTGACGATCCCGTGGGTGAACGACGTGCTCCACCGCGCGATGCCGCTCCTCGTGCTCGCCGACTGGCTGATCGACCCGCCGGCGCAACGCCTGCGCGCGAGGGCGGCGCTGTGGTGGCTGGGGTTCCCGCTGGTCTACCTCGTCTACACGCTGCTCCGCGGCTGGGCCGTCGACTGGTACCCGTACCCGTTCCTCGACCCGGGTGTGCACGGCGGCTACGGGCGGGTGGCCGGTGCGTGCTTCCTGACGACGGGGGCGTTCGTCCTCGTCGGGGCGGCGATCCGGGCGGTCGGCAACGCCCTCGCCGCCCGCCGCGACACCGCGCCGCGAGGCCGCCGCGCCCACGCCCCTACCGGCTGAGGAGGACCGGTCGGCCGCACCATCGGGGCAGCGCCGCCGCAGGACACTGCACCGCCGCAGGAGAAGCACCACTGCAAGGACAGCAGCCGGCCTCTCCGCCTCACAGGCCGATCGCGTGCAGAACCGGCTGCCCGGCCGCGCCCAGCCAGCCGGCCAGCGCTGCGACGGCCCCGAACAGGCCGGTGCCGGCCCTCAGCGCGGCCCCAGTGGCGCCGAGCAGCCGGGTGATCCGGGAGAGCCGGTCCGCGACGGCCGCCCGGTCCGGCTCGGGTGCGGCGGCCTCGCGGTCCAGCGCGTCCAGTTCCGCCTCGACCTGCGGCGCCACCGACGGCGGGGGCGGCTGCGCCTCGACGGCTGTGCGCAGTTGCCCGACCAATCCGCGCAACTCCTGGGCACCGACCGTCAACCGGCCTGACTGTCCGTCGTGGATGGTCTGGTCCCGGCCGACGTTGTTGATCGTCCCAGCCTGCTGGTTGCCGACGTTGAAGACCATGGACGCGCCTCCCGTCAAAGCTCTCCGGACTGAGCTCTGCGGACTCATCCGGCCGGACTCGTCTGGCCGGACTCGTCTCGCCGGACTCACTGTTCACGACGATGGCGGCGGGTACCGCAACCGCCGGTTCTCCTCGTCCTCGAAGCGCCGCCGCCGCGAGGTGGTCACGACGTGCAGGACGATCCCGACGAGCAGGAGCAGGAGACCGATCGCCGCCGCCGCGAAGCCGATCGCACCGACAGGGACGCCTCCGACCTTCGGCCCGAGCAGGTTGGGCACCGAGTAGTCCGGCTCGCCGGACTGCACCGCGTCGCTCGTCTTCGAGATGAAGCTGAACAGTGCCCACCCGTAGACCCCGCCACCGGCGAAGAACAGCAGGAACCCGGCGAGCACCAGGTGACGGGCCCGGGTGCGGGTGGCCGCGACCTCGCGGAAGAAGCTCTCCCGCCGGGCCTGCATGACGTAGTAGTACTGGCTGTTGTACTGGTTCCCGCCGACGTTGCTGAGGTTCCCTTCGGCCTTCTGCCGCTCGACGTCGTAGCGGGGTCCGGCGCCCGGCACAGCCGACGACGCGCCCCGCTCCGGCACCGACGGCATCGGCGACGGCATCGGCGGCCGCTCGGACGGCATCGGCGGCACCGCCTCGGGCACGTCCCGCGCCGGCTCCGGCGCCGGCCCCGACATCTGCGTGAGCGCCGCCGTGCCGCTGTGCGCCGCCCCCGCCTCCGCCCCCTGGCCGGGAACGGTGTCGTCCGGGGCGCGCGGCTCCTCGTAGTGCACCTCGAACGGCCCGAAGTCGATCACGTCTCCGGTGTGCAGCACCTCCTGCCCGTGCAGCGGGTGACCGTTCAGCAGGGTGCCGTTGGTGGAGTCCAGGTCCTCGACCGAAGTGTGCCCGTCCGACCGCCACACCATCGCGTGGCGCCGACTGACCCCGGGTTCGCTCACGTGGATCTGGCACCCCGTGCCCCGGCCGACCAGCATCGGGCGGTCGGCGACGACGTACACCTCACCGCGCAGCCGCTCCGGGCTGTCGACGACGAGACGCGGCAAGGTCTGTTGCTGTGGAGCCGGGCCCATGGCACGACCTCCTGCCGGAGAGTCCCTCACCTCCAGTAAAGGCCACGCCGGCCGGTCGGCACACCCCCTACCGTGGCGGTCATGGTGACTTTGCGGGTGCTCACGACCGACGACTGGCCGCTCTGGCGCGATCTGCGCCTCGCGGCGCTCGCCGATGCGCCGTCCGCTTTCAAGGCCCGCCTCGCGGACTGGGACCGCGGCGGTGGCCGGCAGCGAACAGATGGCAGATTTCAGATAACAGATTTCAGAGTTTGTTATCTGAAATCTGTTATCTGTCACCAGGAACTCCGGCCCGCTAGGGTGGAAGATCGCGCCCCGACGGGGAACCGGGGAAGGTGCCCCGGATGTCTTAGCGGCGGGGGCGTGAGTTCGAGGCGTGGGAGCAAGTAGGACATGGGTCTGACGAGCCACAAGGTGCTGGCGCTGACCGTATTGATCGCCGTCGTGATGATGGCCGGCACGGTCTGGCTGTGGCCCAGACTCGCCAGGAAGACCTGGCAGGCGGTGCTCGGCCGGATCGGCGCGCTGCTCGCCACCCAGCTCGCCGTGCTCGCCGCGCTCGGCCTCGTGGCCAACAACTACTTCTCCTTCTACAGCAGTTGGGACGACCTCGTCGGCACCGGCGACAACCGCCCGGTGGTGATCCACAACAAGGCGGACGCCTCCGGCCGGCTGCTCGTGGAGACGATCGGCCACGCCTCCGTCCAGGGCGGCGGCGCGATGGGCCGCGAGCCCGCCAAGTCCGGCGAGATCCGCAAGGTGCGGATCGACGGCAAGCTCACCCGGCTGTCCACCGAGGGCTACGTCTACCTCCCGCCGCAGTACTTCCAGCCCGAGTACGCGCAGCACCAGTTCCCGGCCGTGATCGTCAGCACCGGCTTCCCCGGGCAGGCCGAGAACCTGATCACGCGGTTCAACTACCCGGGCGCCGCGCTCAAGCTGCTCCAGGAGGGGAAGATGCAGCCGACCGTCATGGTCCTCATGCGCCCCTCGCCCGCCCTCCCGCAGGACACCGAGTGCGAGGACATCCCCGGCGGCGCGCAGTCCGACACCTACTTCACGAAGGACGTCCCCGCGGCGATCCAGGCGAGCTTCCGGGTCTCCGCCGACCCGCAGGCCTGGGCCTTCATGGGCAACTCCACCGGCGGCTACTGCGCGGTCAAGCTCGCCATGCGCCACCCGGACGTCTTCCCGACCGCCGTCTCCCTGTCCGGTTACTACCGCGCCGCCGAGGACCCGACCACCGGCGACCTCTTCGGCGCCAGCCAGCAGCGCCGCAACGAGGCCGACCTGACGTGGCGGCTCAAGAACCTGCCGCAGCCGAAGGCGTCCGTCCTGCTGGCGGGCACCAAGCAGGGCGACGGCGACTACAAGCGCGAAACCGAGGCCTTCATCGAGTCGGTGCGGAGCCCGGGCCCGATGAAGGTCTCGTACAGCATGCTGGAGACCGGCGGCCACAACTTCGAGACGTGGACCAGGCTGCTGCCGTCCTCGCTGGAGTGGCTGTCCCAGCACCTCAGGGTCCCGGACCAGCCGGGCCGGCCGGCTCAGCCGGACCAGCCCGTCCCGACGGCCTGACGGTCACGAGAGGCGCTCACCGGAAGCGGTCACAGGGTCGGCGCGAGCCGCGCCGGCCCGGCTCAGGCCACCCGCTCCAGGGTCCCCGTGTGGAGCTCGCCGACCCGGCCGCCCTCGCCCTCGAACGTCCAGAACGCACACACCGTCAGCCGGCCCAGGTCCATCACGTGGCTGACGGTGATGCCGCTCTGCTCGGTCCAGCTGACGAAGTACACCTCGGGTGCGACCTCGGCGACGTGCAGCTCCACGTCCTCCCACTGGCCCGCCGACTCGCCGAGGCCCTCCCACCGCAGCCGCTTGCCGTCGACCGAGTAGGCGTTGCGGAAGGCTGCGCCGTTGTCGGCCCGGAAGAGGTAGGTGCGGCCGGCGAAGGCGGGCAGGGGCGCGGTCATGGTGTGGCGGTTCCTCGTCTCTGCGGGATGCTTCTGCGGGATGTCCGTACGGGACGTCCGTGCGGGATGGTCGCGGCGCTCTTGTGCACCGCGGTGGAGGCCGAACCTCCAATTTATCCGATCGGGCGAGCCGGCACGGCCGCAGCCGGTCAGGACCGGTGGACGACCTACTGCGGTGGCCAGGGCTTCTACACCTCGGGCCTGGGCGTCCAGGCGGCCATCGACACAGGTTCGCTGATCGCGCCGCTGCAGCGGGCCGGGATCACGTCCTCCGTGCCCGCCTACGTCCTCGCGGGCAGCGCGGCCGACCTCCCCGGAGTGCTCGACGAGAACCGGGGACCGGGCGACGGCATCGTGTTCACCGCCAGCGCGCTCGACACCACAGGCATCGGGACGGTCGGCGGCAGCCGGCACCTGCGGATCAACCGGCAGCCGTCTCGACCACCTTGATCTCGAACGGCTGCCGGTGACCGCTCCCGCCCGGGTCGTCCGCGCTGCGCACCGCGACCGACCCGCCGCCGAGGAGGCCCACCGGCACGTCGGGGGAGAGCCGTACCGGGATGAGCGCGGTCGCGCTGCGTCCCTCCCGCAGGCCCGGACCGAAGACGCAGCGCACCTGGTGGCCCCGCTCGACCACCGCGCAGTCGTCGGGGAAGAACGGGCCCTGCGGCGTCACCCCGTCCGGCAGGGTGACCAGGACGGTGAACGCCGGGGCCGTGTTCGGGCCCTGGTTGGCGACGAAGGCGTGCACGGTGGTCGTGCCGCCGGGCGGGGCGGCGTCCGGGTCGATATGGACCACCTCCAGGTGTGAGTGCGAGGGGGCGAGCGGCACGAGCTGCACGGCCGGACGGGGGTCGGGCCGCCGCAGCGCCCAGGACGGCCCGGCCGCCAGCACCGCCACCGCGCACCCGGCCGCGACGGCCGCCGTCATCACGGCCGCGCCGGACCCGTCCCTGCGGTGCTCGTCCCTGACGTACCGGTCCCTGCGGTACTCGTCCCTGACGTACCCGTCCCTGCGGTGCTCGTCCCTGACGTACCCGTCCCGCAGGCCCGTGCGCGTGCTGCGCCCCATCGCCGTTCACCGTGCCCTCGAACTCCGGCCGCCCGCGCCGTCGCGAGCCGCGTCCGCACCAGGGTGGCCGAGCGGCGGGTGGCCTTCACCGCAACCCGCCCTCCGTCCGCCCGAACGGAGGAGCGCGCGCACAGGAAGTCGACCGAGCCGACTTCCCGTGCACGACACGTCAACTGGCTGTCCGTCAGGGGGCGAGGACCTGCCCCAGGCGGGCCGCGATCTTGTGCATCACCGGCACGAGCGACGACGCGCCGTCCTGCTCCTCCAGCGCCCGGATGCGGGCCTCCGGGCCGGAGACCGAGAGGGCGGTGGGCGTCGGCGCGCCCGGGACGGCGAGCGCGATGCAGCGCACCCCGATCTCCTGTTCCTGGTCGTCGACGACGTACCCGCGCTCGCGCGCCTCGGCCAGCTGGCGCATCAGTTCGTGCGGGTCGGTGACGGTGTACTCGGTGTGCGCGGGCAGCGGGTTGGGGCCGAGGACGGCGCGTGCCTCGTCCTCGGGCAGCTGGGCGAGCAGCGCCTTGCCGACGCCGGTGCAGTGCGGCTGCACCCGCCGGCCGACCTCGGTGAACATCCGCATCGAGCGGCGCGACTGCACCTGCCCGACGTAGACCACCTCGCCGCCCTCCAGGACCGCCAGGTTGGCGGTCTCGCCGGTGGCCTCCATCAGCTCGGCCAGGTACGGGCGGGCCCAGCTGCCGAGGAGGCGGCCGGCCGTCTCGCCGAGGCGGATCAGCCGGGGGCCGAGGGTGTAGCGGCGGGCGGTGTCCTGGCGGACGTAGCCCTGCTGTACGAGCGTGCGGACCAGGCGGTGGATGGTCGGCATCGGCAGGCCGGAGGCGGTGGAGAGCTCGCTGAGCGTGGCCACGCCGCCGGAGTCGGCCAGCGCCTCCAGGAGCTGGAAGGCGCGTTCGACGGACTGCACGCCGCCGCTCGCGCGGTCGGCACCCGTCGTCGATGCTGTGTCGGGGGTCGCAACCACCGGCGTTCCCTTCGCTGTCGGGGAGGAGTAGAGTCCCCGCGATCAGCTCAACAAACCGTTGAAATTCTGTATCGCGGAAACTAGTCTCCACCTTACAGAATCGAACTCGCCGACAGGTGGGTTCCGATCAGCGAAGTTCCCCAAAGAGGCTCCCACCGGAGCTCCCGTCGCCAGGCTCAACCGTCTTAGGAGTGTCCTGCTCATGGCCACAGATCAGGGACCCGGCGTCTCCCCCGCCGCTCCGGTCGTCACTGTCGCCGGTCCGCGCGTCCACCGGGCGGAGGAGGTGCTCACTCCGGAGGCGGTCGCCTTCGTCGTCGGCCTCCACCGCGCGTTCGAGGGCCGCCGGCAGGAGCTCCTCGCCCGGCGCAAGGCCCGGCGCGCCGAGATCGCGAAGGCGGGCACGCTGGACTTCCTCCCGGAGACCGCCGACGTCCGCGCCGGCGACTGGAAGGTCGCCGAGGCGCCCCGGGCCCTCCAGGACCGCCGGGTCGAGATCACCGGGCCCACCGACCGGAAGATGGTGATCAACGCCCTCAACTCCGGCGCGAGGATCTGGCTCGCCGACTTCGAGGACGCCACCTCCCCGACCTGGGAGAACGTCGTCAGTGGCCAGATCAACCTGATCGACGCCTACGAGGGCCGGATCGACTTCACCAGTGACGCCGGCAAGGCCTACACCCTCAAGCCCGCCGCCGAACTCGCCACCGTCGTGGTCCGCCCGCGCGGCTGGCACCTGGACGAGAACCACCTGCTCGTCGACGGCGTCCCGGTGGCCGGCGCGTTCTTCGACTTCGGCCTCTACTTCTTCCACAACGCCGCCCGGCTGCTCGCCAGGGGCGCCGAGGACCCCAACTCCGGCCCGTACTTCTACCTCCCGAAGACCGAGAGCCACCTCGAAGCCCGGCTCTGGAACGACGTGTTCACGCACGCCCAGGCCCGGCTCGGCATCCCGCACGGCACCATCCGCGCGACCGTCCTGATCGAGACCATCACCGCCGCGTTCGAGATGGACGAGATCCTCCACGAGCTCCGCGACCACGCCGCCGGCCTCAACGCCGGGCGCTGGGACTACCTGTTCTCCATCGTCAAGAACTTCCGCGACGCCGGCGAGCACTACATCCTGCCGGACCGCAACAGCGTCACCATGGCCTCGCCGTTCATGGCCGCCTACACCCGCCTGCTGGTGCAGACCTGCCACCGGCGCGGCGCCCACGCGATCGGCGGCATGGCCGCGTTCATCCCCAGCCGCAAGGACCCCGAGGTCAACGCGGCCGCCCTGGAGAAGGTCAGGGCCGACAAGGACCGCGAGGCCGGCAACGGCTTCGACGGCTCCTGGGTCGCCCACCCGGACCTCGTCGCGGTCGCCCGCGCCTGCTTCGACGCCGTGCTCGGCGATCGGCCCAACCAGAAGGACAACCCCGGGCCGTCCGAGCCGGTCACCGCCGCGCAGCTGCTCGACATCGCCGGCGCCGGCGGCACCTGCACCCACGCCGGACTGCACAACGCCGTCCAGGTCGGCATCCGCTACATCGAGGCGTGGCTGCGCGGCCTCGGCGCCGTCGGCATCTTCAACATGATGGAGGACGCCGCCACCGCCGAGATCTCCCGTTCGCAGATCTGGCAGTGGATCCACAACGGCGTCGTGCTCTCCGACACCGGGGAGAAGGCCACCGCCGAGCTGGTGCGCGGCCTGGTCGCCACGGAGCTGGCCGAGCTCCGCGCCGAGCTGGGCGAGGCGGTCTACGCCGGCGGGCGCTGGCGCGAGGCCGCCCAGCTCTTCGAACAGGTCGCCCTGGCCGAGGAGTTCGCGGACTTCCTGACCCTCCCCGCGCTTCCCCTGCTGGGCTGAGCCCAACCTATCCACCGGCGCCACCGCCGCACGCCTGCCGCGGTGGTGCATCCCGGTGGCCCACTACTCCGTTCCGTACGGCGACGAATCCACCTGTCCTCTCGTCGTCGTACGGAACGGTCTTTTGTCACGGCCTCTTTGCGCAGTCTCTTTGTCACGGTCTACGTCCTCGTGAGGAGTTCATCCATGGCGCGCATCTTCTTCAACGGTCAGGCGATGGTCGGCGGACCGTTCCACGCCAAGGTCGCCGACGCCCTGATCGGCCCGGCCCGGACCGCCCCCGGCTACCGCTTCTTCTCCATCGACCACAGTGGCGGGACGGACGTCTGCCCGGGGCTGCTGGCCGACCCGGGCGTGGACACCGCGATCGACGGCGAGCTGTACGACATCAGCCTGGAGCGCCTGCGGGACGTCATCCTGCCCGGCGAGCCGCGCGAACTGGAGCTCGGCGTGATCGAGCTGGAGGACGGCTCGGCGTGCCTGTCGATGCTGCTCGCCCGGGGCGAGCTGGAGCGCGGCGTGCACCGCGAGATCACCCATCACGGCGGCTGGCGGGCCTATCTGGCGACGCTGGGGCGTACGGCCTGAAGGTGAAGCGAGTAACGGTGGACGAATGACAGTGAACGAATGACAGCGAACAGATAACAGGTGACAGATTACGAAAGTTGTTATCTGTTCGCTGTCATCTGTCTCCCTCTTGACGACACGCCGCGGCCCCGAACCCTCGCCGTGGGTTCGGGGCCGCGGTCCGCAGGCCATGCCGGGCCTGCGGAGTCCGGGTCACGCACCGTCCCTGGGCGGCCCGGAGTACAGGGAGCGGGAGAGGAGCGGTACCGGCCCGTCAGACCGGCCGGGCCGCCAGCTCCTTCGCGGCGCGGGCGCAGTCGCGGGCGATGCGGTCCTCGTTGACGGTGGTCAGCTGGCCCTTCTCGACGACGGCGTTGCCGTTGACGAACAGGACGGACAGCGGCGGCAGCGCGCCGAAGGTGAGGGCGGCCACCGGGTCGGCGATCGACGAGTGCATGATGCCGTCGATCTTCCACAGCGCGAGGTCGGCGAGCTTGCCCGGCTCGATGGAGCCGATCTCGTTCTGCCGGCCGAGCACCCGTGCGCCGCCCATGGTGCCGAGGCGCAGCGCCTGGCGCCCGGTCAGGGCGGTCGGGTAGCCGTGCAGGCGGTTGATGAGCAGGGCGTTGCGCAGCTCGGTGCCGAGCTCGCCGGACTCGTTGGACGCGGTGCCGTCGACGCCGAGGCCGACCGGCACGCCGGCCTTGATCATGTCGGGCACGCGCGCGATGCCGGCCGCCAGGCGGGCGTTGGAGGACGGGCAGTGGGCGACGCCGGTCCCGGTCTCGGCGAACTTGGCGATGTCGGAGTCGTTCATGTGGACGCAGTGCGCCATCCACACGTCCTCGCCGAGCCAGCCGACCGACTCGAAGTAGTCGGTCGGGCCCATGCCGAACAACTCCTTGCAGAACTGCTCCTCCTCGGCGGTCTCCGAGCCGTGGGTGTGCAGCCGGACGCCCTTGCGGCGGGCGAGTTCGGCGGACTGCCGGAGCAGGTCGGTGGAGACGGAGAACGGCGAGCAGGGCGCGATGGCGACGTGCAGCATCGAGCCGAAGGAGGCGTCGTGGTACTTGTCGACGGCGGCCTCGGAGGCGGCGAGGATGTCGTCGAGTTCCTCGACGGCGTGGTCCGGGGGCAGGCCGCCGTCCTTCTTGCCGCGGTCCATGGAGCCGCGCAGCGCGGTGAAGCGCAGGCCGAGCTCCTGGACGGCCTCGACGGAGGCGCCGAGGACGTCGCCGCCGTCCTTCGGGAACACGTAGTGGTGGTCGGAGGCCGTGGTGCAGCCGGACTTGAGGAGCGCGGCGGCGGATCCCTGGCTGGCGGCGTGGACGAGCTTCTCGTCGATGCGGGCCCAGGTGGGGTAGAGGGCGACGAGCCAGTCGAACAGGATGTCGTCCTGGGCGAGGCCGCGGGTGATCCACTGGTAGAAGTGGTGGTGGGTGTTGACCAGGCCGGGGGTGACGAGGTGGCCCTCGGCGTTGATCCGGCGCACGACGTTGTCCAGCCAGGCGGGGGCGGGGCCGTTGCCGACCGACTCGATGGTGTTGCCGAGGATGACCACGTGGCCGCGGGCGTACTCGGTGTCGTTGGCGTCGACGGTCGCGATGGCGGCGTTCTCGATGACGATCCGCTGGTCGGCGGGTGGGGGCTGGACTGCCATGGTGTTACTCCTATGGGGGAGGGCGGGAGCGGTGCCGCGCGCAGGCGCCCTTGGCGGGGCGGCGGCGGGCGGCAGGCGGGGGCGTGTCGAGCGGGCACGCCCCCACCCCGCCGTTCAGGACGGTGTCACCGTCGGCACCGTCGTGCCGGCGGTGGAACCGCCGTCGGTGGTGCTGGTGTTGCTGGGTGCCATGTCGAGCCCCTCTTGTGCCCGTGGCTCCCGGCGCGCCCGTGGCGCTGGAGGCTGCCGGATACTTCCCTGGCCGAGGGCGGGACGGCGGTGCGGGAGTCCCTCGGTCGGCCTCTCCAGTGCCCCGGGCCGGCCGCCGTGAGGCAGGCACGAACTCCGGTTGGTGGGGGTGGAGAAACACGTGGAACAGGTGGTGGCAGGGGTGTTGCAAGGGGTGCTGCTTCCCGCCCGGACTCGGCCGGTCACTGGGGGCCGGCGGGTGCGGCGAATCCGGGCGGTGTTCATGGGGGGTCCGTCCGTGGGGGCGGGTCAGACGACCGGGATGACCGGGACGACGCCCTCGCGGTGCACGGTGCCCTCGATGAGGCCGTACATGCGGTCCGCGGCGTAGTAGACCTCGTTGTCGTTCTTGAGGCCGAACGGCTCCAGGTCGACGAGGAAGTGGTGCTTGTTGGGCAGCTCCAGGCGGACCTCGTCCACCTCGGCGCGGTTGTTGAGGACCCGGGTGCCCATCGAGTGCAGGGTCTGCTGCAGCGAGTAGGAGTAGGTCTCGGCGAAGGCCTCCAGCAGGTGCCGCTTCACGTGGGTGTAGGAGCGGTTCCAGTTGGGCTGGGCCTCGCCGTCACGGCCGCTGTAGCCGTACTTCCAGCGGGCCGTCACCTGGGTGGCGAGGATGCGGTCGTACGCCTCCTGGAGGGTGGTGTACTTGTCCTTGATGTAGCCCCAGAACTCCGAGTTGGTGGAGTTCATGACGATGAGGTCCTTGAGGCCGGAGATGACCTGGACGGACTCGCCGTCGTAGACGACCTCGGTGGTGCGGGTCTCCTGGCCGTTGCGGACGAAGGAGTGGCCGACCTCCTCGGAGCCGATGAAGCGGGCCGAGTTGTCCGGGGTCTTGATCCGGTTCCAGGCGTACTCCTCGATCCGGATGCGGGCGCTGTGGACGACGCCGCGCTCGGTGTTGTCGACGAAGTGGCGCGCCAGGATGATGCCGAAGGCCTCGGCCGACTCGATCCCGTACTCCTTGGCGAAGGCGTACACGGTGTTCTTGGTGGTGTCGGTGGGGAGGCAGTTGGCGTTGGAACCGGTGAGGTGGACGTCCTCGAACTCGCCCTGGAGGGAGACCGAGACGTTCAGGTCCTTGATCTCGTGCCGGGTGGAGTCGCGGTAGACGCGTACGATGCGGTTCTCCGCCTTGCCGTACTGGTTCTGACCGAGCACGTGGGCCATGACTTGGCTCCTAGAGCTTCCAGGTCGGTCTACTGGCTTCCGCGGTAGACCGAGTATCCGAACGGGTTCAGCAGCAGCGGCACGTGGTAGTGGTGCTGCGCGGGCGCGACCGTGAAGACGATCGAGACCTCGGGGAAGAACGGCGTCTCCTCGGACTTCGGCGCGTAGTAGGCGCTCGTGTCGAAGAGCAGCCGGACGACCGAGCCCGCCTCCACGGCCGGCAGGTCCTTGGCCCGGCCGTCGGAGTCCGTGGCGGAGGTGCCGAGCACCGTCCAGCCACCCTCGGTGTGCAGTGCGAGCTCGACCGGGACACCCTCGGCCGGGCGGCCGAGGCTGGTGTCGAGCACGTGGGTGGAGATGCCAGTCATGGGTGAAGTGACCTTACTGATGGCAGATGCGGGGATGCGTCGACGAAGGCGGGGAGCCCTGTGAACGGAAATGACGGTACGTCAGAAGTGCGGCTTCCGATCGGATGTCGGTCGATCCGGAACGATGCTGACGATACGTCAGAATGTGCTCAGGACTCGTCGAGCAGCCGGTTGATGCGGATGTCGTTGATCTTGCGTAGTTCGCCCCGGACGATCTCCGCCTCGGCGGCGGGGTCGTTGGGGTGGCGCTCGCGCAGGGCGGCGAGCATGGCGGCCGCGGTACGGCCGGTCGCGCAGATCAGGAACACGTGGCCGAACTTCGCCTCGTAGGCGGCGTTGGCCTCGTGCAGTTCATCGAGGAGCGCTCGGTCCGCGCCCTGGATGCCGGCCTGCTCCCGTTCGGAGGTGGCGTCGCCCGCCTCGGGCCTGCCGATCCGGGCGTGGCCGGCCATCGCGTCGTGCAGGTCCGCGACCGTCAGCGACTCCATCGCCGCCGCGTTGGCGGCGAGCAGGGCGCTGCGGTCCGACCAGGGCTTGGCCTGCGCGACCGCGGCGGCCCAGCGGGGGCTGGAGCAGATCTCCAGCAGGATCGCCTCAAGCTCGGCGGCGTCGGCCGCCGCGAGGGTGTCGAGGGCGTGGGGGTGGTTGGTCACGGGTGGACCTCCTGAAGAGTGGTGCCACCCGCACAAGCTAGATCGGCCCCACCCGGCCGTCAACACTTTGTTGAACGGTTGGTGGTTACGTTTTGGGCCGGCCCGCGTTACCGGGCCGTTTCGTGTGCGATTCGCCGAGTGTGCCCCGCCGGAGGGCGACCCGCACTGGACCGCACCGGCGGGGCTGCCCGTTTTCGCGAGGCCGCGCCGGGGGCTCAGGACGACTTCGAGCCGTCCTGGCGGTTGAGGTAGTTGTACACGGTGAAGCGGCTGACGCCGAGCGCCGAGGCGACGGTCTCGACCCCGTGGCGGACGGTGAAGGCGCCGCGCTCCTCCAGGAGGGCGACGACCCGCTGCTTTTCCCCGCGGTCGAGCTCGGCCAGCGGTCGGCCGTCGAACTGGCGGGTCATCTCGGCCAGCAGCCGGTCCAGTGCGCTGCTCAGGTGCGGCAGCCGGACGGCGAGCGCCGGGGCGCCCTCCCACTCCAGGACGACGTCCTCGGCCTTCGCCTCGTCCAGCGGGACGGGCGTCGCGCCGACCGCGTCCAGCAGCGGCTTTATCGCCGCGGCGAGCGGGTGTTCCGCGTGCCCGGTCACGGCGCACCGCCCTCCTCGCCCGCGTGGCCGCCCCCGCTGTCGCCCAGCACGCTGACCTGGACCGAGATCCGGGTCGCGCCGGCGTCCAGGGTCTCCCGGAGCAGTCTGGTCACCGCGGTGAGGACCTGGTCGGCCTCGCCCTCGGCGCCGGTCCCGAAGGGTCCGACCGAGACGGCCAGGCCGGCCTCGTCGACCACCTTGCGGGCCGCCGCGGCGTGCTCCGGGAACGTGTCCAGTTCGAACGGTTCTGTCGTGAACTCCACCATCAATCGCACCTGCTCACTGTAGCGAGCGGGGTGGGGCGAGGCAGGCCCTGGGTGATCGGACGGCGGCGGGCCCCGGGGGCGGGCGTTTCCGGGCCACTTCAACAAATTGTTGCGACGGCCTTGACAGTCGATCGGCGGGCCGGAGATGCTTCCACCACGCAGAATCCTTCTTCCGGATCGTGGAAGTTGAGGATGTCGGAAGAGAGTGAGAGGTGAGTGACGTGACGGCCGCTTCCCGGCACAGCTTCACGGTCAACCTGTCGATCCTGTTCGGCGAACTCCCGCTGCTGGAGCGCCCGGCCGCGGCCGCCGCCGCCGGCTTCACGGCCGCCGAGCTGTGGTGGCCCTTCGGCGAGGAGCACGACCCGTCGCAGGCCGAGCTGGACGCGCTCCGCAAGGCCTTCACCGACGCGGGCGTACGGCTCACCGGCCTCAACTTCCTGGACGACCTGAGCAGGGGCGTCCGCGGTACGGTCTCGGTGCCGGCCGACAAGGAACGGTTCCGGGCCAACGTCCCGGTCGCCGCCGAGCTCGCCGCCTCGCTCGGCGCCACCGCGCTCAACGCGCTGTACGGCAACCGGGTCGAGGGCGTCGACCCGGCCGAGCAGGACGAACTCGCCCTGGAGAACCTGGTGCTGGCCGCGAAGGCCGCGCACGGGGTCGGCGCGATCCTGCTGGTCGAGGCCCTGAACGTGGTCGAGTCCCCGGACTACCCGCTGGTCTCCGCGCCCGCCGCGATCGAGGTCGTCGACAAGGTCAACGCGGCCACCGGCCTCGGCAACGCCAAGTTCCTGTGCGACCTCTACCACCTGGCCAGGAACGGCGAGGACCTGGCGGCCGTCATCGACACCTGCGCCGACCGTATCGGCCACGTGCAGATCGCCGACAACCCGGGCCGGGGCGAGCCCGGCACCGGCGGGCTGGACTTCGAGGACCTCTTCGCCCGGCTCACCGCCGTCGGCTACACCGGCTCGATCGGCCTGGAGTACCGCCCCTCCACCGGCGTCAGTGCCGACAGCTTCGCGTGGCTGCCGCGCGAGCACCGCGCCGCGAAGTAGCCACCACCCGTGAAGTAACCACTGCGCGGTGAACCAACCACTGCGCGGTGAACCAACCACCGCTCCGTGAACCAGCAACTGCGCCGCGAAGTAGTCACCGGGCCACGAAGTAGCCACTGCGCCGCGAAGTCGCGCGAAGCAAGCGCGGTCCGGGCCCGCCACCCGGCCACCCTGCCCTCCCCACCTACGTACAAAGGAACGACGCGATGAGCCGCAAGATCGCCTTCGTCGGCCTCGGCATCATGGGCAAGCCCATGGCCGTCAACCTGGTCAAGGCCGGGCACGACGTCACCGGTTTCGACCTCTCCCAGGCCTCGATCGACGCCGTCGTGGCGGCCGGGGGCCGGGGCGGCGCCAGCATCGCCGACGCGGTGAGGGACGCCGAGGTGGTCATCACCATGGTCCCGGCCGACCCGCACGTCGAGGCGGTCATCCTCGGCGAGGGCGGCGTGCTGGAGAACGTGAAGGCCGGCACCCTCGTGATCGACATGTCCTCGATCACCCCGCAGACCTCCATCAAGGTCGGCAAGGCCGCCGTGGAGAAGGGCGTGCGCGCCCTGGACGCCCCGGTGTCCGGCGGCGAGGCCGGCGCGATCGAGGCCGTCCTGTCGATCATGGTCGGCGGCGAGGCCGCGGACTTCGCCGAGGCGAAGCCGCTGTTCGACGCGCTCGGCACCACGGTCGTCCACGTCGGCCCGTCCGGCGCCGGCCAGACCGTCAAGGCCGCCAACCAGCTGATCGTGGCCGTCAACATCCAGGTCCTGGCCGAGGCCGTGGTCTTCCTGGAGAACGCGGGCGTCGACCTCGCCGCCGCGCTCGACGTGCTCGGCGGCGGCCTGGCCGGCTCGACCGTGCTCAACCGCAAGAAGGCGAACATGCTGCGCCGCGAGTTCGCCCCCGGCTTCCGGATCGACCTGCACCACAAGGACATGGGCATCGTCACCGACGCCGCCCGCGCCGTGGGCGCCGCGCTGCCGGTCGGCGCCGTGGTGGCCCAGCTGGTCGCCTCCGCCCGCGCCAACGGCGACGGCTCGCTCGACCACTCGGCGCTGCTGCGCGGCGTCGAGCGGCTCTCGGGCCGCGAGGTCGAGTAACCCGCCGGGCTCCCCGAAGGGGGCCCGGACAGACTCCTCCTGGTGGCGTGTACCTATCCGGTCGTGCCCGCGCCACCAGGAGGCCAGGCCCGACCGGCAGCCGGGCCGGGGCTCATCCGCCCGCCTGCCGGTCGACCCAGCCGGTGACGCGCCCTCCCTGTCGGGGGCACTTCGGTCGTGCCTGTGGCGCGTCGCCCGGCCCCCTCCCTGCCGAGGGGAGCCCCTCGTACGTCGGAAGCGGGACGAGGGGAACGGCGGGAGGGGGCCGCTCCCCGGCCGCCCGGCGCGCAGCCCAAGGGGGCCGCACCCCGGCCACCCGGCATTGTCCGGGAAGGGGATGGCACCCCGGAGCCACCCGGGCACAAGCTTGAAGAACCAGCCGCACCCGTACGGAAGTGAGGACCGCGCCATGCCCGCCACCCCCCACCAGGGCCATGTGGTCGTAGCTCCCGACAAGTTCAAGGGCACCCTGGAGGGGGCCGAGGTCGCCGCCCGCATCGCCGCCGGCATCCGCCGCGCCGCGCCCGGCACGGAGGTGCGCGAACTGCCCGTCGCGGACGGAGGCGAGGGCACCCTGGCTGCCGCGCTCGCGGCCGGCTTCACCCGCGTCCCGGCCAAGGTGGCCGGCCCGACCGGCCTGCCGGTGGACGCCGCGCTCGCCGTGCGGGACGACACCGCCGTGGTCGAGCTGGCGCAGGCCTCCGGGCTCGCCCGGCTCCCCGGTGGCCGCACCGCCCCGCTCGAGGCCGGCTCCTACGGGGTCGGCCAGCTGATCGGCCGGGCGGTCGCGCTCGGCGCCAGGCGGATCGTGCTCGGCCTCGGCGGCAGCGCCTGCACCGACGGCGGCGCGGGCATGGTCCAGGCACTCGGCGTCAGCCTGTGCGACCGCGACGGCACCGAACTCGCCCCCGGCGGCGCGGCACTGCGCAAGTTGGCGCGGATCGAGCTCGGCCCGCTGGCCGACGCGCTGGCCGGCGTCGAGGTCGTCGTCGCCTGTGACGTGGACAACCCGCTGCTCGGCCCGCGCGGCGCCACCGCCGTCTACGGCCCGCAGAAGGGTGCGGACGGTGACGACCTGGTGGTCCTCGAGGAGGGCCTGACCCGCTTCGCGGACAAGGTGGCCGAGGCCACCGGACGGGACGTGCGCGAGGCCCCCGGCGCCGGGGCCGCGGGCGGGGTGGGCTTCGCCGCCCTCGCCCTGCTCGGCGCCACCATGCGACCCGGTATCGAGCTGCTGCTCGAACTGCTGGGTTTCGACGAGGCCGTGCGTGGGGCGCGCCTCGTCGTCACCGGCGAGGGCTGCCTGGACGCTCAGACGCTCCACGGCAAGGCCCCCGCCGGCGTCGCCGCGGCGGCCACTCGGGCGGGGGTTCGGGTGGCCGCCGTGGCGGGGCGGCTGGAGCTGTCCGAGAACGAGTGGCGCTCCGCCGGCTTCGCGGCCGCGGTCGCGCTCACCGACCTGGCCGAACAACCGGGGGACAGCATGGCCAGGGCCGCCGAGCTGGCCGAGGTCGCGGGGGAGCGGCTGGCCGGGGCGCTGCTCACCGGCTGAACACGTGCACACCCGTACGCGTGAACGCCCGGACGCGCGAACGCTCGTGCGTTCCTCCATTGACGTTTTGTTGAAGGCGGGCCTAGGCTCCCGGCAATTCCTTCGGTTCCTTCCTTCTCCGACTGCCCACTGCGGCGTTCCCGCATCCCCGACTCCCAGGTTTCGGAGGTCCCCCATGCCTGTCAGCCAGCCCACGGTGATCCGCTCCCGGCGGGTGGTCCTGCCCGACGGAGAGCGCCCCGCGGACGTGCTGATCCGGGACGGGAAGATCGCGCAGATCGCCGCGCACGGCTCGCTGCTCGTCGGAGACCAGCAGCTCGTCGACCTCGGCGACACCGCGCTGCTCCCCGGCCTGGTCGACACCCACGTGCACGTCAACGAGCCCGGCCGCACCGAGTGGGAGGGCTTCGCCACCGCCACCCGGGCCGCCGCGGCCGGCGGCGTCACCACGATCATCGACATGCCGCTCAACTCCGTCCCGCCCACCACCACGGTGGAGGGCCTCGCCGTCAAGCGGAAGGCCGCCGACGGCCAGGCCTGGGTCGACCTCGGCTTCTGGGGCGGCGCGATCCCCGGCAACGTCGCCGACCTCGAACCCCTGCACCGCGAGGGCGTGTTCGGCTTCAAGAGCTTCCTCGCCCCCTCCGGCGTCGACGAGTTCCCGCACGTCGAACCGGCCGACCTGGAGGCCGCCCTGGCCGAGCAGGCCCGGATCGGCGCCCTCGCGATCATCCATGCCGAGGACCCGGCCGTCCTCGCCGCCGCCCCGCAGCAACCCGGCGTCCACTACCGGGACTTCCTCGCCTCCCGCCCCGCCGACGCGGAGACCGCGGCCGTCGCCCGGCTGCTCGCGGCGCTGTACAGGACCGGCGCCCAGCGCACCGGCGCCCGCGTCCACATCCTGCACGTCTCCTCCGCCGCCGTCCTGCCGCTGCTGCGCCAGGCCCGCGAGGACGGCGTGCGGGTGACCGCGGAGACCTGCCCGCACTACCTGACCCTCGCGGCCGAGCAGGTGCCGGACGGCGACACCGCGTTCAAGTGCTGCCCGCCGATCCGCGACGAGTCCAACCGCGACGCGCTCTGGGAGGCCCTGGCGGCGGGCGAGTTCATCGCCGTCGTCTCCGACCACTCGCCGTCCACCCCCGACCTCAAACTGCTGCCCGCGCACGGTGGCAGCGGCGACTTCGCCGCGGCCTGGGGCGGCATCGCCTCCCTCCAGCTCGGCCTGCCCGCCGTCTGGACCGAGGCCCGCCGCCGCGGCCACACGCTCGCCGACGTCGTCCGCTGGATGGCCGCCGGACCGGCCGAACTGGCCGGCCTCACCGGCACCAAGGGCGCCATCGCGGTGGGCCGCGACGCGGACCTGGTCGCCTTCGACCCGGACGGCGAATTCGCCGTCCATGCCAACGAGTTGCACCACCGCAACCCCGTGACCCCGTACGCCGGACGGACGTTGACCGGAGCCGTGCGCACCACCTGGCTGCGGGGCCGGGCGGTGGACACCGCCGCCGAGCCCTTCGGCCGGCAGCTCACCCGCCCGGCCGCGTCGGCCGCCGCCCCGTGCGCCGCCACCTCTGCCGACTCCGCTCCGTCCGACTCGAACTGAGGAGACGACGTGACCACCGCCGACACCCCGAGCGCTCCCTTCACCGAGCTGGTCAACCTGGCCTCCCGGCTGCTGGGCGCGGGCGTCGTCGCCACCAACGAGGACACCTTCGCCGACGCCGAGAACCTGCTGGTCGCCAAGCCCGCCGAGTTCCGCCCGCACACCTTCGGCCACAAGGGCCAGATCATGGACGGCTGGGAGTCCAAGCGCCGCCGCGGCGTCTGCGCCGACCAGCCGCACCCCACCGACCAGGACCACGACTGGACGATCGTCCGGCTCGGCGCGGGCGGCGTGATCCGCGGCGTGATCGTCGACACCGCCCACTTCACCGGCAACTACCCGGAGAGCGCCTCCGTCGAGGCCGCGTCCGTCCCCGGCCACCCCTCGCCCGAGGAGGTGCAGGCCGCCGAGTGGACGACGCTGGTGCCGCGCACCGGGCTCAAGGGCGACACCGTCCACGAGTTCGCCGTCGAGGACGACACCCGCTACACCCACGTGCGGCTCAACATCTTCCCGGACGGCGGCGTCGCGCGGCTGCGCGTGCACGGCGAGGTGCTGCCCGACCCGCGCGAACTGGACGGCCTGACCTTCGACCTCGCGGCCCAGGAGTACGGCGGCGTGGCCGAGGCGGCGTCCGACCGCTACTTCTCCTCCCCGCACAATCTGAACGCTCCCGGCCGAGCCTCCGTCATGGGCGAGGGCTGGGAGACCCGGCGTCGGCGTGACAAGGCCAACGACTGGGTGCAGATCGCCCTGGCCGGGGGTGGTGAGGTCCTGGCCGCCGAGGTGGACACCACCCACTTCGTCGCCAACGCCCCCGGCTGGGCCGACCTCGTCGGCTTCGACGCCTCCACCGGGCAGGACCCGGCGGACGGCGAGTGGTTCGAGATCCTGCCCCGCACCCGCCTGCAGCCCGACACCCGGCACCGCCTGCGGCTCGACGTCGGCCGCCCGGTCACCCACGTGCGCATCAACGTCTACCCGGACGGCGGCCTCGCCCGCCTGCGGCTCACCGGCCGGCTCACCGAGGCGGGCCGCGCGGCCCTCGCGCTGCGCTGGTTCAACGCCGTCCCGGCCGCCGAGGCCGCCGCCGCGCTCACCGAGGCCGGCCTGAGCGCCGACGAGGCCGCCGCGCTGAGCGCCGCCCGTCCGCTCGCCGACCCGGCCGCGGTCACCGCCGCCGTCGCCGCGCTCCAGCCGGCCGACGGCCCCGACGGCGAGCACTCCTCCCGGCGCCGATCGGCGCTCTGGCGCCTGCTCGGCGTCTGAGGCCCGCTCGGCGTCCGAGGCTCCCACGGCCCCCGTCTCCCCCCTCTTCACGCACCGCCTGCATCGACACCTGAAGGACCCTCCATGTCCAAGATCCTGACCACGGAGTCCGGCGCCCCGGTCGCCGACAACCAGAACTCGGCCTCGGCCGGCGAGTACGGACCGCTGCTGATCCAGGACCAGCAGCTGCTGGAGAAGCTCGCCCGCTTCAACCGCGAGCGCATCCCGGAGCGCGTCGTGCACGCCCGCGGCTCCGGCGCCTACGGCTACTTCGAGGTCACCGACGAGGTCTCGCAGTACACCCGGGCGGACTTCCTCTCCGCGGTCGGCAAGCGCACCGAGGTCTTCCTGCGCTTCTCCACCGTGGCCGGCAACCTGGGTTCCGGCGACGCGGTGCGCGACCCGCGCGGCTTCGCGCTGAAGTTCTACACCGAGGAGGGCAACTACGACCTCGTCGGCAACAACACCCCGGTGTTCTTCATCAAGGACCCGGTCAAGTTCCCCGACTTCATCCACTCGCAGAAGCGCGACCCGTACACGGGCGTGCAGGAGGCGGACAACGTCTGGGACTTCTGGGCCCACTCGCCGGCCTCGACCCACCAGATCACCTGGCTGTTCGGCGACCGCGGCATCCCGGCCTCCTACCGGCACATGAACGGCTACGGCTCGCACACCTACCAGTGGGTCAACGCGGGCGGCGACGCGTACTGGGTGAAGTACCACTTCAAGACCAACCAGGGCGTCCGTTCCCTGGACGGCGACCAGTCCGCCGAGGTGCTCGGCGCCGACGCCGACTCGCACCAGCGCGACCTGCACCAGGCCATCGAGCGGGGCGTGTTCCCGTCCTGGACCCTCTACGTCCAGCTGATGCCGGTCGCCGAGGCCGCGGACTACCGATTCAACCCCTTCGACCTCACCAAGGTGTGGCCGCACGCCGACTACCCGCTGGTCAAGGTCGGCCGTCTGGTGCTCAACAAGAACCCGGAGAACGTCTTCGCGGACGTCGAGCAGTCCGCGTTCTCGCCGAACAACTTCGTGCCCGGCATCGGACCGTCCCCGGACAAGATGCTCCAGGGGCGCCTGTTCGCCTACGCCGACGCCCAGCGCTACCGCCTCGGCGTCAACCACACCCAGCTGCCGGTCAACGCGCCGCGTGCCACGGAGGCGAACAACTACGGCCGCGACGGCCTCCACGCCGTCAACAAGGCCGGCCGTGGCAAGAACTACGAGCCCAACTCGTACGACGGCCCGGCGCAGACCGACAACGCGCTCGCCGCGCCGGTCAGGCTGGACGGCCGCACCGGCACCTACACCACGCCGGCCCACGCCAAGGACGACGACTTCTTCCAGGCCGGCGAGCTGTACCGGCTCATGTCGCAGGGCGAGAGGACCCGACTGATCAACAACATCGCGGGCTTCCTGGCCCAGGTGACGCGCGACGACATCGTCGAGAAGAACCTGGCCCACTTCCACGCCGCCGACGAGGAGTACGGCGCCCGCCTGGAGGCCGCCGTCGCCAAGCTCCGGGCGGGCGACGAGGGCTGACGGTCCGGCGTCGCCGGAGCCCCTTCTCCACCCTCGCCGGCCGCCGGGGTCCGCACTCCGGCGGCCGCACGACGGGCCCCTCCTCCCGGGCAGTGGGGGAGGGGCCCGTCGTGCGGCCGCTTTCCGGGCCGTTGATCGGGGGCATTCCGTGAATACGGAGCTGCACCGAATATTCACGGACGGCAGTTGCCGGCGCCCCCGGCTCGATAGGCTGGAGGGTGCCCGCGGTCGCTCCGTGGGGGACATCGGAAGGGGACGACATGTCGACACCAGCCCCGGGTCGTCACGCCGAGCTGGACCAGGGTTTGCCCGGTCCGTTCACCTCCCTGCAGCACGCCCTCAGACTGCTGGAAGCCGTCGACCGGCACCCCGACGGCGCGACCCTGGTCGCCCTCGCGCGGGAGACCTCGCTCGGCCTGCCCACCGTGCGCCGGCTCGCGGAGATCCTGGAGATCGAGGGCTACCTCCAGTGCCAGGACGGCGGTTGGGTGCTCGGCGGCACCTTCGCGCTGCTCGGCCAGCACAACCGGGAGCAGCTCGTCCGCGCCCGGCTGAACCGAAAACTCGCCGAGATCCGCGACGAGTTGGGCGCTGCCGTGTACTTCGGCCGCTACCACGACGGGGAGTTGACGGTCGAGGCCGTCTCCTCGTCCGAGTACGCCCCGCCGGTGCACGAGTGGGTGGACTTCCGGGCCACCGCGCACGCGAGCGCGATCGGCAAGTGCCTGCTCAGCCAGCTCGACTCGGACGGGCGGCGCGACCACCTCTCCCGTCACCCGGTCGCGCGGCTCACCTCCCGTACGGTCACCGACGCCGACCAGCTGATGCACCGCCTGGAGCGGCAGCCGGCCACCGTCCCGGTGCTGGACATCCAGGAGTACGCGCTCGGCACGGTGTGCGCGGCCGTCCCGGTGACGGCGGGCAGCACGGTCGGCTGCCTGGCGATGTCGATGCCGGTGGACAACGTGCACCGGCTCAGGGCGGCGGCCGAGCTGCTCGCGGCCCGGGCGGCGCCGGTGATGCTGGCGATGGCGGTCTGAGCGCCTGGCCGTCCGCCTGGTGCGGGCCCCGCCGGATCCGCCCCGATCCGGCGGGGCCGACGTGATTCCGCACGCGTTTTCGAAGGTGTCGGACGGGTGTCGGGCGGTGCGCATCACTTATTAGACTCAATGTCGATAAGGGCGCCGAAACCCTTGTCCCGGCCGCTACCCGCGAGTACGTTTCCCGGAGCCGAGCCGCCGCCCCCAGGTCAGGAGGGCCTGCCATGCCCCGTTCCACCCCCGTCCCCGCCCTCGCCGCCCCGGCGGTCCGCGTGCACGAGAGCCTCGTCCTGGAGCCCCGGGACGTCCGCTTCGACTGGGCCGAACTGCCGCTGCACTGGATCCCTGACGAGCCGATGGCCACCCATGTCATCAACGTGCTGCACCTGCTGCTGCCCGAGGGGGAGCGCTGGTTCGTCAAGGTGTTCAAGGAGGCGCTGCCGCTGATCCGGGACGAGCAACTGCGGGACGAGGTGCTCGGGTTCATCGGCCAGGAGGCCATCCACGCCGAGGCCCATCAGGAGGTCCTCGACCACCTGCTCGGGCAGGGGCTCGACCCGCGCCCGTACGTGCGGCAGATCGCCTGGCTGTTCCGGCGCGTCCTCGGCGACAAGCCCGGCCTGACGCCCGCCCGGCGGCGCGAGAACATCATCGAGCGGGTCGCCTTCATCGCGGCCATCGAGCACTTCACCGCCTTCCTCGGCAACTGGGCGCTCAACTCGCCCGGCCTGGACCGCGCCAAGGCCGACCCGACGATGCTCGACCTACTGCGCTGGCACGGTGCCGAGGAGGTCGAGCACCGCAGCGTCGCCTACGACCTGATGGTCCACCTCGACCCGGGCTACCTGCGCCGGATCCGCGGGATGGCCGTCTCCGGACCGCTGCTCGTGCACCTGTGGGTGCGCGGCGCCCGCTTCCTGCTCGCCGCCGACCCGACTCTGGGGGGGCGGCTCAAGCCGACCTGGCGCGAGGCCGGTCGGATCGCCAGGCGCGGCCTGCTGCCCGACCCGGTGAAGTCGATCCGCTCGGGCCTGCGCTACCTCAAGCCCGGCTACCACCCGACCCAGGAGGGCTCCTCCAGCCAGGCCCTCGGCTACCTCGCCACCTCCCCGGCCGCCCGCGCCGCGGCGACGGCCGCGAGCGGGTGACGGGCGACAGCCGACGGATTTCAGATGACGGATAACAGAAAACGTCATCTGTCATCTGAAATCTGAAAGTTGTCATCTGTCACCCGCCGCCCGTCCTGCGCCCCACCCCGCCCGCACCGACGCCAAGGACCCGCCGGATGGACCTGCTCACCCCGCCCCCCGACCTCTACGGCCGCCCCCGCGCCGACGGCTTCATCCGGCGGCTCACCACCTTCGGCGACCGCTACTCCCCGGCCCTCGGCGGCCCGCTGCTGCGCCGCAGCCCCCGCCGCCCGCTCAGCAGGCCCACCCCGCCACTGCAGCTGGTCGTCACCGCCCGCCGCGAACTCGCCACCGACGTCGTTGAGTTGACACTGGCCGACCCCTCCGGCGGCCTGCTGCCGAGCTGGCAGCCCGGCGCCCACCTGCGGCTCGCCCTGCCCTCCGGCCGTGAGCGCCACTACTCGCTCAGCGGCGACCCCGCCGACCGCGCCGCCTACCGGATCGCCGTCCGCCGGCTCCCCGGGGGCGGCGGCGGGTCCGTGGAGGTCCACGACACCCTCCACCGCGGCACCCGCCTCACCGCCCGCCACCCACGCAACGGCTTCGCGTTCTGCGCCGAGCCCACCGTCCTCCTCCTCGCCGGCGGCATCGGCATCACCCCCCTCCTCCCCATGGCCCGCGAGGCGCAGCGCCACGGCCTCGACTGGCGTCTCGTCCACGTCGGCCGCAGCGCCGCCACCCTCCCGTACACGGACGAGCTGCGCGCCCTCGACCCCCGCCGGGTCGTGCTGCGCACCGACGACGGGCACGGCGGCGTGCCGACCGGCGCCGAGCTGCTCGCGCACGCCCCGCGCGGCACCGCCGTCTACTGCTGCGGCCCGGCTCCGATGCTCGCCGCCGTCCAGCGGGCGCTGGACGGATCCCCGGCCGGGGCCCTGCACTTCGAGCGGTTCGGCGCCGCCCCGATCACCGACGGCGAGCCCTTCGCGGTGCGTCTCGGCGCGGACGGCCCGACCCTCGACGTGCCCGCCGACCGGTCCGCCCTGGACGTGCTGCGCGAGGCCCGCCCGGACCTCCCGTACTCCTGCCACCAGGGTTTCTGCGGCACCTGCGAGGTCCGCGTGCTGGCCGGGGGCCCCGATCACCGGGACCGCCGACTCACCGCCGAGCAGCGCGCCGCGGGCGCCCTGCTGCCCTGCGTCTCCCGGGCCGCCGACGGCGAGACCCTGGTCCTGGACCTGTAGGGCGTGTCCTTCGGCTCAGGCCGGGTCCGCGACGCCGGGGCACGCACCTCGCTGCGTCGGCCGTCGGCATCCCCCAGCCTCACGGCCGGGAGGTGCCCCCATCCTCCGCCTTGCGACGCACGCCCCCCGACGCCGCGGACCCCGGCCTGAGCCGCAAGACACGCCCCAACCCGACCTGCAGAAGGAGCCCCCGATGCCCCCGCCGGCGCGAACGACCCCGCCCTTCCCGTACGACGAGCGCGACCTCGCCCGCTTCCGCGAGACGCAGCAGCTCGCCTACGACTGCGCCGAGGAGGTCGCCGCCTGGATCGAGCCGGGCGTCACCGAGCGGCAGGCCACCGCCGAGCTGCGCCGGCGCCTGGTGGCGGCCGGGGTGCAGGACTTCTTCCACGTCCCGTTCGCGTGGTTCGGCGACCGGACGGCGTTCCGGCACTTCCGCACCCCGCTCCAGTTCTTCGCGGGCAGCCGCCGCCTGGAGGAGGGCATGCCGTACGTCCTCGACTGCGCGCCGGTCGTCGACGGCTACACCGCGGACATCGGCTACGGCGGCAAGGTCGGGGAGAACCCGGTCTGGGACCGCCTCGCCGCCGATCTGCGGGTCTACCGGGAGCTGATCCTGGCGCAGGTGCGCGCCCGCCGCCCGCTGAGCGAGGTGTACGCGGCCGTGGACGCGCAGCTCGCCGAGCACGGCTACGACAACCGCCACCGCGTCTACCCGGGCCGGGTGATCGGCCACCAGGTCACCCGGACCACCGTCCGCGGCCCGGCCGGGGTCACCCTCTTCGGCTTCGGCGTGCGCACCCTGCAGACCCTCGGCCGCGAGCTCGTCTCCGAGCGCCTGCACGGCCGTTCGCCGCTGTGGGCGGACGGACGCGCGTCCCGGCACGCGCCGACCCCGGGGCTGTGGGCGGTGGAGCCGCACATCGCCTTCCGCGGGGTGGGGATCAAGTTCGAGGAGCTGCTGGTCGTCACCGAGGACGAAGCCTACTGGCTCGACGACGACCTGCCGCACGTCCGCCGCTGGGCGTCCGAGCCCACCACCCTGGAGGCCACCCGATGACCGCGAGCCCGACGACGCCCCCGATCCGCCGCCGGACCGTCCACTCCGGCGGCCTGCCGCTCGCCGTCTACGAGCAGGGCGACCCGGACGCCCCCACCGTCCTCCTCGTGCACGGCTACCCCGACACCCACGCCGTCTGGGACGACGTCGCCGAGGACCTCGCCGGCGACCACCACGTGGTCCGCTACGACGTCCGCGGCGCCGGCCGCTCCGGTGTCCCCGCCACCCGGGACGGCTACCGCCTGGAGCAGCTCGCCGACGACCTGTTCGCGGTCGCCGGCGCCGTCAGTCCCGAACGCCCGGTGCACGTCGTCGCGCACGACTGGGGCTCGATCCAGTCCTGGGAGGCCGTCACCTCGCCCGGAGCCGAGCGCCGGATCGCCTCCTACACGACCATCTCCGGGCCCTGCCTCGACCACATGGGGTACTGGCTGCGCCACCGGCTGCGCCGCCCGACCCCGCGCCACCTCGGGCAGCTGCTCCACCAGGGCCTGCACTCCTGGTACATCACCGCGTTCCACCTGCCGTTCGTCGCCCCGGGTGTGTGGCGTCTCGGCCTCGCCCGCGCGTGGCCGCGGGTGCTGCGCGACCTGGAGCAGGTCACCCCGCGGCCCGGTCACCCGCAGCCGGGCCTGCGCCGGGACGCGGTCCACGGCATCGAGCTGTACCGGGCCAACTTCCGCCCCGCGCTGGGCCGTCCGCGCGAGCGGCCGACCGAGGTTCCGGTCCAGCTGGTGACCCTCACCCGGGACCGGTACGTCGGCACCTACCTCTCCGAGGGCCTGGAGCGCTGGGCCCCGAACCTCACCCGACGGACCCTGCGGGCGGGCCACTGGTCGGCGCTGCTGGAGAAGGGAGCACACGTGGCCGGCATGGTCCGCGAGTTCACCACCAGGATCGAAGAGGGGGCCGCCGGAGAGAGGAAGGGCGACGGCCGCCTGGTCGTCGTCACCGGCGGCGGCAGCGGCATCGGCCGGGCCACCGCGCTCGCCTTCGCCGAGGACGGCGCCCGGGTGGTCGTGTGCGACCTCGACCTCGCCGCGGCCGGGCGCACCGCCGAACTCGCCTCCCTGATCGGCCCGCAGGCCCACGCCTACCGGGTCGACGTCGCGGACGGCGCCGCGGTGGACGCCTTCGCGCAGGCCGTCGCCGCCGAGCACGGCGTGCCCGACGTCGTGGTCAACAACGCGGGCATCGGCCACTGCGGCACGTTCCTGCAGACCACCGAGAAGGAGTGGCAGCGCGTCCTGGACGTCAACCTGTGGGGCGTCATCCACGGTTGCCGCGCCTTCGCCGCGCTGATGGCCGACCGCGGCGAGGGCGGCCACATCGTCAACGTCTCCTCGGCCGCCGCCTACCTGCCGTCCAAGGCACTCACCGCGTACGCGACCAGCAAGGCCGCGGTGTTCATGCTCTCCGACTGCCTGCGCGCCGAGCTCGCGTCGCACGGCATCGGTGTCTCCACGATCTGCCCCGGCATCGTGAACACCAACATCACCCGCGCCTCGACGTTCTCCGCCACCACCCCCGCCGAGCAGGCCGCCAAGCAGGCCCGCGCCGCCAGGCTCTACGCCCGCCGCGGCTTCCCGCCGGAGAAGGTGGCCACCGCCATCCTCCACGCCGTCCGCACCGGGAGGCCCGTCGTCCCCGTCACCCCCGAAGCCAAGGCCGCCCGCCTCCTCGGCCGCATCAGCCCCGCCCTCCTGCGCCTGGCGGCCCGCCTCAACGTGACCTGAGAGGCGGCGTCACAGGTCGAACGGAAGGACCCGGAAAGACTTGTGCACCGGGCAGTGGCCGGATGGCACGGAAGTCGCGCTGGTCGAGCGTGAGGACCGCATCGGTGCGGTACTCGGCGGCCGGCGCAACGCTGACGGCATCGGTGAGGTCGCGGATGGACGTCTGCACGGCGCGGTCGCAGCGCGCACGTACGGACCGTAGCCGATCACGCCGCGTGCGTGTGCGGTGCCTTGCCACCGTCCGGCTCCACCGCCGCCACGTCGTGGTGGATCGGTCCGTCGACGGCGCTGAGCGGCAGGCAGCTGCCGCCGCGCCGGTGGGCGATGATCTCGGCGGCGACCGAGACGGCCGTCTCCTCGGGGGTGCGGGCGCCGAGGTCGAGGCCGATGGGGGAGCGCAGCCGGGCGATCTCGGCGTCGGTGAGGCCGGCCTCGCGCAGCCGGGCGTTGCGGTCGTGGTGGGTGCGGCGGGAGCCCATGGCGCCGACGTAGCCGACGGGCAGGCGCAGGGCGCGCTCCAGCAGCGGGATGTCGAACTTGGCGTCGTGGGTGAGGACGCACAGCACGGTGCGCCCGTCGATCCGGCCGAGCTGGGAGTCGAGGTAGCGGTGCGGCCAGTCGACGACGACCTCGTCGGCGTCGGGGAAGCGGCGGGCGGTGGCGAAGACGGGCCGGGCGTCGCAGACGGTGACGTGGTAGCCGAGGAACCTGCCGATCCGCACGACGGCGGCGGCGAAGTCGATGGCGCCGAAGACGATCATCCGCGGCGCGGGCACGTAGGACTCGACGAAGCAGGTGACGGTGCCCTGGTCGTGTTCGTCGCAGGGGCGCCCGTCGAGGCCGAGGACGATCCGCCCGGTGCGCCCGGCGTCGAGCATGGCGCGCGCCTCGGCGACGACGGCCCGCTGCAGTCCGCCCACGGTGGAAGGCGCGGGCGACAGCGCCCCGGTGTGCCCGTCCGCCGTGACGGCCATCGTCGCCCCGACCAGCCCGCCCGGCCCGGCGATGACCCGGGCGAGCGCCACGGGCGTGCCGGCGGCGATGTGCGCGATGCCCGCGTCGAGTCCGGCGTCCGCCCCGGGCACGACCGGCTGGACGAGGACGTCGAGGACCCCGCCGCAGGTCAGGCCGACCGCGAAGGCGTCCTCGTCGCTGTAGCCGAAGCGCTCCAGGACGGGCTCGCCGCTTTCGATGGCGGCCTGGCACAGCTCGTACACCGCGCCCTCGACGCAGCCGCCGGAGACGCTGCCGACCGCCTCGCCGGCCGCGTCGACGGCGAGGGCCGCCCCGGGGTCGCGGGGCGCGCTGCCGCTGACGCCGACGACGGTGGCCACGGCGAAGGAGCGCCCGGACGCGTGCCAGGCGTGCAGCTGCTCGGCGATGTCCTGCATGTCGGGTGGCTCCTTACACGGTTTCGACAGTAGCGGGGGACGCCGCCGTACGGGAGGCGGTCCCGTACGGCGGCGCTGGTGCGGCAGGACCGGGCTAGTGCACGCCCAGCCAGGACTTGATCGGCGAGAGCGCGAAATAGGCCACGAACACGGCGGTCAGGATCCACATCAGCACACCGGGCTCGCGCCACTTGCCCTGCCCGGCCTTGATGACCGTGTACGAGATGACGCCGGCGGCGACGCCCGCGGTGATGCTGTAGGTGAACGGCATCAGCACGCAGGTGAGGAAGGCCGGGACGGCGACCTCGCGGTCGGACCAGTCGATGTGCCGGGCCTGGCTCAGCATCATCGAGCCGATGACGACGAGGGCGGCGGAGGCGACCTCGACCGGGACGATGCCGGCGAGCGGGGAGAAGAACAGCATCAGGGCGAACATGCCGCCGGTGACGGCGGAGGCGAGGCCGGTGCGGGCGCCGTCGCCGACGCCGGTGGCGGACTCGACGAAGACCGTCTGGCCGGAGGCGCCGGCCAGGCCGCCGACCGCGCCGCCCGCGCCGTCGATGAACAGCGCCTTGGACAGGCCCGGCATCCGGCCCTGCCCGTCGGCCAGGCCCGCCTCGGTGCCGACGCCGATGATGGTGGCCATCGCGTCGAAGAAGCCGGCGAGGACGAGGGTGAACACCGCGACGGAGGCGCTGATCGCGCCCATGCCCCTGCCGCCGAAGGCGCCGAACAGGTCGACGTGGCCGAAGAGGCCGAAGTCGGGTGCGGCGACCGGGCTGCCGGGCCAGACCGGGACGGAGTTCTGCCAGGCCTTGGCCGGTACGTGGGCGAGCCGGTTGACGACCACCGCGACCACGGTGCCGCCGGCGATGCCGATCAGGATCGCGCCGCGCACGCCGCGCGCCATCAGCACGAAGATCGTGAGCAGGGTGAGGCAGAAGACCAGGACGGGCCAGCCGGAGAGTTCGCCGAAGGGGCCGAGCGACAGCGGGGTGGGGCCGCCGGTGTGGACGAAGCCGGCCTTGTGGAAGCCGATGACGGTGACGAACAGGCCGATGCCGATGGTGATCGCGTGCTTGAGCGGCAGCGGGATGCCGTTCATGATCTTCTCGCGCAGCCCGGAGACGACCAGCAGGACGATCAGCAGGCCGTAGATCACGCACAGGCCCATGGCCTGCGGCCACGTGGTGTGCGGGACGACCAGGGCGGACACCGCGCCGGAGACCGAGAGGCCGGCGGCGAGGGCGAGCGGCACGTTGCCGACCACGCCCATGAGGATCGTGGTGACGGCGGCCGCGAGGGCGGTGGCGGTGGTCAGCGCGGCGTGGTCGAGCTTCACGCCGGTGACGTCCGCGCCGCTGAGGATGAGCGGGTTGAGCAGGATGATGTACGCCATCGCCATGAAGGTGGTGAGGCCACCGCGTAGTTCGTTGGCGAGCGTCGATCCCCGGGCCGAGATCTTGAAGTACGCGTCGAGGGCACTGTTCGGCCGTGCTGCCGAGGCCGTCGTGGGGGCGTCGTCCTCGGTGGGTCTGTGCTCGGTGGGTCTGTGCTCGGTGGGTCTGTCCTCGGTGGGTCTGTCTTCGGTGGTGCCGGGCTCCGTGGGGATCCGGGTCATGTCCACTCCCAAGTGTCAAAGGGGGTTGGGGTGGGCGAGCCGACCTGGCTGCCAGGCAACGAATCCGGCGCAGGGGGACTGATCGACTCACTGGGCGCACTCTGTGGCTGTGCCGGCGGTGCGTAGGTGGTGCGCACCGCTGCAGAACCCCGGCGTGGGAGAGGCAGCGGGATGGTGCGTTCGCGTATCGGCGGCTGGTGCATGGCGGGTGCCTCGACTGCGAGGTGGGGGGTGGTGCTGCCCCGGGGCGGCGGGGAAGACGGTCGCCGCCCCGGAGAGGTCCGGTGGATTCCCGCGATCAGCCGGGCTGTTCGGTCGTCAGGTGCTCGGGCCGGACGGGGATCCGGTTGAGCGCCAGACCGGTGGCGTTGCGGATGGCGGCCACGATCGACGGCGTCGCCGAGACGGTCGGGGCCTCGCCGACGCCGCGCAGCCCGTACGGGGCGTGCGGGTCGGGCAGTTCGAGGATCTCGACCGGGATCGGCGGGGTGTCGAGGATGGTGGGGATGAGGTAGTCCGTGAAGGAGGCGTTGCGAACCTTCCCGTCCCGGACGATGATCTCCTCCATCACGGCGAGGCCGAGCGCCTGGGTGCAGCCGCCCTGGATCTGGCCGACGACGGAGAGCGGGTTGAGCGCCTTGCCGACGTCCTGGACGGCGGTCAGTTCGACCACCTTGACCAGACCGAGCTCGACGTCGACGTCGACGACCGCGCGGTTGGCGCAGAAGGTGTACTGGACGTGGCCGAAGCCCTGTCCGGTCTCCTTGTCGAACGGCTGGGTCGGGCGGTGGTGGTGCTCGCGGGTGAGGTCGATGGCCTCGTCGCCGAGCAGGTCGACCATGGGGACCAGGGGGCCGGCGCTCTCGGAGACGACCTTGCCGCCGACGAGCGTGAGGTCGCCGTGGGTCCAGCCGTAGCGGCGGCGGCCCTTGTCGATCAGCGCCCGCTTGACGGCCTCGGCGGCGAGCTTGACGGCGCCGCCGGTCATGTAGGTCTGGCGCGACGCGGAGGTCGAACCGGCCGACCCCACCTCGGTGTTGGCCGGGTGGATGGTGACCTGCTCGACGCCGAGCTCGGTGCGGGCGATCTGGGCGTGCACGGTGACGCCGCCCTGGCCGACCTCCGCCATCGCGGTGTGCACCATGGCGACCGGCTCGCCGCCGATCACCTCCAGGCGCACCCGGGCGGTGGAGTAGTCGTCGAAGCCTTCGGAGAAGCCGACGTTCTTGATGCCGACCGAGTAGCCGACGCCGCGCACGATGCCCTCGCCGTGCGAGGTGTTGGACAGCGCGCCGGGCAGCTGGCGCACGTCCAGGTGCTCGGTGTCCAGCGGCGGCGGCAGCGGCATGTCCTTGACGCGCTTCAGCAGTTCGGCGACCGGGGCCGGGGAGTCGATCTGCTGGCCGGTGGGCATGAAGTCGCCCTCGGACATCGCGTTGAGCCGGCGCAGCTCGACCGGGTCCATGCCGAGCGCGGCGGCGAGCTTGTCCATCTGCGTCTCGTAGCCGAACGCGGCCTGCACGGCGCCGAAGCCGCGCATCGCGCCGCAGGACGGGTTGTTGCTGTAGAGCGCGATGGCGTGCATCCCGACGTTCGGGATCACGTACGGGCCGTGGCCGAGCGAGGCCGCGTTGCCGACGACGGCCGGGGAGGCGGAGGCGTAGGCGCCGCCGTCCAGCACGATCCGGCAGTCCGCGAAGACGAGCTTGCCGTCGCGGGTGGCGCCGTGCTCGTAGTGCATCTTCGCCGGGTGGCGGTGCACGTGGCCGAAGAAGGACTCGTCGCGGGAGTAGACGATCTTGACGGGCTTTCCGGTGTGCTGGGCCAGCAGGCACGCGTGGATCTGCATCGAGATGTCCTCGCGGCCGCCGAAGGCGCCGCCGACACCGGCCAGGGTGAGCCGGACCTTCTCCTCGGGCAGGTCGAGCACCGGGGCCATCTGCTCGCGGTCCACGTGCAGCCACTGGGTGGCGATGTAGAGGTCGATGCCGCCGTCCTCGGCGGGCACCGCGAGGCCGGACTCGGGGCCGAGGAAGGCCTGGTCCTGCATGCCGACCTCGTAGTCGCCGCTGACGATGACGTCCGCCATCGCCCGCACCTCGTCGGTCACGCCGAGGCCGGAGACCAGCCTCTGCTCGTGGCAGATGTTGCCGTACGCGTGCGACTTGTACTCGTGCGGCTCGTGCACGTACCCGTACGTCTGCGGGTCCAGGCACTGCTCCTCGGTGACGATCGGGGTGAGCACCTCGTACTCGACCTTGATCTTCTTCACCGCGCGGCGGGCCGTCTCCGGGTGGTCGGCCGCGACCAGCGCGATCGCCTCGCCGTGGTAGCGGATCTTGTCGATCGCGAGGACCGGCTGGTCCTGGATCTCCAGGCCGTAGTACTTGGAGCCGGGGATGTCCTCGTGGGTCAGCACCGCGTAGACGCCGGGCACCTTGAGCGCCTCGGAGATGTCCAGCTCGAGGATGTTCGCGCGGGGGTGCGGCGAGCGCAGCGCCATACCCCAGAGCATGTCCTCGTGCCACAGGTCGGAGGAGTACGCGAACTCGCCCTTGACCTTCAGGTTGCCGTCCGGGCGCAGCGGCGAGCCGCCGATGCCGTCCTTGGACGCCTGGTTGATGTTCTGGAGGTTCTTCTGCCCCCGGATGGTACGAGTGCTCATGCGTCCACCTCGCTGCGCTCGGCGGGCGCTTCGCACGATGCGCGCCCTTGCGTGATTCGCTCGCTTCGCTCGCTCATTTCGACGACCCGGCCTTCCCGGCGCACTTGCGGGCGGACGCCAGCCGCACCGCGTCCATGATCTTCTCGTAGCCGGTGCAGCGGCACAGGTTACCCGACAGCGCCTCGCGGATGTCGTTGTCGCTGGGCTGCGCGTCGCGCTCCAGCAGGGCGTCGGTCTGCACCAGCAGCCCGGGGGTGCAGAAGCCGCACTGGACGGCGCCGGCGTCGATGAACGCCTGCTGGACGAGGCCGAGTTCGCCGTCCTCCTCGGCGAGGCCCTCGACCGTGCGCACCTCGCGGTCCTGCACCTGGCCGGCGGCGACCAGACAGGAGCAGACCGGCACGCCGTCCAGGTAGACCGTGCAGGAGCCGCACTCGCCCTGCTCGCAGGCGTTCTTGGAACCCGGGAGGCCGACCCGCTCGCGCAGCACGTACAGGAGGCTCTCGCCCTCCCACACGTCGTCGGCCTCGACCGGCTTGCCGTTGGCGGTGAAAGTGACCCTCATGCCGCGCTCCTGATCTGCTTGCCGTAGTCGTTCCAGCACCACGTGAGGGTGCGGCGGGCCATGACGGCCAGCGAGTGGCGCCGGTAGTCGGCGGTGCCGCGCACGTCGTCGATCGGCGAGGCCGCGGCCTTCACCAGCTCGCCGAACTGCTGGATCACCTCGGCGCCCAGCAGGTCGCCGGACTCCCAGAGCCCGCGCTCGGCGAGCACGCCCCGCAGGTACTCCTCGGCCTCGACGGCGCGGCGCGGGGTGGGGGCGGCCGAGCCGATGCCGGTGCCGACGGTGCCGTTCCTGGGGTGGAGGGCGAAGCCGAAGGCGCACACCGCGATCACCATCGCGTTGCGGGTGCCGATCTTCGAGAACTGCTGGGGGCCGTCCGCGACCGGGATGTGCACGGCCCGGATGAGCTCGTCGGCCGCCAGGCTGTTGCGCTTCACGCCGACGTAGAACTCGTCGATCGGGATCATCCGGGTCCCGCGCACCGAGGCCGCCTCGACGAACACGTCCCGGCCGGCCGCGAGCAGCGCCGGGTGCGCGTCGCCGGCCGGGGAGGCGCCGCCGAGGTTGCCGCCGACGCCGCCGCGGTTGCGGATCTGCGGCGAGCCGACGGTGTGCGCGGCGAGCGCGAGGCCCGGCAGCGGTCCGGACAGCTCGTCGATGATCCGGGCGTAGGGGACCGAGGCGCCGAGCCGCACGACGCTGCCGTCGTTGGACCAGTCGGTGAGCTCGGTGATGCGGTTCAGGTCGAGAATCGCGGATGGCCGGTGCACGTCGAAGTTCATCTCGACCATGACGTCCGTGCCGCCCGAGATGGGCAGCGCGGTCGGGTACTCGGCCTTCGCCGCGAGTGCCTCGTCCCAGGTAGCGGGCCGAAGGAACTCCATGCGGGTGTCTCCTCAAGTCGTCGCCGGCCGGACGGGTGGGGCTGGGTGCCCGGAACCCGGTGTCCGGGACCTTGCCCACCGTGTCGTCGCCTCGGCGTCGGATCCCGGTCACCGGGCTGTGTCCGGCGGCGTGGGGCCAGTGAACCGCTGTGACCGGGCCCACTGGCAGTCACCGATGGCATGAAGCCCCGGCTGTGGTCCCGGCCGGCATCCTGTACGTTCCTCTAAGGAGGACAACGCCGCAGTCCAGCTGTTCACCAGGCGTTACCTATGACCGTAATCCGGCCGTGATTCGGGAGCTACGGGCCCGTGACCCGCTCGCCCGGACGGACGTAACGCCAAGCACGGATGTTCGGGCACACTGTCACCCCCGACAGCTCGCCCGAGCCCCCCACCCCCACCAGACCAGCCCGTTAGGAGTCCGCGGATGCGTGTCCGTGACCTGCTCGCCCCCGGCGCCCCGCGACTGCGCCTGCTCGCGGCCGAGGAGGAGCTGGACCGGCAGGTCAGCGGTGTCATGACCACGGACCTGCACGACCCCGGCCGCTACCTGCACGGCGGTGAGCTGGTGCTCACCGGCATGCTGTGGCGCACCGGCCCGGCCGACTCCGAGCGCTTCGTGCGCACCATCGCGGCCGGCGGCGCCGTCGCCCTCGCGGCCGGCGAGGCCGAGGTCGGCCCGGTGCCCGAGGACCTCGTCGAGGCGTGCCGCCGGCACCGGATGCCGCTGCTGGCCGTCCCCGACGACATCGCCTTCGGGACGGTCACCGAGTTCGTCGGCCGCCAGGTCTCCGCCGACCGCGCAGCCGACCTCGCCGCCCTGGTCGACCGGCACCGGCTGCTCGTCTCGGCGGCCGGCGGCGGCGGTCTCGACGCCGTCCTGGACCTGCTCGGCGGGGACCTCGACCTCGACTGCTGGGTGCTCACCCCGACCGGCGCCGTGATCGCCGGGCCCGCCGAGCGCCTGCCCGCCGAGGACCGCGACCAGCTGGTGCGCGCCCACCTCGCCGCCCAGCGCCAGCGCCGCCGCCCCCCGCACCGGGCCCGCCTCGCCTCCGGCTCCTACTCGCTGCTGCCCGCCCCGGCCGGCGCGGATGCCGAGCACGAGGCGCCGCTCGCCGACTGGGTGCTCGTCGTGGCCGGCGACGTCACCGAGTGGACCACCAAGCGCCAGCAACTCGCCGAGAACCTCGCCCGCCTCGTCGCCGCCGAGCGCCAGCGCCGCGACGAGGGCCGCCGGCTGCGCCGGCGCCTCGCCGACGAACTGCTGGACCGGCTGCGCCGCGACGCCGACCCGGCCGAGATCAGCCGCACCCTCTACGCCTCCTCGGCGATGGCCGCCCGCTACGAGAGCGCCGAGCCCAAGCAGCAGGCCCCGGAGGGCTCCTGGCTGGTGCTCAGCGCCGACGGCACCGGCCTGCCCGAGGGCGCGGTGCGGGCCGTCCTGGAGGAGGCGCTCGGCGGCACCACCGACCGCGCGCTGGTCGCCGGGGCCGGCACCGGCGCGGTCGTCGTGATGCCCGCGCTGGAGACCGCCGTGCCCGCCGACACCCTGCGCGGGCTGCTCGCCCCGCTGGAGGCCGGCCTCGGCTCGGAGGGCCGCATCACCCTCGGCGTCTCCGCCCCCGCCTCCGAGGCCGGCGGCCTGCGCGGCGCCCTGGAGGAGGCCCGGCACGCCCGCCGGATCGCCGCCGCCCGGGTCGGCCGGGTCTGCGTGGCCGGCCCCGAGGAGCTCGCCTCGCACGTGCTCCTGCTGGCCGCCGTCCCCGACGAGGTGCGCCGCGCGTTCCGCAGCCGCCTGCTGGACAAGGTGATCGGCTACGACATCGAGCACCAGGCGGACCTGGTGCGCACCCTGGAGGCGTTCCTGCGCTCCGACGGCTCGTGGACGCGCTGCGCCGCGCAGCTGCACGTCCACGTCAACACGCTGCGCTACCGGATCGGCCGCATCGAGGAGCTGACGGGCCGGGACCTCTCGCGCCTGGAGGACCGGGTGGACTTCTACCTGGCCCTCGAACTGGCCTGACGGCACGTCCGGTCGACGTGCGAAAGGGCCCGCCGCGCATGCTCGCGGCGGGCCCCTGCGGTGTACGGGCGGTCGGCGTACGGGCGGCTACTGCGCCGGGATGATCCCGGTCAGCCACTCGAAGACGTTCGGCACCATCCGCTTCCACAGGTCGGTGGTGTGCGGGCCGGTGGTCTCCTGCACCTGGACGGTGGTCGGGGCCTTGGCCGCGGCGGCCAGCGCCTGGGCGTCCTCGTAGCCGTCGCCCTTGGCACCGCTGATGAACAGCGAGACCTTCGGCGGGTTCTGGGCGGTCTTCAGGATGCTGACCGGGTTGTTGGCATCGCGCAGCTTCGCGTCCTTGCCGACCAGGGAGTCCGACTCCTGGGCCGGGTCGTTGTAGCCGGAGAGGCTGATGCCGACGCGGTAGCGGTTCGGGTGGGCCAGCGAGAGCTTGGCGGCGCAGTGCGCGCCGGCCGAGTAGCCGGCGATCGCCCAGCGCTCGGGGGAGGGGTCGGCGCGGAAGTTGTCCAGGACCATCTGCGGCACGTCCCGGGTGACCCACGCGTCGGCGTTGACCTTGCCGGGGATGTCGGTGCAGCCGGCGTCCTGGTGGTTGCCGAGCAGCAGGGTGCGCGGCGAGACCAGGATGAACGGGGCGACCTTGCCCTGCTGCATGAGCGGCTTCAGCTGCTCGGAGACCTTGAGGGTGCCGTACCAGGTGGAGGACGAGCCCGGGTAGCCCGGGATCAGCTCGACGACCGGGAACTTCTTGTCCTTGTACGCCGGGTCGTTGTACTGCGGCGGCGTCCAGACCAGCACCTCGCCGTCGACACCGGACACCTGGCCCTTGAGCTCGGTCTTCTGGACGTCGCCGGGCACCGCCGGGTCGTTCACGCCGCCGAACTGCTGGAGGACCTTGGCCGGGGCCTTGCCGTCCGCGCTGCCCGGCCTGGCCGCGCCCGCCGGGTCCTCCTTGGCCACGGTGGGCACCGCGCGGACGTGGTCGCCGGTGCCGAGCAGGTCGTCCCAGCTGCCGTAGATCAGGTTCGCGTTGTTCACCATCACGAAGACCATCAGGACGGCCGTGATCTGACAGAAAACGATCATGACCAGCCGCGACAGGATCCTGACCGGTTCGGGCCCGCGCACCTTGCCCCAGAAGAACAGTGCGACCACGATCGACACCGGCACGAGGACGACCGTGAGGATGAAGAAGGGCGTACCTGTCAGTTGCATCAGTTCTCGTTATCCGGATCGCAAGCCGCCCGGGCCCCACTCGCCCGAACGCACTCCATGGCCTTGGACGGCGGTGAACCGTGGATCGGTTGCCGTCCGAATCTGTGCGGAACCTGAGAGGAACATCACGTTCCTGTGATGCTCCTCTTTCGGGTCGGCGCCTAGTGTGCCACCCGGACGGCCGTCCCCCGGACGAGGTGTCCAGCCAACGCTCAGGAAGGTCCCCCGGGGCACCTTACCGTCCGCGCGGCCCGCGCCGTCGGGCGAGGCGGTGCGAGCCCGCGCGACGGGTGCGGAGAGAATCATGGGATGAGCACAACCCGCTTTCGCCCGTCCGGCCGGTACCGGCCCGCCCTCGCCGCCCTCGCCGCCCTCGCGGTCGCGGTCGCCGTGGCCGGCTGCAGCAGTACCGGAGGCAGACGCGCCGAGGAGGCCCGCGCCAACGCCGCGGCCGCCGGCACCAGCGCCGTCACCACCCCGCGCTGGAAGGTCGCCATGGTGACCCACGCCGGAGCCGGCGACGCCTTCTGGGACAGCGTGCGCAAGGGCGCCGAGCAGGCCGCCGCCAAGGACAACATCACCTTCCTGTACTCCAACGACGCGCAGACCCAGAACCAGGTCCAGCTCGTCCAGGCCGCCATCGACCAGAAGGTCGACGGCCTGCTCGTCACCCTCGCCAAGGGCGACGCCATGGCCGGCGTCCTCGCCAAGGCCAAGGCCGCCGGCATCCCCGTGATCACCGTCAACTCCGGCCAGGAGTACTCCGCGAAGTTCGGCGCGCTCACCCACGTCGGCCAGGACGAGACCACCGCCGGCCAGGCCGCCGGCGCCGAGCTGGCCTCCCGCGGCCGCCGATCCGTCCTGTGCGTCATCCACGAGCAGGGCAACGTCGGCCAGGAGCAGCGCTGCTCCGGCGCCCAGTCCGGCTCCGGACCGGCCGGCGCCTCCTTCCAGGTGCTCTACGTGGACGGCGTCAACATGCCCGACGCCCGGGCCGCGATCTCGGCCAAGCTCCAGGCGGACCCGGCCATCGACACCGTGCTCACCCTCTCCGGCCCGATGGCCGCCACCGGCCTGCAGGCCGTCCAGGACGCCCACCGCCAGGTCGAGCTCGACACCTTCGACCTGGGCACGCAGGTCGTCGCCGGGCTGAAGTCCGGCAGCGTCGGCTTCGCCGTCGACCAGCAGCCCTACCTCCAGGGCTACGAGGGCGTCGACCTGCTCTGGCTCCACCGCTCCAACCTCGACATGCTCGGCGGCGGCAAGCCCGTGGCGACCGGCCCGCAGATCCTCACCAAGGACAACGCGGACGCCCTCGCCGAGTACGTCGCGAGGGGGACCCGTTGAGCATCCCGTCGAGCACCCCGGACCTGCTCCTCCAGGACCGTCCGGCGGCCCTGCGACGCCTCCTCGCCCGCCCCGAGCTCGGCGCGCTGATCGCCGCCGCCGCCGTCTTCCTGGTCTTCGCGGCCGTCGCCGAACCCTTCCTACGGGTCTCCTCGCTGGGCACCGTGCTCTACGCCGCGTCCACCATCGGGATCATGGCGGTGCCGGTCTCGCTGCTGATGATCGGCGGCGAGTTCGACCTCTCGGCCGGGGTGCTGGTCACCACCGCCGCGCTGACCTCGTCGATGGTCTCCTACCAGTTCACCGCCGTCACCTGGGTCGGCGTCGTCGTCTCGCTCGCCGTCGCGCTCGCGATCGGCTGGTTCAACGGCTGGATGCTCGGCCGCACCAAACTGCCCAGCTTCATCGTCACGCTGGGCACGTTCCTGATGCTGACCGGCGCCGACCTCGGCGTCACCAAGCTCGTCTCCGGCACGGTGTCGACCAAGCCGATCTCCGACATGCAGGGCTTCGCCTCCTGCCGCTGGCTGTTCGCCTCCGAGGTCACCGTCGGCGGGCTGACCGTCAAGGCCACCGTGTGGTGGTGGCTCGGCATGCTCGCCGTCGGCACCTGGGTGCTGCTGCGCACCCGCTTCGGCAACTGGATCTTCGCCGTCGGCGGCGACGCCGCCGCGGCCCGCGCGGTCGGCGTGCCCGTCGCCCGGACCAAGACCGTGCTCTACCTCGGCGTCGGCTTCGGCGCCTGGGTGCTCGGCCAGCACCTGCTGTTCTCCTTCGACACCGTCCAGTCCGGCGAGGGCGTCGGCAACGAGCTGATCTACATCGTCGCGGCCGTCATCGGCGGCTGCCTGATCACCGGCGGCTACGGCTCGGTGGCCGGCTCCGCGCTCGGCGCGCTGATCTTCGGCATGGCCAGCAAGGGCATCGTGTACGCCCAGTGGAACCCGGACTGGTTCAAGTTCTTCCTCGGCGCGATGCTGCTGCTCGCCGCCCTGCTGAACGCCTTCGTCAAGCGCCGGGCCGAGCGGGGGCCGCGATGAGCACCGACCTTCCTTCCAGGGGCGAGCTCCTCTCCCTTGAGTCCGTCGGCAAGAGCTACGGCACCGTCCGCGCCCTGCAGGACGTCTCACTGACCCTGCGGGCCGGCGAGATCAGCTGCGTGCTCGGCGACAACGGCGCCGGCAAGTCCACCCTGATCAAGATCATCGCGGGGCTGCACCGGCACGACGAGGGCGTCTACACCGTCGGCGGCGAGGAGGTCCGGTTCGACTCCCCGCGCCAGGCCCTCGACCGCGGCATCGCCACCGTCTACCAGGACCTCGCCGTCGTCCCCCTGATGCCCGTCTGGCGCAACTTCTTCCTCGGCTCCGAGCGCGGGCTGCGCCGCTGGGGTGGGCTGCGCCTGGACGCCGACGGCATGCGCGCCACCACCCGCGGGGCGCTCGCCCGGATGGGCATCGACCTGCACGACGTCGACCGGCCCATCGGAACCCTGTCCGGCGGGCAGCGCCAGTGCGTGGCCATCGCCCGCGCCGTCCACTTCGGCGCCAAGGTGCTCGTCCTGGACGAGCCCACCGCCGCCCTCGGCGTCAAGCAGTCGGGCGTCGTGCTCAAGTACGTCACCGCGGCCCGCGACGCCGGGCTCGGGGTCGTCCTGATCACGCACAACCCGCACCACGCCCACCTGGTCGGGGACCACTTCACCCTGCTCAAGCGCGGCCGGACGGCCGGCAGCCACCCGCGCGACGAGATCGGCCTCGAACAGCTCACCACCGAGATGGCCGGCGGCTCCGAGCTCGCCGAGCTCTCGCACGAGCTGGCCCGTCCTGACACCACCACACCTCGTGAGGAGCGTCCGCAGCCGTGAACAGCCCCCAAGGCAGCACCCGGCCGGCCGTCCTGCCCACCCTGCTCGGCCTCGGCCCGCGCGCCGAGCGCCGCCGCCGCGCCCTGCCCGCGGGGATACTGCGGCTGCCCACCATCGGCGTCGACATCGGCGGCACCAAGGTCGTCGCGGGCGTCGTGGACGGCGAGGGCAAGGTGCTGGAGAAGCTGCGCACCGACACCCCGCACAAGAGCAAGAGCCCCAAGGTCGTCGAGGACGTCATCGTCGAGCTGGTGCTGGAGCTCGCCGACCGGCACGACGTCCACGCCGTCGGCATCGGCGCGGCCGGCTGGGTGGACGCCGACCGCTCCAGGGTGCTCTTCGCGCCCCACCTCAACTGGCGCAACGAGCCCCTCCAGCAGGTACTCAGCGAGCGGCTGCGGTTCCCGGTGATCGTCGAGAACGATGCCAACGCGGCGGCCTGGGCCGAGTGGCGCTTCGGCGCCGGGCGCGGCGAGGACCACATGGTGATGCTCACCCTCGGCACCGGCATCGGCGGGGCCGTCGTGCGCGACGGCTACGTCGACCGCGGCAAGTACGGGCTCGCGGGCGAGTTCGGGCACATGCAGGTGGTGCCCGGCGGGCACCGCTGCCCGTGCGGCAACCGCGGCTGCTGGGAGCAGTACTCCTCCGGCAACGCGCTGGTGCGCGACGCGCGCGAGCTCGTCGCCGAGGAGTCGCCGGTGGTGCAGCCGCTGCTCGCCCGGGCCGGCGGCGCCGTCGAGGGCATCACGGGCCCGCTGGTCACCGAGGCCGCGCAGGCCGGCGACCCGACGGCGACCGAGCTGCTCTACGAGGTCGGCACCTGGCTGGGCGTCGGTATCGCCAACCTGGCCGCCGCCCTCGACCCGGGGCGCTTCGTCATCGGCGGTGGCGTCTCCGAGGCCGGCGACCTCCTGCTCGGTCCCGCCCGGGACACCTTCCGCCGCACCCTCACCGGCCGCGGCTTCCGCCCCGAGGCCACCATCGTCCACGCGGCCCTCGGCAACGAGGCCGGCCTGGTCGGCGCCGCCGACCTCGCCCGCCAGGTCGCCCGCCGCTTCCGCACGATCAAGCGCCGCCGGGTCGAGCGCAGTGCGCTGTAGGGGGCAGGAGGCGGGGGACGGCTGACAACTTCCAGCCGACAGGTTTCAGATGACAGATAACGTCTTCTGTCATCTGAAAGTTGTCGGCTGTCAGTCGCTCCCCCTTGCCCCGGTCGGCCATGCAGACTGTCCACTGGTAGTGATGCGGCATGGTTGTCGGGATCACACCTCCTGTGAAACAACGGAGTTGACGTCGACTCAGGAGGAATGGGATGAGGGCTCTGACCCGTCTCGCGCCACCGTTGTTGCTCGCGAGTGCGCTGGTGTGGTCCGCCGCCGGTCCGGCCGGGGCGGCTGCTCCGCCGTCGAAGGTGCCGGAGGCCGTCGGGTGGGGCGGGGCCGTGTCCACGGTGTCCGCGGAGGCCACCGCCGCCGGGATCGAGGTGCTGCGCAAGGGTGGGAACGCGGTGGACGCGGCCGTCGCCGCCGCCGCGGCCCTCGGCGTCACCGAGCCCTACTCGTCAGGGATCGGCGGGGGCGGGTACTTCGTCTACTACGACCACGCCACCGGCCGCGTGCACACCATCGACGGCCGCGAGATCGCCGGCCGCACCGCCGGTGCCGGGCTCTTCCTGGAGGACGGCAAGCCGCTCGCCTTCCCCGACGCCGTCACCAGCGGCCTGTCGGTCGGCGTCCCCGGCACCGCGGCCACCTGGGACGACGCGCTGAAGCAGTGGGGCACCCGCTCGCTCGCCGAGAACCTGGAGCCGGCCGAGCGGATCGCCGACGACGGTTTCGTCGTCAATGCCACCTTCCGCGGCATGACCGGGGACAACTACGGCCGCTTCAAGGACTTCCCGGCCACCGCCAAGCTCTTCCTGCCCGGCGGCAAGCTCCCCGAGGTCGGCTCCGTCCTGCGCAACCCCGACCTCGCCGCCACCTACCGCCAGCTCGGCAAGGAGGGCACCAAGGCGTTCTACCAGGGCGACATCGGCCGGGACGTCGTCAACACGCTCCAGCACCCGCCGGTCGACCCCGCCTCCGGCCGCAACGCCCGCCCCGGCGAGGTCGACACCGTCGACCTCGCCTCCTACCGGGTCCGCCGCCAGGCCCCCACCCACGTCGCCTACCGGGACTACGACGTCTACTCGATCGCCCCGTCCAGCTCCGGCGGCACCACCGTCGGCGAGGCCCTCGGCATCCTCGAGAACGGCGACGTCTCCGGCTACAGCAGCACGCAGTACTACCACCACTTCCTGGAGGCCTCCCGGGTGGCCTTCGCCGACCGCAACCGCTGGGTCGGCGACGCGCGCTTCTCGGACGTCCCGACGAAGGAACTGCTCTCGCCCGACTACGCCGCCTCCCGGGCCTGCCTGATCAGCCCCGACCACGCCCTGACCAGCCCGCTGGCCCCCGGTGACCCGTACGACCCGGCCGCCTGCGCCGACGGCGGCCAGGCCGTCCCCGAGCCGTACGAGGGCCAGAACACCACGCACCTCACCGTGGCCGACCGCTGGGGCGACGTCGTCGCGTACACCCTGTCCATCGAGCAGACCGGCGGCAGCGGCATCACCGTCCCCGGGCGCGGCTTCCTGCTCAACAACGAGCTGACCGACTTCGACTTCGCCCCGCTCGCGGCCGGGGTGCCCGACCCCAACCTGCCCGGGCCCGGCAAGCGCCCGCGCTCCTCGATGTCGCCCACCATCGTGCTGCGCGACGGCGCGCCGTTGCTCGCCACCGGCAGCCCCGGCGGGGCGACCATCATCACCACCACCCTGCAGGTGCTCCTCGGCCGCCTCGACCGCGGCCTGAGCCTGGAGCAGGCCATCGCCGCGCCGCGCGCCAGCCAGCGCAACGCCGCCGCCACCCAGGCGGAGCCGGGCTTCCTCGCGCTGTCCGAGCGGTCGGCGCTGGAGGCGCTCGGGCACAGCTTCAGCCCGGTCGACGAGATCGGCGCTGCCACCGGTGTCGAGCGGCTGCCGGACGGGCGCTGGGTGGCCGCCGCCGAACCCGTGCGGCGCGGCGGCGGCGCGGCCGCGGTGGTTCGGCCGGCGGGCTGACGGGCGGCGGCCGACGGGCGACCATTGACAGATGACAGATTTCGAAATCTGTCATCTGTTGCCTGTTGCCTGTTGCCTGTTGCCTGTCATCTGTCGGCCGCCGTCGGCCGGGCCTGTCGGCGGCGGGCGGTATGTTCGGGGTGGGTGTCCCCGGGGCTCGCCTCCGGGGGCGTCCACTCCGTCCGACCGTCCGTACGACCCGGGAAGGCCGCCCGCCGTGACCGTCCGCATCGCCACCTGGAACATCAACTCCGTCACCGCGCGGCTGCCCAAGCTCCTGGAGTGGCTGGAGAGCGCCAAGCCCGACGTGCTCTGCCTCCAGGAGCTCAAGTGCGCGGCCGACGCCTTCCCGTACGAGGACGTCCGCGCACTCGGCTACGAGACGGCGGCCCACGGCACCGGCCGGTGGAACGGCGTCGCGATCGTCTCCCGGCTCGGCCTCGACGACGTCGTGCGCGGCCTGCCCGGCCAGCCCGGCTACCTCGCCGACGACGCCCTGCTGCCCGACGTCGAACCCCGCGCCATCGCCGCCACCTGCGGCCCCGTCCGGGTCTGGTCCGTCTACGTGCCCAACGGGCGCGAGGTCGGCCACGCCCACTACCGCTACAAGCTGGAGTGGCTGGAGGCCCTGCGCAAGGCCTCCGCGGAGGACGCCGCCGGTCCGCGCCCCTTCGCCGTCCTCGGGGACTTCAACATCGCCCCCACCGACGAGGACGTCTTCGACGCCGCCGCCTTCGAGGGCCTCACCCACGTCACCCCGGCCGAGCGGGCCGCGCTGGATTCCCTCGGCGAGGTCGGCCTGCACGACGTCGTGCCCCGCCCGCTCAAGTACGACCGCCCCTACACCTACTGGGACTACCGCCAGCTGGCCTTCCCGAAGAACCGGGGCATGCGCATCGACCTCACCTACGCCAACAAGCCCTTCGCCGACGCCGTCACCGACAGCTACGTCGACCGCGAGGCCCGCAAGGGAAAGGGCACGTCGGACCACGCCCCGGTGGTCGTCGACCTCGACCTCTGAGTCACGGAAGTCGCCCTGCGCGACGGACTGTCGCTCGATCGGACGCCAGCGGTGGCCGGGCGCCGGAAGCCTGCCTACCGTCGGTGAGTGACCGGGTGCAGTTGCTCGACCACGTGGACATGGGAGTCCCCGGCTGCGCCCGAGAATCCCGGAGGTTCCGGCATGCGCCCCATGCGTACGGCCGCCGCCGCCCTGATCGGTGCGATGGCGCTGACCGGTCTGACGGCCCCCCTCGCGATCGCCAGGGACGGCGCGGCCTCGGGCGGTCCGTCCCAGGCCGCACCGGGCCATAACGTGACGGGCCCTGACAGCGGTCCCGGCAAGGGTCCCGACGGGGGTTCTGACAGGGGTTCCGGCAAGGGGTCGGACAAGGGGCCCGACAAGGGCCTGGGCGACTGGGGCAAGGCGGCCGGGGAGTGGGCCGGCTCGCTCGGCCAGTCCGGCGCCGGGAACCAGCAGGTCGCCCCGCACGGCTCCGTCCACACCGGCCTCGGCGGCTCGGTCGCGGGCAACCCGGCGGAGCTGGCCGGCGGCCTCGCGCTCGTCGCCGGCGGTGTCGGCGGCTTCTGGCTGCTGCGGAGACGAGGTGCCTGACGGCCCCTCCGCGCGCCTTCCGCTCGCACCCGCCGCGCCGCCGGACCGCCCCTGGGCCGGCGGCGCGGACGCGTCCGCGAACGCTCAGGCCTGCCAGTGCTCGGCCTTCAGGGCGCCGTCGGCCAGCAGATACTGGGCGAGGATGTACGTCGCCATGATCCAGAACTGATGCCCCGGCAGCTCCCGCCACTTCGCCAGCTGGGTGGCGATCAGCGTGTCCGAGAGCAGGAACAGCGCCCCGCCGAGGCCGGTCCGCCAGCCCAGCCCCGCCGAGGTGACGGCGGTCGAGGCGAGCAGCAGGCTGTAGCCCGCCACCGGCACCTGGAGGTCTCCGAGGTCCGGCCAGAGCTGCGCGATCATGCCGGCCCACGCCGTCGCGTACGCGGCCGCGACGAGGAGGGCGCGCTTGCGGTCGGTGAGCGCCCCCTGCCGCACGAACATCGTGACGTAGCAGACGTGTGCGGCCGCGAAGGAGCCCATTCCGGCCAGGAACGCCGTGTCGTCCTTCAGTTGGAGCAGCACGTCCCCGCCCGCGCTCAGCAGCAGCGCCGGCGCCAGCAGCTTCGGTGCCTCACGCTCCGCCGCCGTCGCCGCCGAGACGCTGTGCGCGGCCAGCAGGGGCATCAGGGCGGGTTTGGTGGCGTTGCGGAGCACTGCGGCACCGGAGAGGATCGCGCCCAGGTGCGCCGCCGAGGTGGCCGCGAAGCCGCCCAGCAGACCGGTGGTCGAGCGCAGGCGCCCGCCGAGGACGGCTCGGGTGGTCGTACTGATGCTCATACGGCTGCTGACCTCCGGGGGATGAGGGGTGGTGCGGGACGGCGGAACGGGCCTCGCGCTCGAACCCTAGGTGACCGGTGGGCGCGGCGATAGACCAGGTTACCGGTGCGTAACCCCGATGGGGAGCGGTGGATGACGTCCAGATGGGGTCGCGGTGGGGCTGCGGCGGGGGACCCGGCGCGTCGCCGCCTGGTCGCCAGCAGCCAGGGGGGAAGGCAGGCGGAAGGTGGGCGGAGGGCGGGCGGCCACGTGGCCGGGATGCCCGCCCGGGGCCTGGCTGCTGCCGACGGGGGACCCGGCCACCGTCTAGTCTGGTCCCCGACATGGAGCAGCAGGAGTACGCGGCCTCCGCCACCCGGGTGGCGGACGGCAGGCCGGACGGGCGCACGGGCGGAACGGGGCGGGGGGCCACCGACGCCGTCCCCGCCGTACCCGCCGCGCCGCCCGTCCCCGCTCCCGTCGCGCCGTCCGTCCCGGCTCCCGGCAACAGGTCTGACGATCCGAAGGAGCGGTCCCTGTCGCCCGACCCGGGGCTGCTGCGGCTCGCGCACTGGTTCGCCGCCGCCAGCCCCGGCACCGCCGACGACCTCTGCACCGCGTCCTTCGGCCTCTATCCCGCCCGCCACTTCGGTGCCCCCGCCGACGCGGCCGCCGACGCCGACGTCAGCTGGTGGCACGGCCCGACCGCGCATGCCGCCACCCTCCGCCGCGTCCGCGAGGCCCGCCCGGTGCGCGGTCTGCGGCGCGCCCGCCGGGACGCCGCCACGCTGCCGGTCGTGCGCTCAGGCGCCAAGCCGGGCAAGCACCGCAAGCCCGAGCGGACCCGGCCGCTGCCCGGAGCGCAGGATCGTTCCGCCCAGGACAGCGATGCCCAGGACAGCGATGTCCAGGACTGTGACGCCCGGCTTCGCGATGCCCGGCTTCGTGACGCCCGGCTTCGTGACGCCCAGGACCAGCCGCGCGCCGGCGAGGCAGCCGAACGCCGCATCGCCGCCCGGCTGTTGCTCGCCCACCCCCTCGTCACCGCCTCCGGCCCGCACGCCGACGGCTTCCCGCTGATCCGCCGTCACCGCGACTGGCTCACCGAGCGCTTCGACACCCTGCTCGGCTACCGGCTCGTCGTCGGGCCCTGGCACGCCCGCCTCTACAAGGCCGGCCTCGGCCCCGGCGCCGCCCGCCGCCTCCAGCACCCCGGCACCGGCGAGCCGTTCACCCCCGCCGGTTACGCCCAGCTCGCCCTCGCGCTCGCCCTGCTCGTCGACGCCCCCGAGCAACTCCCGTACCGGCGGCTGCTCGACGCCATGCGCGCCGCCGCGCCCGAACTGCCCGCCGCGCCCGCCGACCGCGCCATGGCCCTCGCCGCGCTCGCCGACTGGCAGGTGCTCGGCGACCTCCCGGACGACCCGGCCGCCGACCGCTCCTGCGTGCTCACCGTCGACCGCGAACTCGCCCGCGCCGTCCCGGCCGGACCGCCCGCCCTCGCCGACGGCGCCGCCGACCTCATCCGCCGCGCCGCCGACGCCGCACCCGCCACCGCCGTCCGCCGCCTGCTCGTCGAGACCCCCGCCGTCCTCGCCGCCGACCTCCCCGGGGAGCAGCGCGCCTGGCTGCGCGACCACCGGCTCAGCGGGCCCGCCGCGCTCGGCGAATTCCTCGGCCTGGAAGCCGAGTCGAGGTCGGAAGGGGTCGCCCTGCTGGACCCGGCCGACGAACTGACCGACCTCGCCCTGTCCGGCGCCGGCACCCTGTCGCAGGCCGCCCTGCTCCTCGTCGAGCGTCTCGTCGAGGAGGTCCGCCCGCTGCCCGGCGACCCGGCCGACGGCGACGTGCCGATCCCCGACGCGCTGATAGACGGGGTCCTCGGCGACATCGCCGACGAGTACGGCCTCCCGGCCGGCTGGCGCCGCGACTACCTCGCCGACCGCACCGCGCTGCGCCGCGACGCCCTCGACGTCCTGCACCGCCTGGGCCTGGTCACCCCCGCCCCGCGCGCCAGCCGGCCCCCGGCGTGGCTGTTGCGTCCCCCGGCCGCCCGTTACGCCCCCGCCCTGGACCTCCACCCCACCCCGGGCACGGGCCGCCACTCCCGTCGGGCGGAGGGGGAGTAGGCCGTCCTGGGCCCGTCCGGCGCGTGCCGGGCCCGGACATGCGAAAGCACCGCATCCGGAGGGGGGCGGCGGTGTTGGCGGGTCCGGTGGGGCGGGTGGGATGCTCGCGCTGCTTGCGCTACGTGCCGTGGGTCACTTGCCGGCGGTGGCGGTCGTCGTCACGGTGTCGTACCGGACGGTTTCCACGGTCGCGCCGACGCCGAAGGTGCCGAGGGCGATGGAGGCGAGGACGGCGGCGCAGGCGAGTAGGCGGCGGTGGCGCTGGGGGAGCGGGAAGCGCGGTTCCTGGTGGGTCGCCGGAGGGAGGGCGTTCATGCCACGGAGGGTGGCAGGGCGGAATGAACGGTCGGTACGCACGGGTGAAGTCCGGACGGGGGTTGGGCGTCGGTTGGGGCGGATGCGCCCCACCCTGCCTCGAGTGGGGCGTCGTGGCTGGTCAGGCGGGTGGTGCGCGGTCGCACCGACCGGCGCCGGCGAGGGCCTCGCCGACGGTGCCACGGGAGGACCCGGCTGCCGGGCCGGTCCGCTTCCGCCCGGTCGAGGGGAGGGCGCGGCGGGTTCGTCCGTGCGTTCGTCCGGGCCGTTCGGGCGGGGAGGGTGCGCCGGGGGCGGCGGGAGGGGACGTACGCCCCGTCACCGTCGCCTCGCCGGGATGCCCGGATCAGGCCGCGTACTCGGGTGCCGGGTGGCCGGACGCCGCGGCGTGCGTGGTGGCGAGGTAGCGGGCCAGGGCCTGGCGGCTGCGGGTCAGCTCGTCGATGCGCGAGTCCATGTCGGCGAGTTCGCCGCGCAGCGTGGCGAGCAGGTTCGGGCAGGCCTCCAGGGCCGGGATCGGGCCGGTGGCGCAGGGGAGGAGCTCGGCGATGACGCGGGTGGAGAGGCCGGCCGCGAGCAGGCTGCGGATCTGCCGGACCCGGACGGTGTCGGCCTCGGCGTACTCGCGGTAGCCGCCGGCCGAGCGGGCCGGTTCGAGCAGGCCCTGCTCCTCGTAGTAGCGGAGCAGGCGGGTGGACACCCCGGTCAGGCGGGAGACTTCTCCGATGCGCATGACCGGGCGAACGTCCTGTTCGCGGCCTGTGTTCCCCGCCTCGCGGACGGGAGTTCGACGACGGGCCCTACGTGGCCGTGGTGTCCAGCTCCTTGAGGAAGTCGAGCACGACGGCCCGCAGTTCGGGCAGCCGCTCGACCACGGGGAGGTGGCCGCAGGGGAGTTCGGCGAGGCGGGCGCCGGGGATGCCGTAGGCCAGGGCGCGGTGCTGGCTGGGCGGCACGAGCTGGTCCTCGCGGGTGCTGACGACCAGGGCGGGCACCGCTGTCGCGGCGAGCTCGGCGCGCACGTCGGCCCGGCCCGCCAGCCGGAACTGCTGCCGGAAGCCTTGCGGGACGGGGGAGTCGAGCGAGTTCCGGAGGAGCGCGAGGTCGTCGGCGCGAAGCGCGTCGATCCACGTCTCGCCGAGCACGACGGTGAGCATGAGGCGGGTGAGGTCGGCCGGTCGGTCGGCGAGGTCGATGGCGAGGTCGGCGAGCAGCCGCAGCCGCGCCGAGCCGCCGGCCACGCCCGCGATGAGCAGCAGCGAGCGGACCCGCTCGGGGTGGCGGGTGGCGGCCCGGACGGCGACGGCGGCGCCGAGCGAGTAGCCGGCCAGGTCGAAGGTGTCGAGGCCCTCCTCGACGGCGGTCGAGACGAGCCGGTCGGCGAGGTCGTCGAGGGTGGGCTCGCCGGCTTCGTACGGGGTGTCGCCGGAGCCGGGGTAGTCGGGGGCGACGACGGTGCGGTGGGCGGCGAGGTCGGCCAGCAGCGGGCCCCAGTTGTCCCGGGCGCTGCCGCCGGCGCCGTGGGCGAGCAGCAGGCCGGGGCCGGTGCCGCGGACGATCCGGGCGAGCGGAGGGAAGGGGATGGGCGCCATCGTGGCTGCTCCTGTCCGTTGGTGCGGGCTCCGGCCTCGGCGCGGCCCCGGCGGTTTCTGTTTCGGCGGTTTCGGCTCCGGCCCCGGCCGTCGGCGCGGCCCCGGGCGGTTTCGGCTTCGGCCGTTCGGCTTTGGTTTCTCGCACGGTAGGTGTTCACATCGGTGAGAAGGTCAAGCCGCTGAGCGTCTTACGGGCGGCGGTGGGCGGACGTACCATCCGGAGCGTGACGGGATGGTGGCGCACGGTGCCTCCGTCCGGAAGGAAGGAGTCCGCTCATGGCCGACGACGTCCATGTGCCCGGGATCGTGAAGCCGTTGCCCGAGGCGTGGTTCGTGCCGCACGACACCAACGCCGAGATGCGTTGGGACGCGCTGCGCGAGGCGGACGGCCGCGCCGCGATCGGCCGGCACGTGCCGGTGGAACGGTTCTTCGTCCGCAATCACACCCGCACCCCGCTGATCGACCCCGGCACGTGGCGGCTGCGGCTGTTCGGCACCGGCCTGCGCGGCGCCCCGTCCGCCGACCGGCCGGTCGAGTTCTCCCTCGACGACCTCCGCGCCCTGCCCCGCACCCGGATCAGCGCGCTGATCGAGTGCGCGGGCAACGGCCGCAGCTTCTACGCGAGCCGCCAGCACCAGCGCGTCCCGGGCACGCCGTGGGCGCTCGGCGGCGTCGGCTCGGCGAGCTGGTACGGCGTCCGGCTCGCGGACGTGCTGCGCGAGGCCGGGCTGAGCGCCGGCGCGGTGGACCTGCTGCCGGCCGGCCTCGACCCGCACTACGTCGTCGGCGGCACCGACTACGGCCCGGTGCGCCGCCCGCTGCCGCTCGCCAAGGCGCTGGACGACGTGCTGCTCGCGTACGGGATGAACGGCGAGCCGCTGACGCCCGACCACGGCGCGCCGGCCCGCCTGGTGGTGCCGGGCTGGGTGGGCATCGCCTCGATCAAGTGGCTCGGCTCGATCGAGGTGGCCGACCGGCCGCTGTCCTCGCCCTGGAACACCGACTTCTACCGGATGTTCGGTCCCGACCACCCGCCCGGCGGCGGCGCCCCGCTGACCGGGCAGGTGGTGAAGTGCGCCTTCGAACTCGCCGAGGGCGCCGTGCTGGAGGCCGGCCGCACCCACCGGCTGCACGGCCGCTCGTGGTCCGGCGAGGCCGCGGTGCGCCGGGTCGAGGTGAGCGACGACGGCGGCCGGACGTGGCGGCGCGCCGAGCTGCACGACGAGCCGCGCGCCCACGACTGGACGCGCTGGAGCATCGCCTGGCGCCCCGGGCGGCCCGGCCGCTACGAGCTGCGCGCCCGCGCGACGGACCGCCGGGGCGGCACGCAGCCGCGGACGGCGGTGTTCAACCGGGAGGGCTACCTGTTCGGCGCGGTGGTGGCCCACCCGGTGACGGTGGTCGAGCCCCCGGCGGGGCCCGCCGGGGGCTAGGCCGTGGTCTGGACCGCTGTGGCCTGGACCGCGGCCTGGACGTCGTAGGGAGCCGGGTAGGGCGTCTCGTACGGGGTCAGGACCAGCCGCACCACGTCCTCCAGGCGCCGCCGGGCGTCCCCGAGGGTCGTGCGGCCGGTCACCCACGCGGTCAGCTCGCCCTGCCAGGCGTGGCCCACGATGTGCCGCACGAGATCGCTCGCGGCGGCCGGCACCTCGCCCATCAGCGCCTGGAGCGCGGCGTTGTCGGCCCGGGCCATGCCCTGCAGGGCCTCGCTGGCGAACGGGTCGGTGGACGCGGCGACGGCCACCCGCAGCCGGGCCAGTTCGGGCTGCCGCTGGTAGGCCCGCATCCCGCCGCGCACGAACCGCACCGCCCGGTCGGTGGCCCCCGGCCCGGCCCGGGGCCCGCGCAGCTCGGCCACCAGGTCGGCCAGCAGCAGGCGGTGCCACTCGGCGATCGCCGCCGCCAGGAGGTGGTCCTTGGAGGAGAAGTAGCGGTACGCCGTCCCCAGGGCGACTCCGGACCGCTCGCAGACCTGCTTCATCTGCAGCCGCTCGACGCCGATCTCGTTCACCAGGGCGAGCGCCGCCGCGATCAGGCCTTCGCGGCGTTCGAGTTGACGCGGAGACATCGCCTCCACCGGCCGTGGTGACAGGTCAACCTTGGTCACCCGCACCATGATACGGGCCGGGGCCGCTCAGGAGTATGACGCCGACCGGCCCCCTTCCGTTCGCCGGGCGGTCGTCGCGGCGCCGGGCGGGGCGCGTTCAGCGCCGTTCGCGGATCAGCGCCTCCTGGACGGCGGAGGCGACGAGCCGCCCGTCCCGGTCGTAGAACTCGCCGAGCGACAGCCCCCGGCCGTCCGAGGAGGACGGGCTGCGCTGGGCGAACAGCAGCCACTCGTCGGCCCGGAACGGGCGGTGGAACCACATCGCGTGGTCCAGCGAGGCCATCACCAGCCGGGGCGGCTCGACGCGCCGGAAGAAGTTCGGCTGCACCTGCAGCCCGGCGGTGGACGCGAGCGTGAGGTCGGACAGGTAGGTGAGCGCGCACGTGTGCAGGAGCGGGTCCCCATCCGGCAGCGGGGTGCCGGTGCGCAGCCAGACGAACTGCTGCGGCATCCCCGGGACGGCCTGCGGCACGCCGGGCGCGTCGTCCGGGACGAAGCGCAGTTCGAGCTCGCGGAAGCCCTCGGTGCGGGCGAGGGCTTCGCGGGCGGCCGGCTCCCAGAGCGAGAACGCGTCCGGCAGGCCGTCGGGGCCGGGAACCGGGGGCATCGCGCGGTGGCGGTCGGCGGCCGGCTCGGGGCGCTTGAAGGACGCGGAGAGGGTGAAGATCGCGTTCCCGTTCTGCACCGCCGTGACGCGGCGGGTGGTGTAGGACATGCCGTCGCGGACCCGGTCGACCTCGTAGCGGATCGGCTCGGTCGGGTCGCCGGCCAGCAGGAAGTAGCTGTGCAGGGAGTGGACGGCGCGCTCGCCGTCGCAGGTGCGCCCGGCGGCGGTCAGCGCCTGCGCGGCGACCTGTCCGCCGAACGCGCGCATCGGCGCCCCGGCGTGGCAGCGGCCCCGGAACGTGTTCTCGTCCAGCCGCTCGATCTTCAGCAGTGCGGCGAAGGGGCCGGCCGGAGCGGCGGCCCGTCTCGCCTGTTCGGTCAGGTCGGTCACAGGCCCATAGTGGCAGAAGCCAACCGTGCGGCGGTGTGACGTGGGTAACCCTTTCGGGTTCAGACGTCCCTAGAACGTGTTTCAGTCCCGAAAGGGGCGGGGGAATTGTCAGTGCCCTCACCTAGCGTGCTCGGCATGACGCAATCCGCACACGCGTACGCCTATCTGCGACCGTCCGCCGTGCTCGGCTCGGGCACCGCGGGTGCCGGCCGGCGGCTCGACCTGGCCACCTCGGGCGGTGCCACCCCGCTCGGGGCGGCGGCCAACCCGCGGTTCTTCGCGGGCTTCCTGGCCGACCCGGCGCCGGCCGCCGCCGCGCTGCTCGCCGTCGCGGACGTCGCCGCCGCCCGCTACCACCAGCCGCAGCTGCGTGCCTCGCTCGACCCGGTGGTCACCGCCAGCGGGGACCGGCTGCGCTTCGAGTCCTTCTCCGGCTGCTGCGGCGTCTACGCCCGGCTCGACGTGCTCCGGGCCTCGCTGGACGGCGACGACATCGGCCACGGCACCACCAACGTGGACGTCAACAACCCGCTGCGCGAGGCCCTCACCCGCATCGGCCCGGCCGAGCCGCTCCACCTCGCGGTGGGGCCGGACGAGCTGGAGGTCACCACCTTCGACGGGCCGCTGGTGGAGAAGAAGGTGCCGCTGCCCGAGCGCTGGCTGCGCGGCTTCGCCGAGACCCAGGTCACCACCGCCGGCTTCGACCTGCGGGCCGAGCTGCCGGCCGCCGAGGCGGTCCGCTTCCTGCGCTCGCTGCCGCGCGGCGGGCGCAGCGGCGTCGGCTGGGTCGTCCCGGCCGGGCGCACCCTGCGGCCGACCACCCGTCCGGTGCCCGGGGCCGTCTGCCTGCCCGGCCCCGAGCGGCTGGTGGCGCTCCAGCGGGTGCTGCGGCACGCGCTCGCGCTGCGCGTGTACGGGCCGGCGGCCGGTTCGGGTGCGGCGGGTCCGGCGGCCTCCGCGTGGGAGGTGGTGCTGCCCGGCATGCGGCTCACGCTGACGCTCTCGCCGGACGCCTCGCGCGGCTTCTCCGGCGAGGGCGGGGTGCTCGGCGCCCTCGCCACCCGCACCGCCGGGCAGGACGCCGAACTCGTCGCCGCGCTGCTCGCCTGGGAGCCGCGGATCGAGATCGCCGACCTGGCCGCGCAGTCCGGGCTCACCCCCGAGCGGGTGCGGGCCGCTCTCACCCGGCTCGGCACGGCCGGGCAGATCGGCTACGACACCGCCGAGGCCGCCTACTTCCACCGGCAGCTCCCGTACGACGCGGGGCGGGCCGAGGCGGCGAACCCGCGGCTGCGGGCCGCGCGGGCGCTCGTGGCAGCGGGCGCGGTGCGGCTGGAGGAGGGCGGCGCGACGGCCGTCGTCACGGTGGACGAGCACGTCCAGCGGGTGCGCACGGACGAGGCGGGCCGGGTGAGCTGCACCTGCCTGTGGTGGGCCAAGTACCGCGGCGGGCGCGGGCCGTGCAAGCACGCGCTCGCGGTGGGGATCGTACGGGAGAAGGGCGGGGCCGGGGCGTGAACGCGATGACAAGGCTGGCGACAGCGTCGGTGACGACGCCGGTGGCGTCGGCGTCGGCGGACCGGGTGGGCGAACTGCTGGAGGCCGTCCGGAGCGGGTCGGTGAAGGCGGTACCCGGGCTGCTCGCCGCGCTGGACCCGGCGCAGCGGCGGGCCTGCCTGCCCGGACTGAAGGAGCAGCGCCGGGAGATCCGCGGCGAGTGGTCGAACCTCGCGAACGCGCGGGCCGCCGCCCTGTTGGTCGCCGGGGCCGGCTGTCACGCGGGCCCGGCCGGGGCCGCCACCTGGATCGGCGGGCGGGACTTCGGCGGGCGCAGCGGCTCGCTGCCCCGCGAGCTGGCCGTGGTCGTCGAGGCGCAGCCGGTGCCGTGGCAGATCGAGGTGGCCGCACGGCTGGCCGACCGGACGGCGCCGCGCTGGGGCTGGCGGCTCTACCCGGTGATCGAGGCCGTGGTGCGGCGCACCGGCTGCGCGGTGCCGCAGACCGAGCCGTTCGTCCGGGAGTGGGTGGAGCAGAAGCACAGCGCCGGGACGGGCCCGCGTCCGACGCTCGCGGAAGAGCTGCGCGCCGACGCCTTCACGCCCGTGCTGCTGCCGAGAGTCTTCGAACTCGCCGAGGTCGGCCCGCTGTTGTCCTGGCGGCTCAGCCCCCGGCCCGGGGACGTCTTCGCCGAGGCCGTCGCGGAACTGGCCTCCTCCGGGGAGTCGGCCTCTTCCGGGGTGCTGGAGCGGGGCGAGGTGCTCGACCGGTGCCTGGCCCGGCTGCTGCGTGGCGGGAAGCCCGCCGACCAGCGGCTCTTCGTCGACGTGCTGCGCGCCCTCGCGCCCACGTCCGACGAGTTCGCGGCCCGCGCGCGGGACTTGGTGGCGCTGCTGGACGGCCTTTCCGCCGTCGCCGGGTACGCGCAGGAGGTCTTGGCCGGGCTGGACGAGGCCGGGCTGGTCGAGCCCGAACTGCTGGACGAGGCCTCGGCGGTGGTGCTGTTCCGGGCGGAGAAGAAGCTGGTGCGCGCGCAGTTGGGGTGGCTGGAGAAGGCGGCCCGGCGCTCGCCGGAGCGGGCGGGTGCGGTGGTGCTCGCCACGTCCGGGGCGTTCGGGCACCCGGACGCGGGCGTCCAGGAGCGGGCGTTGAACGTGGTGGCCCGCCACCTCAAGGCGGCCGGGAGTGCGGTGGTGCCGGAACTCCTCCATGCCGCCGAGGGCTTGAACCCCGTCCATCATCCGCGCGCGGGCGAGCTGTTCGGCGCGCCGGTCGGCGGGGACGACCCGGACACCGGGTGGAACGAGCTTCTGCCGCCCGTCCCGGCGCCGGTCCCGCTGGGGGCGCCGATCGCCTCGGCGGCGGAGGTCGCGGAGGAACTGTCCGCGCTGCTCGCGGCCGCGGAGCCGGAGGTCGCGGCGTTCGAGCGCGTGCTGGACGGGCTCGTACGGCACGCGTGCGAGGACCGGGCGGCGCTGGTCGAGGCACTGGCGCCGGTCCTGCGGGTGCACGAGTGGAACGGCGTCGGGCGCTGGCAGGACTGCGGCCCCCGGGACGTCCTCCACGTCGCGCTGGCGGTGGCCGGCCGGACGCCGCCGCACCGGCTCTGGGACTTCCTCGGTGGCAAAGGCCGCTCGCCGCTGCGCGGCGACAGCGCCACGCTCTACGGCCAGGTGTTCGCCGCCCGGGTGGAGGAGGCGGCATGGCAGGTGACGGCCAACCGGCCGCCGTACCTGCTGGCCACACCCACCGACGCCACCGGCGCGCTGGACGCGGCGGTGCTGGTCGAGCGGCTGGCCGGCTACGCGGCGGCGGGCGTGACACCGGGCGAGGCGGACCTTTGCGCGGCGCTGCTGCGGGTGGGGCCGGCGGACGGCGAGGTGATCCGTGCGGCCGAGGCGGTGACCACGCCCGCCGGGCGGTGGGTGGCCCAGTGGCTGCGCGACGGAGGCCTGCCCGCCCAGCCGACCGAGCGGGTGGTCTTCGCGCCCGGCCGGGGCTCGCGGAGCGGCCACTTCTACGGCGAGCGCTGGTGGGAGGACCTGCGGCGGATCGCCGTCGCGCAGCCGGGCATCGGTGCCGGGCCACAGGGGCCGGGCGGTGAACGGCTCGGGCGCGAGTTCCTGGCGCTGCTGGACGGCACCGGGCCGAGCGTGGCGCGGGCCCGTGCGCAGGCGCACTGGCTGTGGGAGCCGAGCGTGCACTGGGCGGCGATGCTCCCGTGGCACCGCGAGGAGCTGGCTGCCCGCTGGCTCGACTCCTTCGCCTCCGCCGCGGACCGCGACGAGCGCGGCGCGGGGCGGGTGCTGCCCGCCCTCGCCGAGGCCGGCGGCCCGGCCGGGCTCGCGCTCCACCTGGCCCTCGGGTACGGGCTGGGCGCCCGTCACGCCGGGGACCGGACGGCCGCCGTCGACGCGCTGCTCGTGCTCGCCGCCCGCGGCGACCTCGACGGCGCGCTCCTCGGGCGCGAGCTGGGCGCGCTGGCCGAGTGCGGTGCGGTGAAGCCCGTCCGGCTCGCCGCGGCGTTCGGCCTGGCGGCCGGGACGGGGGCGTACGCGACGGTGTGGTCGGTGCTCGGCGCCGCGCTGCCCGTCCTGCTGGCGGGCGACCAGAGCGCCCGCGGCCTCGGGGACCTGGTGGCGCTGGCCGCCGACTGCGCCCGCCGGACGGGAGCGCGCGGCCCGATCGCCGAGGTGGCGGGCGTGGCGGCGAAGGGCGGTTCGAGCCGCCTGGTGAAGGAGGCCCGGGTGCTGCGGGACGTCCTGGAGGCGTAGCGGGGCGGGTGGCAGGTGGCGGGTACCAAGTAACAGAAGACAGAAGACAGATAACAGATTTCAGCGAACAGATTTTGAAATCTGTTCGCTGAAACCCGTCTCCCGCACGACCACCGCGTCGACGCTCCCGCGCGCCGCCGCGGCGACCGCCCGCCACCACAGCCGCAGGGCCGGAGGGTTGACGGGTTCGAACGGCTTGCCCGGGCGGGGCACCGCGAGGTGGGCGCCGAGCGCGTGGGCGGCCGTGACCACCCGCTCGGCGGGCTCGTCCCACGGGTGCAGCGCCAGGTTGAAGGTGCACCAGTGGATCGGCAGCAGCAGTCCGCCGCCCAGGTCCAGGTGCGCCCACACGCCCTCCTCGGGCGTCATGTGGACCTCGGGCCAGAAGTCGCTGTACGCACCGACCTGCATCATCGTCGCGTCGAACGGCCCGAGCCGGCGCCCGATCTCGGCGAAGCCGGGGAAGTAGCCGGTGTCCCCGCTGTGGAAGATCCGGTGACCGTCGCCGGCCACCACCCAGGACGCCCACAGGAACAGCGCGCTCGTGCGTGGCCCGCGGCTGCAGTAGTGCCGGGCCGGCGTGGCGGTCAGCGTGAGTCCGGCGACCTCGGCCGACTCCCACCAGTCCAGCTCGATGATCCGCGCGGCCGGCACCCCCCAGTGCTCCAGGTGCGCGCCGACCCCGAGTGGCACGGCGAACACCGCGCCCGTCGCGTTGAGCGCGCGGATCGTTCCCATGTCGAGGTGGTCGTAGTGGTCGTGAGAGACCACCACCACGTCCACCGGCCCGAGTTCGGAGAGCGGCAGCGGCACCGGGTGCAGCCGCTTGGGGCCCGTCCAGGCGAACGGTGAGCAGCGCTCCCCCCACACCGGGTCGAGCAGCACCCGGCGCCCGTCGATCTCGGCGAGGACGGTCGCGTGGCCGAGCCAGGTGAGCCGCAGCCCGGATTCCGGTGGCGCGGCCAGGTCCGACGGCAGCAGCCGGTGCACCGGTACGGCGGCGGCCGGGGCTCGGCGGGTCTTGTCGTCCGCCAGGTGGGCGCGGGTGATTTCGAGCGGGCTGCGCTCGTACACCAGGCGGCGGGTGGGCAGCGGGTTGCGGAAGGCGCCGTCGGCGAACTGCGGGGAGCGGCGGATGCGGGCCAGCCGTTCGCCGCGCGGATCGGCCCCGAAGGCCTCGGCCCGGAGCCGGTGCCAGGCCGCGCGCGGCAGTCCGGCCAGACCGGGCCCCGGGTCGGGGGCCGGACGCGTGGACGCAGGAGCGAGCTGGGAGGTCAGACCGGCGAGGCGGGAGAACCACGGGGCAGAGCGGGGCACGGCTCCTCCAGGGACGGTCACGGCTACCGGGCATGCCGGGGGCCGCACCGCGGGGCGGGCCGGGTGCGGCCCCCACGCGGTGCGACAACCATCTCGTCGGAGATTACTCCCCGTGAGCCGTCCGGACCTGGTGGGGAGGGCCGTGCGGGCCGATCGGAGTACGGGCGGCGGCCCGCCCCCGGGGCCCGGGTCAGACGTAGAAGCGGGTGATCGTCTCCGCGACGCAGTGCGGCTTGGTGCTCTGCGCACTGGTGATCGTGAACCGCACGACCGCCTGGACCCCGCCCGGCACCTCGGTCGCCGAGACGAGCTCGGCGGTGGCCCGGATCGCGGTGCCCACCGGCACGGGCGCCGGGAAGCGCACCTTCTCCGACCCGTAGTTGAGCGCCATCCGCACCCCCTCGACGCTGTAGCACTCCTTCGCGAGCACCGGGATCATCGACTGCGTCAGGTACCCGTGCGCGATGGTCGAGCCGAACTGGCTCTCCTTCGCCCGCTGCGGGTCCACGTGGATCCACTGGTGGTCGCCGGTCGCCTCGGCGAACAGGTCGATCTGCCGCTGTTCGATCGTGTGCCACTCGCTGGTGCCCAGTTCGGTGCCGACGGCGGCGGCGAGGTCGGCGAGGGAGGCGAAGCTCGTCACGGTGTGCTCCTGGAAGGGGACGGGCCGGGGCCCGGTGATCAGGACGTCGGCAGGGTATGCCTACTCCCCGGTACCTGTCAGGAGCGGGCACCGCCCTTCCTCGGACGCGGGGCGAAACGCCCAGGTCAGGCCCACAGCATGCCGTGTCCGGCCGGGAGCAGCCGGCGCCCGCTCACCAGCTCCGGCACCAGCGCGAAGTAGATCGGCTCCGGGTCCCCCACCCACGGCCGCAGCCCGGAGCGCAGCGCCCGCCGAACCTGTTCGGGATCGCCGACCGCGTCCGCCCGGCCGTGCACCAGCACGCTCCACCCGGTGCGGGTGACCGGGTCCAGCAGGTCCGCCTGGAACGCCACCACTGTGCCGTCAAGCCCGCGCGCGGTCGCACTTCCCCGGCGCACGGCGAGCAGCAACCGCCCGTCCACGACCTCGAAGGAGACCGGCAGGACGGCGGGCAGCGCGTGCTCGGTGTACACCACGCGCCCGACGGGCACGGTGCTGAGCAGCCGCAGGCACTCGGCCTCGCTCAGGGTCTCCACACGGTCGTCGGGCTCCATGCGTCCGATCGTCCTCCGGCCGCCGGGTCGGCCGATAGGGCCCATGGTCCCGGAGCGGAGGGCCGGGAGCCCCATCGGCGGAGACCGGGGGCGGTAGCCTGCCCGGCGGGCGGCCCCGGGTGCGCCGGGGCCGGCGAGGAGGGGGCGTGCGATGGTGGGCGGGGTCGATCTGGTGGTGATCGGGGCGGACGGAGGCCCCGACAAGGGCTTCGGCGGGTCGGCGCACGCGCCGGACGGCGCCCGGCTGATGGCCGGGGTGCTGCCCGGGATGTGCTTCGACGCGGGTGCGGGCGGCTGCCGGGTCACCGCCGTCGCGCCGGACGCGGACGCCAACGCGATGCTCACCGCGGTCCGTTCGGCCGCCCAGCACCCCGGCCGCTGGCTGGTGGTCTGCCTGGTCGGCCAGCTGGTCGCCGACCCGCGCGGGCGCCGGCTCGCCCTCGTCACCGCCGGCAGCACCGCCGACAACGCCTACCGCCGCGGCCTCGCCTGGGACTGGGTGGTCAGCGCCATGGTGCACGGCGACCAGGAGGAGGCGCTGCTGCTCGTCGACGCCGTCGCCGACCGCGACACCTGGGCGGCGCTCGAACGCGGTGCCGACGCCCGCTCCGGGCAGGAGGGCGCGGGCGAACTGCTGAGCTACTCGCGCGTCCCGCTGTGGGGCCGGATCGGCCGCTACGCCCCGGGTAGACGCGGCCGGGACGCCGTACTGCCGGGTGGTGAGGGATCGTTCAGCCGGGCCCTCACCACCGTGCTGCGCCAGGGCCTGCCGGGTGCGCCCGCCGCCGTCGGACCGCTGGACCTCCAGCCGGCCGTCGCCGCGATCCTGGACGGCGCGGTGCCGGCCGGAAGTTCGGGTGCGCCGGGCGCGCGCCTGCTCGTTCCGCCGCAGGGCGGGCGCCTGTTGATGCGCAATCGCGCGGCCGTGCGGGGCGCATTGGCCGGATTGTCGCTTTCCGAAGAACTGTTGGCCGTTCTGTGGCGCGAAAGTGCCCCGACGGATCCGCCTTCCGCGTAAGGTCAGGGGGCCCGAGGTGTTGCCGTGATGGGGTGGGTTGGCGAAGAATCGATGCCCCGCGGAAACATCGGTGGGACGGCGGAATTCTTCTGGCGGCCACGGAGCTCGGTCGGTTCGGTCGCGATGAGGTGGGGCGATGCGCCAGCGCGGAAATGTGTTGCGCCCTGGGGCGGTTGGGGTCGGTGGGGTGGTTCTGGCGATGCTGCTGAGCGCCTGCGCGGGCGGCGGTACAGGCGGTTCCGTCGATCGTCTCGGGACGGGTGGGCCGAGCGTCGCGGGAGTGAACCCGCTCACTCCTTCCGGTGGTTCCGTAAACGCCACGATCGCGCCGACCACCGGTCCGCAAGGAGCCGCGGGACGACTGGCCCTGAGCACGTATCAGGACTGGTGGCGGGCCCAGGCCGAGGCATTCGGCCGAACGGATTCGGACGGAATCGCTCTGGAGGCGTACTCCTCCGGCAAGGCGCTCGCCGACACGCTGGTCGGACTGCGCCAACTCCACGACGCCAAACTGGTGATGACCGGAGCGCCGCGCAATTCCGCCGTCGTGACGGCGGTCGACCTGAATGCCGATCCGCACACCGCCGTGATCGAGGACTGCCTCGACGTGTCCGACTGGCACCGGGTCGACGCCGCCACGAAGGCCGCCCGGGAACCGGTGGGGCGGGTCGGCCGGTACGTGGCGACGGCGTCCCTGCGCTGGTTCCAAGCACGCTGGTTGATCTACGACTTCAAGCGGGAGGCGGACCGGACATGCTGAACTCCGCAAAACCGGCTCGGCGATTCGCGATCCTCGCGCCATTGTCGGCGGGGCTGCTGCTGACCTCGGCGGCCGCTTCGGCGATCGCGGACGAAACACCGGGCGGCGGCGCCGAACAATGCGCCCCGAATGTGATCTGCGGCGATGTCCACGGCGGGGGAGGCACGTCCACCGGCGGCGCAAGCGGCGGTGGGGGTGGCGGCAACAGCGGCGGCCCGCTGCTGTGCAGCTGGAACAACCACGAATGGCCTTGCCACGACCCGGAGATGGGCTGGTTCAACAACGGCGACGGCTGCTACTACCGCACCGTCGACAAGCCGGCCGACGACCCGGCGTGGAAGGGCCACAAGCCGTCGGAAGGCTCGCTGTACCTGCCCTCCTGCCCGCAGGCGGGCGGGGGGTGGGCCCCGGCGGAAATCGAGTTCCACGCCGACAACCCGGCCCCGCCGCCGCCGGACCCGAAGGCGATGGCCCTGGAGATCAAGGACCACATGGCCTTCCCGGCCCTCGGGCCGTCCGCCGCCCCGCTCGGCACGGCCGTGGTGAAGTCCCCGGTGTGGCTCTGGGTGACCGGCCACCAACCGCCGCAGCCGATGTCCCTGACGCTCCGGGGCGTCACCGTCACCGTCACGCCCAGGCTGACCGATGTGGTCTGGAACTTCAGCGCGAGGTACTCCCTGACCTGCGACAAACCCGGGACGCCGTACGACCCGGGCTACGGCGGCGCCAAGTCGCCCGACTGCGGCTTCGAGTTCCCGACCGGCTCGGCCGGCGAGCCCGGCGGCGCGTTCACCGTGAATGCCACGGCGAACTGGGTCGGCGAGGTCACCGTCACGGGCCTGAACACCAAGAAGTTCGAGATCCCCATGCCGCAGACCGCCACCTTCGAGCTCAAGGTCGCCGAGGTGCAGGTCCTCAACTGACCGCCCCCGCGCGGCAGCACGGCCACTGACAGCAACGACCGACGACGAGCACGACGACACGCGAAAGGCCGGAACCCGGTGGAGAACCGTACGTACGCGACGCCGGGACCCGGCACACCCGCAGGCGCCGCGGTGTCCGTGGCCGTCCCCGAGCAGGCTCAGGGCCACGGCCAGGGCACGGGCAAGGGGAAGGGGAAGGGTGGCAAGGGCCGCACCGCGCCGCACGCCCCCGCCCGCACCCTGCGGGCCCGGCGCCGCCGCCCGGCGGTGCTCGCCGTGTCCATCGCGCTGATCGCCGCCGGCGGGCTCGGCGGCGCGGTCCTCTACAACAGCACCGGCCAGCGGGTCGCCGTGCTGGCGCTCGCCCGGGACGTCCCGTACGGGCAGGTGATCACCGACGACGACCTCGTGGTGGCCCGGATCGCCTCCGACCCGGCGCTGCGCCCGGTGTCCGCGCAGGACCGCTCCGGCGCGGTCGGCCTGCGGGCCGCCACCGACCTCAAGCGCGGCGCGATGCTGACCAAGGGCGACCTCGCCCAGTCGCTGGCCGTGCAGCCCGGGCAGATCGTGGTCGGAGTGTCGGCCCACCGCAGCCAGCTGCCCGCCACCCGGCTCCAGCCGGGCATGCAGGTCGTCCTCGTGTACACCCCCGACAACGGGCGGCCGGACTCGCTGACCGCGACGGTCATCACGGTCGGCCGCCCGGACACCGACGGCAGCCTCGTCACCGACGTGGCCGTCGGTGCGGCGGACGGCACCAGGCTGGCGCAATGGGTCGCGAGTGGGCGGATCCAGGTGCTGCTCGCGCCGCGCGCCGCCGCGGGGGAGACGCCTGCGGCCGGCGGGGCGTCCACCGCGGCTCCCGCCGCTCCCACGGTTCCCGCCGCTCCCATGGTTCCTGCCGCTCCCGCGGTTCCCACGTCTCCGGCGGCAGGTGCCCCTGCCGCGGGGACGCCGGCGCCCGGGACCTCCGCGACCGGGGCTCCGGCCGCCGGCACCCCGTCGGCCGGCGCGAGCCGCGGGGCAGGGGCGGGTGGGGCCTGATGGCGGTGATCGCGGTGGCCGGCGGCCCCGGCGCGCCCGGTGCGACGACGGCTGCACTGGCCCTGCTGCTCGCCTGGCCGCTCGTGCCCGGGCGCCGGATCGTGCTCGTCGAGGCCGACCCGGACGGCGGCGCGGTCCTCGCGGGCGCCCTGGAGGGACGCGTCGAGGCGGTGTACGGGCTGCGCAACCTGGCCGTCGCCGACCGGCGCGGCCTGCTCGCCCAGACGCTCTGGGAGCAGCTGATCGACCTCTCGCCGGACGGCACCGCCGAGCGGCTGCTGCTGCCCGGCCTGACCGACCCGGCCCAGGCGCCCGGCCTCGCCTACACGTGGGAGCCGCTCGCCGAGGTGCTGCACGGGCTCGAACCGCAGGGCTACGACGTCATCGTGGACCTCGGCCGCTCCGGCGCCACCGGCCCGAGCGCCGTGCTGGCCCGCCGGGCGGACGTCGTCGTGGCGACCGTGCGGACGACGCTGCGCGGGCTGAGCGCGGCCAGGCCCCGGCTGGCCGCGCTCGCCGAGGACCTGGCGACGGCCGGCACCGGGGCGGACGCGCTCGGGCTGCTGCTCGTCGCGGAGGGGCCGTACTCGGGGACGGAGGTGGCGCGCGAGTTCGGCCTGCCGGTGCTCGGGCTGCTGCCGCACGCGGTGCGCACCGCGCGCGTGCTCTCCGACGGCGGGGACATCACCGACCGGCGGTTCATCCGTTCGGAGCTGATGCGGACGGCGCGGTCGGCTGCGGACGAGGTGCAGCTCGCGGTGAGCCGCCGTCGCCAGCGGCTGGCGCCCGGGCGGACGGGGCCACAGGCGCCGCAGGCGTCGGTGGCACCGGTGGCGGGGCCCGCCGCCACACCTGCGCAGATCACGCCGCCGGGGGCGTCGGCCGTGGCGCCCGCGGTGGCGCCCGCCGCGGCCGCGGCGGCCGGCGTGCCCGCGGCGGCGGCCATGACGGCGCCGTCGGGGTTCGAGGGGGAACAGCTGCCGTACGCCCAGGCGCAGTTCCAGCCTCCGCCGCAGCCGCCCAGGCAGCCGCAGCCGGTCGCGCCGGTGATCGTCACCGGCCCGGTCGCGCCGCTCGCCGGGCTCGCGCCGCAGCCGGCCGCGCCCGCACCGTTCCCGGCGCACGTCCCGCAGGCGTACGGGCAGCAGGTCCCAGAACAGCACGTCCAGGAGCCGTCCCCGCACCAGGAGCAGCAGCCCCCGGTGAACGGCCGGCCCCACGGCCCCGGGGAGGTGCTCCGTGCGCGGTAGCCCCCTGCACCAGCGACCGTCCGCCGACCCGGCCGCCCTTCCGTGGTCGGGCCCGCTGCCCACGACCGGCCCGGTCCGCCCGCAGCCCGTGCCCCAGCCGGCGCCACAGCCCGTTCAGCAGCCGGCGCCCGCGCACCCGTACGCGGCGCCGCCCGCCACGCCCACCGCCGTCCCGACCCAGCTGCCCTCGCTCGACGTGCGCGGCGCTGCTACCCGGCCGGCCGTCGACCCGCGGGTCGCGCGCGAGCTCAAGCGCCAGGTCGCGGCCGAACTGCACCAGCAGATCACCCGGTTGACCTCCGGCACCGGCACCGAGCCGGACCGCGCCACCCGCCGCCAGCGCGGCCGCGCGCTGATCGAGGAGGCCGTCGCCCGCTGGTCCGACGCCTACGCGCAGACCCACGGCATCCCGCCCACCCGGGAGCAGGACCGCGCGCTCGCCGAGGCCGTCTTCGACCTGCTGTTCCGCGCCGGGCGGCTCCAGCCCTACCTGGACGACCCGGAGATCGAGAACATCCTGATCAACGGCTGCGACGACGTCTGGGTCTCGCGCGTGCACCAACCCCTGCGCCAGGTACCGCCGGTGGCCGACAGCGACGCCGAACTCGTCGAGCTGCTCCAGGACCTGGCCCGCCAGCACGGCGGCGGCGAGCGCAGCCTCTCCACCGCCAGCCCGACCCTCGCCCTGCGCCTGGAGGGCGGCATGCGCCTCCAGGCGCTCACCGAGGTCACGCCTCGCCCGTACGTCGCGATCCGGCGCCACCGGGTGGCCTCCGCGACGTTGCCCGAGATGGTCCAACTCGGCACCCTGGACGCCACCTTGGCAGCTTTCCTGGCGGCCGCCATCCGGGCCAGGAAGAACGTGATGATCACCGGCACCCAGGGCGTCGGCAAGACCAGCCTGCTGCGCGCCATGGCCGCCGAGATCCCGCCGGACGAGCGGATCGGCACCCTGGAGTCGGAGTTCGAGCTCTGGCTGCACACCCTCGGCCACCTGCGCCAGGTCGTCCCGATGGAGGCCCGCGAGGGCAACGGCGAGCGCGTCGAGGGCCGCCTGGCCGGGGAGTTGACGATCGGCGACCTCATCCCGGCCGCGCTGCGGATGACGCTCTCGCGCATCATCGTCGGCGAGGTCCGCTCCGGCGAGGTCGTCCCGATGCTGCGCGTCATGACCAACGGCGAGGGCGGCTCGATGTGCACGCTGCACGCCCGCGGCCCGCACATGGTCGTCGACCGCATCGCCGAACTCTGCCTGGAGTACGGCTCGCACATGACCGACGCCCTCGCCTACCGCCTCACCGCCAACGCCCTGGACCTGATCGTGCACGTCGCCATGGTCGACGAGACGGCCGTCGGCGGGCGCCGGCACCGCTTCGTCTCGCACGTCCTGGAGGTCACCGGCCTCGGCGAGAGCGGCCGGCCCGCGCTGAACACCGTGTTCGGCCCGCGCCCGGAGCTCGGCGAGCCGCGCGCCGTCCCGCACACCCCGCCGCAGTGCCTGGACGACCTGCGCCGGGCCGGCTTCGACGCCTCGCTCCTCGGATCCCGGTACGGGAGCTGGAGCGCCCCGCTCCAGCTGCGGATCGGCGGTGGCGCCCGATGATGCTGCTCTTCGTGCTGTGCGGGCTGCTGGTCGCGGGTGGCGTCGTCGCCCTGGTGCTCTGGGCCCGCGGCAGCGAACCGGCGCCGGAGGAGGACGGCGGCGAACAGGAGAACCCGCTCGCCACCCGGGCCCACGTGCTCTGGTACGGCGCCCCCGGCACCGCCCCCGCCCGGATGGTCCGCCTGCGCCGGATCCAGCTGCCGCTCGCGCTCATCGGCGCGCCGCTCGGCTGGCTGTTCACCGGCATCCCGCTGACCGGCCTGCTGGTGCCGCTCGCCGTGTTCGGCCTGCCCTGGCTGTTCGACACCACCCGCTCCGACACCCACCGGATCGAACGCCTCGAAGCACTCTCCGAGTGGACCCAGCGCATCGCCGACGTGCTGCTGCTCGGCGTCGGCCTCAACCAGGCCATCGTCACCAGCCGCCGTACCGCCCCCGCCGCCCTGGAGGAGGAGATCGGCGAGCTCGCCGCCCGCCTCCAGGCCCGCTGGCGGCCCGAGGAGGCGCTGCGCGCCTTCGCCGACAGCCTCGCCGACGCCACCGCCGACAAGGTGCTCGCCGCGCTCGTCCTACGAGCCGGCGACAGCGGCCCGGGCCTCGCGCGCGCGCTCTGCGACATGGCCGACTCGGTGCGCGAGGAGGTCCGCCAGCGCCGCGCCATCGAGGCCGACCGCGCCAAGCACCGCACCACCATCCGCTGGCTGGTCGGCATCATCACGCTGGTGACAGTGGTCGGCGCGTTCAACACCGACTACACCCGCCCCTACAGCACACTGGTCGGCCAGGCCGTGCTCGCCGTCGTCGCCGCGCTGTTCGTCGCGATCATCGCCTGGATGCGCGCGCTCGCCGCCCACCCGCCGGTGCCCAGGCTGCTGGTGGCCGACCGGCGCAGCCGCACCGGCCGCCGCCGGGCCGCGCCCGCCCAAGGCGCCGACGAGGGCACGGAGTTGCTCGGGGAGGCCCGATGATGTCCCCGTGGTCCGTCCTGGCCGGCGCCGTCGCGGCCGGCGGCGTCGCCCTGCTGATCGCCGAACTGCGCCCGGCGCCACCGGATTTGCGCCAGGCCCTGGACCGGCTGCACCGCGCCCCCGCCGATCGCCCCGAGGACCCGGACGAGCGCCCGCGCTGGTACGACCGGATCGGCGAACGCTCCGTCGCCCTGCGCGGGGTGCGCGTCCCGCACCGCGAACTCGCCCTGATCGGCCGCACCCCGGCCCGCTTCATGGTGCACAAGCTGCTGTTCGCCGTGATCGGCCTGATGCTGCCCGCCTACCTCGCCGCGGTCCTCGCCGTCGTGGACGTCCAACTGCCCTTCGCGATGCCACTGGTGGCCGGACCGCTGCTGGCCGCGCTGCTCTGGTTCGTCCCCGACGCCATCGTCAGCGGCGAGGCCAAGGAGGCGCGCACCGAGTACCTGCACGGCATCGCCGCCTACCTCGAACTCGTCGCGCTCGAACGGGCCGCCGACTGCGGGCCGGCCGAGGCGCTGCGCCGGGCCGCCTCGGTCGGGCGCGGCACGGTGTTCCTGCGCATCCGCGACGCCCTCGACCGCGCCGCCACCGACCGCCTGCCGCCGTGGGCCGGGCTGGACGCGCTGGCCGCCGAACTCGGCCTCACCCCGCTCCAGGACGTCGCCGACATCATGCGGCTGTCGGGCGTCGACGGCGCCGCCGTGTACGACACCCTGCGGGCCCGCGCCAAGGGCCTGCGGGGCGAACTGCTCGCCGAGGACCTGGCCCGCGCCAACGCCGACAGCGAGCGGATGGTCGCCCCGGGGTCCGCGCTGACCCTGCTGATGACCGTCCTGATCGTCTTTCCCGCGCTCCACCAGATGCTCGCCTGATGCCCGCCCGACGCCCGTCGGACGGGCCGGCCCGCCGCCCGCCCCGACACACACCTCACCACACCCCCGGGAGAACCCGATGAATCACCTGGCCGTCCGGCTCAAACACCTGGCCGGGCTGTTCCTGCGGCCCGTGCTCCTGCCCGTCCAGTTCGCGGTGCTGCTGTTCACCTTCCGGCTCGGCCGGCTGCGCGCCGCCCGGGCCCGCGGCGACCGGGGTGCCATCAGCATCGAACTCGCCCTCGCCGTCATCGCGTTGGTGGTCGTCGCGGGCGCGGTCGCGGCGGCGCTGGTGTTCCTGCAGCAGAAGGTGACGAAGAAGGTCGAGGAGGACCCGAAGTACCCGGGCGGCGGTGCGGCGACCCCGTGAGGCATCCCGCCCGTCGCCGCGGCGACCGGGGAGCGATGAGCCTGAGCCTGGCCATCGTCTTCCCGGTCGTCCTGCTGCTCCTGCTGCTGGTCGTCCAGGCCTCGCTGTGGTGGTACGCGCGGCAGGTCGCGCTGACCGCCGCCCGCGAGGGCGTCGAGGCCGGCCGGACGCAGGGCGTCGCGGACGACGCGGCGAAGGACGCGGCGGCGCGCGCGCAGGCCGAGGACTTCCTGCACCGGCAGGGCAGCGGCTCGTACCGGGTGAGTACCGACGGAAGCACGCAGCAACTGGTCAGGGTCACCGTGCAATTGACTCCGACGCTGCTGATCCCCGGCCTGTCGGCGCCGCACATCACCCAGTTCGCCGAGGCGCCGCGCGAGCGCTTCGTCCCGCCGGCGGGCGCGCCGTGAGCGGGCGTTTCCCGCGCTCACGGGGCCGGACGTTCGGCTTCCGGCGGCGGCCGGACGGCGGCGGGGTGGCCGTGGAGGCGGCGATCGTCGCGCCGTACGTGGTCGGGCTGGTCCTGATCGCGATCGCGGCGGGGCGGCTGCAGACCACCTCCGGCACGGTCGAGGCGGCCGCCCGCTCGGCCGCCCGCACGGCCTCGCTCGCGCGCAGCTTCGACGGGATGGAGGAGCCGGCGAAGGACACGGCCCGCCGGCAGCTGAAGCAGCAGGGCGTGTCCTGCCGGAACCTCTCGGTGGCCGTCACCCCGGGGGAGCTCGACCTGCCGGGCGGCGCGGTCGCGACCGTCAAGGTCCGGGTGGTGTGCGACGTCGGGCTGGGCGACCTGCTCGGCGGGCTGTCCGGGGTGCCCGTGACGAAGACCCTCGTCGGCGAGTTCACCTCCGTGGTGGACCGTTACCGGGGCGCATGACAGCGCATGACAACAGGTGGTCCGGATCCGGGGATTGGGGACGGCCCGCGCGGGGGAGACGCAAGCGGAGAGCGCTCGGGCGATGACGGAACGGGGCCGAGCGGCGCCCGGCGGGGGGCCGGGAGACGAACAGCCGGGACGAACAGCCGAGGGGCGAACAGCGGTGCGAAAGCCCGAGGGGGTGTGAAGGTGCGTGCACGTGTGGGGGCCCGGGGGGCGCGGCCCGGTGGAAGACGGTCCGGCCGACTGCGGCCCGGGCCCGTCCGGCTTCGGCCCTGGCGCTCCGATCGCGGCGCGGTCTCGCTCTTCGTGGCGATCTGCGCCGTCTACCTGGTGTTCGTGATCGCCATCGTCGTCGACGTCGGCGGCCGGCTGCGGGTCGCCGAACGCACCGACGCCTACGCCCAGGAGGCCGCCCGGGTCGGCGGACAGCAGCTCGACCAGGCCGCCGTCCTCCAGGGCAAGGGCATCCAGGTCAAACGGGAGTACGCCGAACAGGCCGCCAACGCCTACCTCGGGCTGTACGGCCTCAAGGCCGCCCGGGTCGACTTCTCCGCGGACGGCAAGGTCGTCACCGTCACGGTGGAGAGCGACTTCCGGCCCGTCCTGCTGGGCGAGTTCGGCGAGCGGAAGGTATTGGGCAAGGGGAGTGCCACCCTCGTCCACGGAGTCGAGAAAGCGGAGACCGACTGATGGCCGCGCCACGTGCCAAGGACCAGGCCCGACCCGCCCCGGACCGCCCCGCCCCGGACCAGGCTCGAACCGCCCGGAGCCACAAGCGGGTCCCGCAGGTCGCCGCCCGGCGGGCGCCCGGCGGGCGCGGCCGCGCCGGGGCCGTGATCACCGCGCTCGCCGCGCTGGTCACCCTGGCCGCCCTGCTGCTGGGCCTGCCCGCCCTCCTGCTCTACGGGACCCGGGCGGTCGCCGCGATGGGCGACGTCGCACCGGACGGCATCGGGCAGGCGCTCACCAGTGCGGACGACGGGCGGCTGTTCCTGTGGCTGCTGGTCGTCGTCGGCTGGCTCGCGTGGGCCTGCTTCGCGTTCTCCGTCCTGCTGGAGATCCCGGCCCAGCTGCGCGGGCGGATCGCCCGCCGCATTCCGGCGTTCGGCTGGAGCCAGCGCCTCGCGGCCGGACTCGTCGGCTCGGTGCTCGCGCTGCTGCCGGTGGCCGGCTCGTCCTTCGCCGCCGTCCCCGAGCGGCCCCAGGCCGCCACGGTCCCGGCCCAGTTGACGGCCAGCCTGCAGCGTGCCGCCCTGCCCGCGGCGCAGGCCGCACCCGCCCTCGCGCCCGCCGCCGAGCAGCACCCCACCTACACCGTGCGCGACAGCCGGCCCGCTGACAGCCTGTGGTCCATCGCCGAGCGGCAACTGGGCTCGGGGGAGCGGTGGGTGGAGATCGCCAGGCTCAACGACGGGCGGGTGATGGAGGGTTCGGGCGTCCGCTTCGATGCCGAACGGCCGATCCAGCCGGGCTGGGAGCTCCTGATGCCGGCCGACGCGAAGCCGGACGAGGCCAAGTCGCCGGCTCCGACGCCCGCTTCGTCCCCTTCCTCTCCCCCGTCCTCTTCCTCTCCGGCTCCCGCGTCCTCTCCCGCACCCGCGCAGACGCCGCAGGCGGGGACGGACGGCTCGGGTACCCCTGCTGCCGGCGGGCACGGGACGGTGACCGTCAAGGAGGGCGACACCCTCTCCGCCATCGCCCAGCGCGAGTTGGGGGACGGCGACGCGTGGCCGAAGCTCTTCGACGCGAACAAGGGCGCCCAGGCCCCGGACGGCGAACGCCTGACGGACCCGGACCAGCTGGTGCCGGGCATGGTGCTCACGGTGCCCGGGGCCGCGCCTTCCACCGCACCGGCGCCCGCGCCCGCCCAGACCCCCGTCCCGGCGCCCGATCCGGCGCCGGCCCCCGCGCAGCAGCCGCCCGCGCCGTCCGCCCCGGCGACCCAGCCGCCCGCCACCCAGGCCCCCGCGCCGACGCCCGCGCCCACGCCCACGCAGGCCCCGGCCACGCCGGCGCCCGCGCACGCCCCGGGCAGCACGCCCGCCTCCGCCGCCCACGCCGACCAAGCGGCCGGCGACGACTACACCGTCGCCCTCGCCGCCTCCACCGTCGGCGTGCTGCTCGCCGCCATCATGATCGGCACCGTCGCCCACAAGCGCGGCACCCAGTTGCGCGCCCGCCGCCCCCGGCACCGCATCACCATGCCCGAGGCCGAGGCCGCCTCCTTCGAGAACGAGCTCAAGGCCCGTCAGGACGACGCCGGCCTCGACATGCTCGACCGCGCCCTGCGCACCATGGCCCGCAACACCGTCCGCGGCGGCAAGCGTCTGCCCGCGATCATCGCGGCCCGGATCACCCCCGGCCACACCGTCGAACTCCACCTCTCCGGTCCGGCCGCGCCCATCGCGCCCTTCCGCGCCGCGCACGCCCCCAACGTGTGGTGGTGCAGCCCGGACGCCGGCGACCTGCTCAACGCCACCCAGGCCCGCAAGACCGCCGCCCCCTACCCGGCCCTGGTCACCCTCGGCACCGCGCCCGACGGCTCGGTCGTCCTCGTGGACCTGGAGACCGTCCGCCTCCTCCACCTCTCCGGGCACCCCGACGACACCCGCGACGTCCTGCGCACCCTCGCCATCGAGCTCGCCCACAGCCCGCTCGCCGACCGCCTCCACCTCCACCTGGTCGACCTCGCCGAGGAGGTGCCGATCAGCGGCCCGGCCGCCGAACGCGTCCACCGCCACCCCACCCTGGAGGCCGCGCTCGCCGCCCTCGGCCCGCGCACCGCCAAGGCCCGCGCCACCCTCGTCGCCGCCGAGGCCACCAGCCCGCGCGACGCCCGCGGCCGCGGCCAGGCTGACGAGTCCTGGATCCCGGAGATCGTGCTCTGCGCCCAGCAGCCCGGCGGCGGCATCCCCGCCGAACTCGGCCGCCTGCTCGACGCCCGCCCGCGCACCTGCGTCGCCGTCGTCACCCGCGCCCCCGAGCGCGGCACCGGCCCGGTCGCCCGCTGGACCCTCCCGACCTCCGGCCAGGCCGCCATCCCCGGCCTGCACCTCACCGTCGAGCTCCAGCGGCTCACCGGCGCGCAGTACGACCAGATCACCGAACTGCTCCGGGCCGCCGACGACACCACCCAGCACCCGGCGCCCGCCTGGACGCTGGACGGCCCCGGGACTGACGACCCCGACGACCCCGACAGCCCGGACGACTCCGACACGGCCGAACTGCCGTCCGCCGTACCCGTGCTGGCCACGGTCGGCGCTCCGGCCGAGGACAGCCCGGACGGCCCGGACGGCCCGGACGGTGCCGGCGCGGGGGCCGGGGCGCGGGCGCTCACCCGGGTCATCGGTACGGGCGCGAGCCCGTTCGCGAGCACCGACCCGACGGCACCGACGGCCGGTACCGGGCGGCACGCCGTCAACGGGCTCGGGCGCAAGGCGGTGACGGGGCAGGCACCTCCGGTCGGACCGGTTGCTCCGGTCGGGCCCGCTGCCCAGGTCGTTCCGGTGGAGCAGGCCGGGCAGGCCGGTGCCGTGGAGCAGGCCGGGCAGGCCGGTGCCGTGGAGCAGGCCGGGCAGGCCGGTGCCGTCGAGCAGGCCGGGCAGGGCTCCGGCGATGAGACGACCCGGGGCCTGCGCGTGCCGGGACCGGCCGCCGTCGTGCTACCGGTCCAGCCGGTCGCCCCTGCGCCGGCCGCGCCGCAGCCCGTGGTTCCACCCGCACCTGCGGTCCCGCAGCCCGCCGCCGAGCCCGTGCCGACCCACGACCCGGCGCCGGCGCCCCCCGGCGCGGCCCCGCGCGTGCCGGCCCGTCCGGAGCCGGGCCCGGCCGCCACCGCCCCGGTCACGGCCACCCCCGCCACCGGCCGTACCGACAGTGACGACCTCCTCGCGATCCTCCGCTCCCCGGAGGCCCACACAGCCCGCAACGCGCCCCGGATCCGCCTGCTCGGCCCGGTCGACGTGGCCGGCGCCCTCGGCACCGTCGAACCCGGCGCCCTGTCCCGCCTCACCGAGCTCGCCGCCTACCTCGCACTGCGCCCCGGCGCCGACCACAACGCCCTCGACCACGACCTCCACCCCGGTGCGGCCCACCTCGACCCGCACCCCACCGCCGCCGATGCGAAGAGCCCGCTCCCCGGCAAGATCGCCGACCTCGCCGCGTGGCTCGGCGCCACCCCCGAGGGCCGCGCCTTCCTGCCCGCCGACACCCCCGACGGCTACTCCTTCGCCCCGGCCGTCACGTGCGACTGGGACGAGTTCCGCAGCCTCTACCGGCGCGGCATGCGCAGCACCAGCGCCTCGGCGGACGCCGCCCTCGCGCACGCCCTCGCGCTGGTCCGCGGCGCCCCGTTCGCCGAGGCACCGCCCGCCTCCTACGGGTGGGCCGAGGCCGAGCGCCAGGACATGATCGCCGCCATCGTCGACACCGCCCACGAGCTGGCCGCCCGCCGCCTCCAGTACGGCGACCACCGCAGCGCCGAGGCCGCCGTCTTCCGCGGCCTCGCCGTCGCCCCGGACGTCGAGCTCCTGCACCGCGACCTCTTCTACGCCTACGCCTCCGCCGGCGCCCGGGACCAGCTCCTGCGCGCCGTCAACCGCCTCGACGCCCTGAGCCGCCGTACCGGGCGCGAGCTGGACGCCGACACGGTCGCCCTCCTGCGCGACCTCCTGGCCGGGTCCTGATCCCGGCCCTCCGACGGCGGGCTCGCCCGCCGTCGGAGGGGGTGTCACGCCGTGTCCGTCCGGGCACAGTTCGATCACCGCGCCGCCGGAATCCGCACACGACGGGGGAGTGCCGTGGTGGTCCTTCGCGCGTCCCCGCCAACATGGCTGCTCGGAGGTGGAGTTGACGATCGCCGGGCGGGCCCGGAGCCGCCCGGTGCGCGGATCGGCGACCCGGCCTGGATCGGGTGCGCGGGGATCTCGTAGGGTGGCCGAAACGGGAGTGGTGCCGGGCACCACGCGCAGGGGCATCAGACGCCGCACGAGCGGCGGGGCGGGGCGGTGACCAGAAGATGGCGGAGACGAGAGCTGTCCCCGACGGCCCCGATCCGGCAGCGGACGCGGGCCCCCGGGACGCCGTACCGCCGTCCCCGCGCACCCCGGGCGACGAGCACCCGCCCGGCCCGGCCGCGCTGTACGAGCCTCCGGCCGCTCCGGCCGCTCCGGCCGCTCCGGCCGCTCCGGCCGCTCCGGCCGCTCCGGCCGCTCCGGCCGCGCCCGCGTCGGCACCGGTGCTGCCGCCGGTCGCGCCGACCGGATGGACCCTCACCGGCATGCCTGCCGTGGGCACCCCGGGCCCCGCGCCCGTGCCCGCGTCGAACCCGGCACCGGCATCGGCACCGGCACCGATGCCCGCTTCCGCGACGCCGCCGCCGTTCGCGGTGCCCGGCGCCGGCGGCGGACTGGGGACGGCACCGCGCGGGCGGATCCTGGTCGTCGAGGGCGGCTACGGCAGCGCCGGCCGCCGCACCTGGGGCCGCGGCGCCCCCGCCCAGGCGACCGTGCTGTCGGCGATGCTCGCCGCCGTCTCGCCGCAGGTGCTGCTCGCCGCGGACGCGGTCGACGCCGTCCACCTGCCCGGCGCCTGCGACCCGCACACAGTGCTCGCCCACCTGCGCGCCGCCGCCCGTCACCCCGGGCCGCTCCTCGTCCACCTGGGCGGCCACCTGCTCGCGGACAAGCGCGGCGGGCAGCTCCACCTGACCCTGCGCGACTCCAAGGCCGCCGGCATCCGCCAGGACGGCCTGCCCTGGCAGGCGATCGCCGCCGAGCTGAGCCACCGTCCGGCCGACTGGCAGACCCTCGTCATCGCCGACCTGAGCGCAGACCAGAGCGCCTGGCCCCTCCTCCAGGGCGCCGCCGCGCCGCTCAGCGACGGGATCCCGCTGTGGGCCGTCGTCAGCCCGGACCCGGAGCAGATCGGTACCTTCACCCGCGCGCTCATCGAGGCCCTGCACGGCGGCCGCCCCGGCGCGGGCGAGGTCCTCGCGCCCGAACAGCTGCGCCAGCAGGTGTACTCGGTGCTGCACCCGGACGTGGTGATCGTGGCCACGCACGCCCCGGACCGCCCGGTCTTCCGCAACACCGCCCGCCGCGCCGACGGCCTGCCGGCGGACGTCGCGCCGGTGGATGCCGTGCCGGTGGATGCCGTGCCTGCGCCGGCCGTGCCTGTGGAGGCCGTGTCTGCGGAGGTGCTGTCGACGGAATCCGTCGACCCGGCTCCCGTCCTGCCGGAGCCGGTCTCGGCCCCGCCCCGGGCCTCGGCCGAGGACCCCGCGCCCGAGACCACCGAGCCTGATTCGTCCGCGCCTGATTCCTTCGTGCCCGAGGTGGCAGCCGCGGAGGTCGTGGAGGCGGAGCCTGCTCCCGAGGACTCCGCCGCCGGCCTGGTGAGCCTCACCAAGCCCGGTGTGCCGCCCACCCCGCCGCCGCCCGCGCGCCCGGTCACCCTGCAGAAGCAACTGCCCGAGGTCCCGTTGACCGTGACGCTCCGCAGGCTCACCCTGACCGGCGCAGACCCCGAGGACGCCGCGCCCGAGGACGTCACTCCCGAGGACGTCATCCCGACGCTGTCGTCCGGTGTGAAGCTGGCGAAGGCCGAGCCCCACCCTGACGTCGTCCTGGAGACGGCGGAGGAGCCTTCGCCGGCGAGCGAGCCGCAGCCCGGGACGGTGGCGGCTCCGCCCCCGTTCCTTGTCGAGGAGCCCCGGCCCGAGGCCGAAGTCCCGGCGGACGGGCCGCAGTTCGAGGAGGCCGCCCCGACTGAGGACACCGCCCCGGCCGAGGACGCCACTTCGGCCGAGGAGGCCGGCCCACTCGAAGAGACGGCTGAGCCCGAGGTCCTGACCCGGCGCGAGGCAGCGGCTCCTGCGGACGCCCCCGCGCCCACTGGGCCCGCCGCCCCCGAGCCGCGCGCCGACTACCGCGAGACGCTCGGCCGGATCGTCCGCAGCGCGGACGCGGGCGACCACGCCTCCGCCGCGGACCTCGCGTTCGCCCTCGAACTGGAGGCGATCGCCGAGCACGGCGCGGTCTCCGAGCCGGTCCTCCAGGTCCGGCAGGTCCGGGCCCACGTGTGCCGCCTCGCGGGCAAGCCGGCCGAGGCCGCGGACATCTACCGCGAGGTGGCCCTGACCCTGCTCCGCTCGCAGGGTGCGGACCACCCGGACACCCAGCAGGCGGCCACCAACGCCGAGGCCTGCTGGCGCGCGATCCCGGACCGCACGGAGGCCATCCGCATCGCCCCGGAGATCATCGAACTCCGCGCCTACCTCCCGGGCCCCGAGGGCCGCAAGCTCCGCGCCGCCGAACGCTACCTCGCCCAGCTGGCGGCGGGCGGCAACTGACGGACGGCAGGGAACGGGCGACAGCCGACGGGTGACAGATAACAGCGAACAGGTGACAGATTTCGAAATCTGTCACCTGTTCGCTGTTATCTGTTCGCCGTTCGCCGTTCGCCGTCACCTGTCACGGCACTCCGAACGCCACCGGGCGGGGAGTCGGCCGCCGCCGACTCCCCGCCCGGTGCATGAGCTGTCGCTACCTCAGCTCCCTGGTGATCGTCACCGGCCCGCGAGGGCGTGGACGAACTTCGTGCCGTCGATGGTGCCGAGGCCGCTGGCGAGGTCGTAGCCCTCGGTGGCGTTGTAGCCGGTGACGCCGTTCCAGCCGTTGTCACCCTCCTTGACGTCCGTGATGCCGCTCCAGTCGCTCGGGAGCAGGCTCAGGCCGTACATGCGCCAGTTGATCTGGCCGAGGCGGTAGCCGGCGGCCTGGTCGGCGAGGGCGACGACGCCGGAGAACAGCGGGGTGGCCTCGCTGGTGCCGCCGGTGAGGTGCCAGCCGACCGCGGTCGGGTCGTACGACTCGTACGTCCAGGCGGCGCCGTCGACGGCCGCGCTCATGCTGATGTCCGGGGTGCCGCGGTGGTTGCCGGTCACGTTGGCGACGCCGGCCTGGTACCACGGGCGCTCGAAGATGCCGGAGACGCCACCGCCGCCGGCGCCGGACTTGTCGTGCCACACCTTGTCGGCCGCGGTGCGGTTGCCGTTGTCGTCCAGGGTGAGCTGGGTGCCGCCGACCGAGGTGACCAGCGGGTCGGAGGACGGCCACGAGTTGACCTTGTACGTGTACAGGTCGGTGCCGTTGAGCTGCGCGTCGGTGGCGCCGTTGTCGCCGGAGGCGGCGAGCACGGTGACGTTGCGCTGGGCGGCGGCCTTGAAGGCGTAGCGCAGGTCGGTCAGAGACTTGAAGTCGCCCTTGTCGTACCCCGGGAAGGTGTTCTCGGTGGCGCCGAAGCTCTGCGAGATGACGTCGCCGACGCCCTTCTTGATGAGGTCCTTCTCGGCGTCCATCATCTCGGGCAGGCCGGTGACACCCTCGGTCTCGGCGACGCCGGTCTCGACCAGGACGATGTGCGCGTCGGGGGCGATCGCGTGGGCGTACTCGACGTCCAGGGTGGTCTCGCCGGCCCAGCCGGTGTGGTCGGGGTTCTTGGGGTCGAAGACGGGGACGTTACCCCACTTGACCACCTCGACGTTGGTGTCCTTGATGCCCCACTGCTTGTCGAAGACCTCCAGGTCGTGCTGGATGGTCGGCGAGCCGAAGGAGTCGACGATGACGATCGTGCGGCCCTTGCCGGTGATGCCCTCCTGGTACAGCGGGTTCAGGTTGTAGGCGTTCCGGTACTGCAGCGGCGAGTAGCAGTGGATGCCGATCTGGCTGACGCACTGGCTGGTGCTCAGCGGCGCGGGGCGCGTCGTGGCGAGGTGGTGCCCGGCGGAGGCGGGCTGGACGTGGACGCCGGCCAGGTTGTGCGAGGGCTCGGCGGCAGCGGCGCCGACCGCCGGTACGGAGACGGTGCCGGCCGTGAGGGCGGTCGCCCCTACGGCGAGCAGAGCCAGGGCGCGGCGGAGGGTAGCGGGGCTGCCCATGGGACTCCTTGGGGGACGCAGGGCCCGACCTTGGTCCGGTCGGGTCGGTCCGGCCATCCCATCGATTGCCACATGATCATGCCATAGTCATTTGGTGTGGTGGTCTTGTGGGCGGCATGGCCGTGTTGGGCCACGCAAAAAGGTAAAGGCCGTCCCAGGGGAAAGTAACTCCGCAGCTGGGACGGCTTGCTGACTACACGTCAGGAAGACCCGCCGGTTTCACAGTTTTCACCGTGTTGGCCAACTTTACCAAGTTTATCGGCGCGGGGTAAGCCTTCGTCAGGTCACCGCGCCCCGCCGTTGACGTACAGCGTCTGCCCGCTGACGTACGAGGCGTCCTCGCTCGCCAGGAACGCGACCACCGAGGCGATCTCCTCCGGCTGCCCGACCCGCCGCAGCGGGGTCCGGGCGGAGACCTCCGCCTGGTGGTCCTCGGCCGTGCTGCCGACCCGCTCGGCGGTGGCGGCGGTCATCGCGGTGGCGATGTAGCCGGGGGCGACGGCGTTGACGTTGATGTTGAACGGGCCCAGCTCGATGGCCAGGGTCGCGGTCAGCCCCTGGATGCCGGCCTTGGCGGCGGCGTAGTTGGCCTGGCCCCGGTTGCCGAGCGCCGAGCGCGAGCTGAGCGAGACGATCTTGCCGTACTTCTGCGCGACCATGTACTTCTGCGCCACGTGGCTGCAGTTGTAGGCGCTGGTCAGGTTGACCGTCAGCACCGCGTCCCAGTCGGACCTGGACATCTTGAAGAACAGGTTGTCCCGGGTGATCCCGGCGTTGTTGACCAGGACGTGCACGCCGCCGAGGTCGGCGGCGACCTGGGCGAACACCGCCTCGACGGCGTCGTAGTCGGCCACGTCGCAGCCGTACGCCCGTGCCGTGCCGCCCTTGGCGGTGATCTCGGCGACCGTCCCGGCCGCGCGCTCGGCCGTGAGGTCGACGACGGCGACCGCCGCGCCCTCCTCGGCCAGCCGGCGGGCCGTCGCCGCGCCGATGCCCTGCGCCGCGCCGGTGACGACGGCGACCTTTCCTGCGAAACGCTTCACTGCAACTCCTTGGAGGGTGGATCCGGAGAGGGGATGAGTAGACAAGGGGACGTCAGGCGTTCTCGACCAGCACGGCGGTGCCCTGGCCGACGCCCACGCACATGGTGGCGAGGCCGCGCCGGGCGCCGGTGCGGCGCATCCGGTGCAGCAAGGTGGTCAGGATGCGGGCGCCGGAGCCGCCCAGCGGGTGGCCGAGGGCGATCGCGCCGCCGCTCGGGTTGACGAGCTCCGGGTCGATCCCCAGTCCGTCCATGGAGGCCAGCGCCTGCGCCGCGAACGCCTCGTTCAGCTCCGCCGTGTCGATGTCGTCGATCGACCAGCCGCTGCGCCCGAGCGCCTTCTGCGTCGCCGGCACCGGGCCGATGCCCATGACGTCCGGGTGCACCCCGGCGGAGGCCCCGGCGACGTACCGGCCGAGCGGCTCGAGCCCCAGGTCGCGCAGCGCCTCCTCGCCGACCAGGACCAGCCCGGCCGCGCCGTCGTTCATCGGCGAGGCGTTCCCGGCGGTGACGGTGCCGTCCGGCCGGAACGCGGGCTTGAGCCGGGCGAGCTTCTCCAGGCTGGTGTCCTCGCGGATGCCCTCGTCCAGGCTCACCGTCACCCCGTCCGGCCGCTCGACCGGGATCAGCTCGGCATCGAAGTGCCCGTCCTTGCGCGCGGCGGCGGCCCGCTGGTGGCTGCGCAGCGCGAAGGCGTCCTGGCGCTCGCGGCCGATGCCGTACCGGCCCGCGACCTCCTCGGCGGTCTCGCCCATGCCGAGCACCCCGTGCAGTTCGGCCATCCGGGGGTTGGTGAGCCGCCAGCCGAGCCGGGTGTCGTAGGTCTCGATCCGGTGCGGCAGCGCCTCGTCGGGGCGGGGCAGGACGAAGGGGGCGCGGGTCATCGACTCGCAGCCGCCGGCGAGCACGATGTCGGCCTCGCCGGAGCCGATCGCCCGCGCGGCGAGCGTGACGGCCTCCAGACCGGAGGCGCAGAGCCGGTTGACGGTGGCTCCGGGGACGGTGTCCGGCAGGCCGGCCAGCAGGACGGCCATCCGGGCGGCGTTGCGGTTGTCCTCGCCGGCCTGGTTGGCGGCGCCCCAGTAGACGTCGTCGATGCGGGCGGGGTCGAGGGCGGGCACGTCGGCGAGCAGGGCGCGCAGCACGGTGGCCGAGAGGTCGTCCGGGCGGACCGTGGCGAGCGCTCCGCGCAGCCGACCGATGGGTGTGCGGCGGGCGGCGGCGAAGTAGACGGGACGCACGTCGTCGGGCTCCTTGTCCAGTGGGTGGGATCCGGTGGAGAGGGGTGGGTCAGAAGGCGTTGACGCCGGTGAGCGCGCGGCCGATGAGCAGCTGGTGGATCTGGCTGGTGCCCTCGTAGAGGGTCATGACCCGCGCGTCGCGCAGGTACTTGCCGACCGGGTACTCGTCGATGAATCCGTAGCCGCCGAACACCTGGAGCGCGTTGTTGGCGGCCCGGACGGCGGCCTCGCTCGCGTAGAGCTTGGCGACGGAGGACTCGGTGGCGAACGGCAGGCCGCGCTCGATGTGGTCGGCGACCTTCCAGGTGAGCAGCCGGGCCGCCTCGACGTCGACGGCGATGCCGGCCAGCAGTTCCTGGACGAGCTGGTGGGAGGCGATCGGCTTGCCGAACTGCTCGCGCTCCCCGGCGTAGCGCACGGCGGCGTCCAGGCAGGCGCGGGCGATGCCGACACACCCGGCGGCGACCGACATCCGGCCCTTGGCGAGGGCGCCCATCGCCACGCCGAAGCCCTTGCCGACGGCGCCGAGCCGGGCGCTGTCGGGCACCCGGACGGCGTCGAAGGCGAGTTCGGCGGTGGCCTGGCCGCGCAGGCCGAGCTTGCCGTGGATCTCGGTGCGGGTGAAGCCGGGCAGGTCGGTGGGGACGAGGAAGGCGGTGATGCCCTTGTGGCCGCGCTGCTGCGGGTCGTCGCCGCCGGTGCGGGCGAAGACGAGGGCGACGTCCGCCCAGGTGCCGTTGGTGATGAAGGTCTTGGCGCCGCTGATCAGCCAGTGATCGCCGTCCCGCACGGCCCGGGTGGTGAGGCCGGCCGCGTCCGAGCCGGTGCCGGGCTCGGTGAGCGCGAAGCAGCCGAGCGCCTCGCCGGAGGTGAGCCGGGGGAGCCAGTGGCGCTTCTGCGCCTCGGTGCCGTGGCTGTTGATCGACTTGGCGACCAGGCCGAGCGAGACCGAGACGATGCCGCGCACGGCCGAGTCGCCTCGCCCGAGCTCCTCCAGGACGAGGCAGTAGGCGAGGTGGTCGCCGCCGCTGCCGCCGTACTCCTCGGGGATGGTGAGGCCGAGGAAGCCCGGCTCGGCGAGTCTGCCGATGATCGCGCGGTCGACGGACTCGGCGCGGTCCCACGCGGCGGCGTGCGGCGCGATCTCGCGGTCGGTGAACTCGGCGGCGAGCTCCCGGACGGCGGTCTGCTCCTCGGACAGCTCCAGATTCACGGCGGCTCCCGGTTCCGGGCCCGGTGCAAGGGGCTCTTGTGCCCGCCGGCCTTCCGTGCCCATGGCCCATTAAACTAGCGCTGCAAGTTTTACGGGGGACTGTAGCCCCGACCGGCCCGTGCTGGGAAGAGGCACCTGCCAGAATCGGTCCCCACCCCACCCGACCGGAGGAAGCAGCTCGATGGCCCGCCCGCGCACCCCGCTGCTCAGTCGCGAGCGCATCGTCGCCGCCGCTCTGCGGCTGATCGACGCCGAGGGCCTCGACGCCCTCTCCACCCGCCGACTCGCCACCGAGCTGTCGGTCAGCGGACCGTCGCTCTACAACCACTTCGCCACCAAGGACGAGCTGCTGGACGCGGTCGTGGACACCGTCATGGGGGAAGTCGACTTGTCGATGTTCGGCCGCCCGTTGGAAAGGGCGACCGGTGGAGTGCCGACCGGAGCGCCGACAGGAGCGCCGACCCCCTGGCCGGACGCGCTGCGCGACTGGGCCCGCTCCTACCGCGCCGCGCTGGCCGCCCACCCCAACATCGTTCCGGTGCTCGCCCAGGGCCCCGGCCGCCGGCCGCACGCGCTGCGCCTCGCGGACGCCGTGTTCGGGCACCTGGTGGACGCCGGGTGGCCGCGCGGCCAGGCCACCCGGATCGGCGCGCTGATGCGCTACTTCGTCACCGGCTCGGCGCTGGCCTCCTTCGCGGCAGGGTTCCCGGCGGACGCCGAGCTGTACGACGCAGCCGACTACCCGCACCTCGGCGAGGCGCACCGGCTGGCCGGCCACCGGGGCACCGTCGACGAGGCCGCGTTCGAGACCGGTCTGGAGGCGCTCCTCGACGGGCTCGCGCTGCGCTTCGAGCGCCTCACCGGGCGCGCATAGGGCGCGCGTAGCCGGCGGTGCCCGGCGTCACCAGGGCTCGCGCGCGACGAAGGCCGGCCGCAGCGACGGGTCCACCGGGTCGTAGTAGCGGTGGTAGACGGGGGTGAGCCCGCCCGAGACCGGGGGCACGATCCAGCTCCAGTCCGCCGGGGTGGGCCGGCCGAGGCGCTTCTCCTGGGCGACGTGCCTGAGGAAGCGCTGCGACTCGGTGTGGTGGTCGGCGATCGTCACCCCCGCCTCCTGGAAGGAGTGCAGCACGGCGATGTTGAGCTCGACCAGCGCGCGGTCCCGCCAGAGCGTGCGGTCGCTGGAGGTGTCCAGGCCGAGCCGCCCGGCGACGGTGGCGAGCATGTCGTAGCGGTCGGCGTCGGCGAGGTTGCGGGCGCCGATCTCGGTGCCCATGTACCAGCCGTTGAACGGAGCCGCGGGGTAGCGCACGCCGCCGATCTCCAGCGTCATGTCACTGATCGCCGGTACCGCGTACCAGCGCAGGCCGAGCTCGGCGAACCAGGCGAACTCGGGGTGGGAGAGCGGGACTTCGAGCGTGGCGTCGTCCGGCAGCTGGTACCACTCGGGCCGCTCGCCGGGCCGCTCCCGGATCAGCAGCGGCAGCACCTCGAACCGGTCCTCGGCGCACTTCCAGCCCAGGTCCCGTGCGCGGGCGGCGAGTTGGACGCCGGCCGGGTCGCCGACGATGCCGTTGGCGCCGTTCTCGATCCCGTTCTCGATCCTGTTCGCGCCGCCGTCGGCGGCACCGTCACCGTCGGTGGCCTCGTCGCCGCCCGCGGCCGGATGGCCGGCGTAGCGGACGAGTTGCTGGTTGAGGATGCGCGCGGCGGGCCGGCCGGGCCGGTCGGGGGCGAACACCGAGATCACCGGGCGGATCCGGCCGCCGTTGCCGGCCAGCCGCAGGTGCTCGAAGCACTCGGCAGCGATGTCGTCGGCCGAGGACAGGTGCCGCAGGTCGCGCACCACGAGGCTGCGCCAGTACAGCCGGCCGATGCAGCGGGCGGCGTTGCGCCAGGCGAGCCGGGCGCCGTACGCGAGCTCGGCGGAGGTGTGCTCGTAGGTGCCGGTGCGGTCGATCTCGTCGAGCACGGCGCGTATCCGGTCGGCCGGGTCGCCACCGGCCGCGGGCTGCTCGCGGTGGAACTGCCGGACGAATTCGGCGGCCTGGGCGGGGTCGGTGAACGGCGGGTCCGCGGGGAGCAGCGCGTTGCCGGGGTCGGCGGTGCGGGGCTGTGCCGGCTGGAGTCCGGCGGCCTGGAGTCCGGTGGTGTGGGGGCCGGGGTGGGTGTGGGCGTACGGGCAGCCGCCGGCGGGTGCGGCGGCGGGTCTGCGGGTGCGAAGCCGGTTGAAGATCAAGACATCCCTCCTGTCGAACAGGAGTACCGGAGGTGGTCGGCCCACCGCAGGGAGTGAACGATTCGGCCCCCGCACCCGCGCTGATCGCGCTAGGGTGCGGGGGCCGGAGCTCCGGGAAACGCCGGATCAGCCCATGTCCTCCAGGCGAACGCCCTTGGTCTCCTTCATGTACCTGGCCACGAAGACGACCGAGAGGGCCGCGAAGGCGGCGTAGATCAGGTAGGTCGCCGACAGGTTCCAGCGCGACATCGACGGGAACGAGACGGTGATCGCCCAGTTGGCGATCCACTGCGCGGAGGCGGCGACGGACAGCGCGGCGGCGCGGACGCGGTTCGGGAACATCTCGCCGAGCATCACCCAGACGACCACGCCCCAGGACATCGCGAAGAACAGCACGAAGGCGTTGGCGGCGATCAGTGCGACGGTGCCCTGGAGGTCGGGCAGGGAGACGTTGTTCCCGCTGCCGGTGGCCGAGGAGAACGCCCAGCCGGCGGTGCCGAGGGCGATCGCCATGCCGGCCGAGCCGATCAGGGCGAGCGGCTTGCGGCCGATCCGGTCCACCAGCAGGATCGCGATCACGGTGCCGAGGATGTTGATGACCGAGCCGATGAAGCTGATCAGCAGCGAGTTGCTCTGGTCGATGCCGACCGACTGCCACAGGATCGACGAGTAGTAGAAGATCACGTTGATGCCGACCAGCTGCTGGAAGACCGACAGGCCGATGCCGACCCAGACGATCGGCAGTAGGCCGAAGCGGCCGCCGAGCAGGTCGCGAAAGCGCGGGCGGTGGTCGGAGGCGATCAGGGCCTGGACCTCGGCGATCCGGGCATCGGTGTCGATGCCCTCGCCCTCGACCTCGGCGAGCACGGTGCGGGCGTCGTCGAGGCGGCCGGCCTGGATCAGGTAGCGCGGGGACTCGGGGATGACCGAGGAGAGCACGAAGTAGACGGCGGCCGGGATCACGCAGATGCCGAGCATCCACTGCCAGGCCTCCAGGCCGAGCAGGTGGCCGCGGGTGTCGCCGCCGGCGGCGTTCGCCAGCACCCAGTTGACCAGCTGGGATATCGCGATGCCGAGCACGATCGCGGCCTGCTGGAAGGAGGCCAGGCGGCCGCGGTACTTGGTCGGCGCGACCTCGGCGATGTAGGTCGGCGCGATCACCGACGCGATGCCGATGGCGGCGCCGCCGAGGACGCGCCAGAAGGCGAGGTCCCAGGCGGAGAACGGGAGCATCGAACCGACGGCGCTGACGGCGAACATCAGCGCGCCCGCCTTCATGACCTTGATCCGGCCGTAGCGGTCGGCGAACCGGCCGGCGACCGCGGCACCGATCGCCGACCCGAGCAGGGCCGAGGAGACGATCAGACCGGTCACGCCGTCGCCGACGCCGAACTTCTCCTGGATGCCCGAGACGGCGCCGTTGATCACGGAGCTGTCGTAGCCGAACAGGAACCCGCCGAGGGCCGCGGCGGCGGTGATGAAGACGACGAAGCCGAGGCGGCCGGGCACGGGGGCCTCGACCGCCCCGGAGGGCTTCTGGGTGACGCTCACGATCTTGACTCCTGGTACTCAACGCTGAGCTCGGTAGTCGAGATCGTAACCCTTTTTCGTTTAACTCTTGTACGCCGGTGCCTCAGGTTTTGCTCCGAGAATTCGTAAGGTGAACAAGCAAATTGGCGTTGTTGCTGGCGCGTCCTGACGTTGTCCCGGTGGCGTCCTGCGCCGCCCTCGTGCTGTCCCGGGCCTCACGCCGGGGCGGACAGTGACAGCCCGAAGCGCCCCTCCTCGTCCGTCCACCAGTGGGTCAGCCGCATCCCCGCCGCCGCCAGCTCCTCGGCCACCCGCTCGCGGCGGAACTTGGCCGACACCTCGGTGCGCAGCTCCTCGCCGCGGTCGAAGTGCACCGGCAGGTCCAGGGCCGGGATCTTCACGGTCTGCGAGCGCAGTGAGCGCAGCCGCATCTCGATCCACTCGTGCTCGGCGTCCCAGAGCGCGACGTGCTCGAACGCGGCCGGGTCGAAGTCGGCCGCCAGCTCGCGGTTGAGCACGTTCAGCACGTTCCGGTTGAACTCGGCGGTCACCCCGGCGGCGTCGTCGTAGGCGGCGACCAGCACCGCCGGGTCCTTGACCAGATCGGTGCCGAGCAGCAGGTGGTCGCCCTGGTCGAGGGTCGCGCGAAGGCCCCGCAGGAAGCCCGCGCGCTCGTCGGGCAGCAGGTTGCCGAGGGTGCCGCCGAGGAAGGCGACCAGGCGCGGGGCGCCGTCCGGGGGCAGGCCGAGGCGGGCGGTGAAGTCGGCCAGCACGCCGTGCACCGCGAGCCCGGGGTACTCGCCCGCGAGCGCCTCGCCGGCCGAGGTGAGTGCGCTCTCGCTCACGTCCACCGGGACGTAGGTGCGCAGCGTGCCGAGGTCGCTCAGGGCGTCCAGCAGGAGCCTGGTCTTCTCGGAGGAGCCGGACCCGAGCTCGACCAGGGTGCGGGCCTTCGTGGCGGCGGCGATCTCGCCGGCCCGGGCGGTGAGGATGGCCCGCTCGGCGCGGGTCGGGTAGTACTCGGGCAGCCGGGTGATCTCCTCGAACAGGTCGCTGCCGCGCGCGTCGTAGAACCACTTCGGCGGCAGCCGCTTGGGTTCGGACGTCAGGCCGTGCTGCACGTCATGGCGCAATGCGGTGCTGAAGTGGTCGGCGGGAAGGAGTCGGGTGAGATCGAAGCTGTTCATGACAGGGTGAGCCCTCTGTTCAGAAGATGAAGGGAAGGGGATGGTTCAGCCGCCGCCGGGTTCAGCCGCGGCCCGGGAGGGGATTGACGGTGATGTCGAACGCTCGGGGTGTGGCGCCCGGTTCGGCCAGGAGCAGCGAGCCTTCGGGGACGGCCGTCCAGCCCGGCTCGTCGTCGTACGGCTCGGAGGCCACCACCAGGCCGCGCCCCGGCAGGGTGCGGTGGTGCAGTGTGTCGCCCCACGTGGTCGCCGCGATCGACCGGCCGTCGGTCAGCAGGAGATTGAGCCGCGCGGTGGTGTGCTCGGTGACGTCCGCGACGGTGCCCGCGAGCGCCTCGCCGAGCCCGGCCCCGGCGCGCAGCCGGTGCAGGGCGAGCGCCCACACGAGGGCCGAGTCGGTGCGCGCCTCCAGGCTCAGGAGTTCGGCCGGGGGGAGCAGCCCGGCGAGCGCGTCCAGCTTGTCCGGCCAGCCGGCCACCGCGCCGTTGTGGCTGAACAGCCAGCGCCCGGCGGAGAACGGCGCGGCCGCGTGCTCGCCCGCCGCGCAGCCCTCGGTGGCGGAGCGGACGGCCGCCAGCAGCGCCCGGGTGCGGATCACGCGGGCGAGGTCGGCGAAGGCGGCGTCCGCCCAGAGCGGCCCGGCCCGGCGGTAGCGGGCGGGGGTGTCGTCCCCGTCCGCGTACCAGCCGAGGCCGAAGCCGTCGACGTTCATCGTGCCGTGCCGCTGCGTCCGGGGCGCCCAGGCCTGCCGGTGCAGCGCGTTCGGCGGCTCGACCAGCAGGTCGCGCGGCGCCAATGGCTCTCCCAGGTAGGCGATGTGACGGCACATCATGCGACTCCGCGGTCGTCGGGGACGTCGGCGGCCGTTCGGAAGCCGGAGAAGATCTGCCGCCGGATCGGGTAGTCCCAGTTGCGGAAGGTGCCTCGGCAGGCCACCGGCGCGACCGCGAAGGAACCGCCGCGCAGCACCTTGTACTCGGGCCCGAAGAACACCTCCGAGTACTCCTTGTACGGCCAGGCCCGGAACCCGGGGTAGGGGCGGAAGTCGCTGGCCGTCCACTCCCACACGTCGCCCATCAACTGCCGTGCGCCGTAGGGGGACTGGCCCGCCGGGTAGCTGCCGGCAGGGGCCGGGCGCAGGTGCCGCTGGCCGAGGTTGGCGTGGTCGGGTGCCGGGGATTCGTCGCCCCAGGGATAGCGGCGCGAACGGCCGGTCGCCGGGTCGTGCCGGGCGGCCTTCTCCCACTCCGCCTCGGTCGGCAGCCGCCGACCGGCCCAGCGCGCGTACGCGTCCGCCTCGTACCAACTGACGTGCAGCACCGGCTCGTCCAGCGGGACGGGCTCCAGTGTGCCGAAGCGGCGGCGCAGCCACTGGCCGTCCTCGTGCCGCCAGAACAGCGGGGCGGTCAGGCCGGCCTGTTGCCGGTGCGCCCAGCCCTCGGGGGTCCACCAGTGCGGCGTGTCGTAGCCGCCGTCGGCGATGAAGCGCAGGTAGGCGCCGTTGGTGACGGGCGTGGTGTCGAGCCGGAACGCCGGGAGGTCGACGACGTGCGCCGGGCGTTCGTTGTCCAGCGCCCACGGCTCGATGTCCGTGCCCATCGTGAACGGCCCGGCGGGGACCAGGACTTCGGCGGGCAGCGCGGCGGCGTCCGCGGGCGCGGGCGGTGGCGCGGGGGCGGCGAGCGCCGGTTCGCCCCTGCGGAGCTGATGAGTGATCAGCATCGTCTCGTCGTGCTGCTGTTCGTGCTGGGCGATCATGCCGAACGCGAATCCGGCGTCCAGCAGCGGCGCCCCCTCCAGGGGGCTCGCGGAGAGCAGGTCGAGCACCCGGCCGCGTACCTCGTGCGCGTACGCGCGGGCCTCGCCGGGCGGCAGCAGCGGCAGGCTGGGGCGCTCGGCGCGCGGGTGCTCGAACGCGTCGTAGAGCGGGTCGATCTCCGGGTGCATCGGGTCGTGGCCGCCGACGTTGCGCAGCAGCCAGAGCTCCTCCTGGTTGCCGATGTGAGCCAGGTCCCAGACCAGCGGTGACATCAGCGGCGAGTGCTGGACGGTGAGGTCGCGGTCCTCGACGCAGTCGGTGAGCGCGGCGGTCCGGGCGCGGGCGGCGAGCAGCTCGGCGGCGATGGTGTCGCGCAGCGACTCGGCGTTCGCGGGGTTCCGGGCGTTCGCCGGCGTCTCGGCAGGGGGTCGGACGTCGGTCATGGTGCGGCTTCCTCCGGGAGAGTGCGTCGGGTGCCGGCGCGCAGGGCGTCCAGCTGGTCGTCGGCCGGGCAGCGGCCGCGCGCGGGGTAGCGCTCGGCGAACTCGGCGACGGCGGCGCGCAGCCGCCCGGCACCGGGCAGGCGGCCCAGCGCGGCGTCGGCGGCGGCGAAGCAGGCGAGGGCGGCGCGGCGCAGCTCGGGGTCGGCGACGGCCAGGGTGGCGGCCCGGCACCAGACGTCGCTGCGCGGCGGGCGCGGACCGTCCGCGCCCTGCGGCGGCTCCAGCGGGTCCAGCGCGGCGAGGGCGGCGTCGGCGGCCGCGGGGTCGTCCAGCAGTGCGGTGACCAGGGCGGCGGGCACCACCCAGCCGTCCCCGGGCTGGGCGTCGATCATCCGCAGCTCCAGGTGGCCGCGCGGGCGCACCGGCGGGAACAGCGTGGTGCGGTGGTAGTCCAAGTCGGCGAGCGTGGGCGGGCGTTCGCCGGCGCCGCGTAACCAGTCGCGGAAGGTGAGGCCGCGCGGAGCCGTCCACGGCAGGCCGTCCGGGCGGCGCACGCACAGCAGTTCGGCGTCCAGCACGTACTGCGCCCACGCCTCGCGCGGGTCGCCGTGGTCGGGGGCGGGGGCGAGCGTGCGGGTCGGGTCCATCCGGGACCACACGATCTGCCGGGTGGAGCGGTGGCCGGTCGGTTTCCCGTCCAGCAGCGGTGAGTTGGCGAAGGCCGCGACCAGTACCGGCCCGAGCCGGTGGGCCAGCAGCCAGCGCCTGTCCACCGCGTGCGGACCGTCCGCGTCGCCGGCGTCCAGGCACACCTGGAGGGATGCGGTGCCCGTCATCATGATGCGGCCCCAGGGGCCGGCGGAGTCGAAGTGCCGCTCCATCGCGAGGTATCGGGGGTGGTCGAGGACCATCCGGCGGGGGCGGGCCAAGGGGTCGGTGCCGGCGCCGGTGAGGCGCAGGCCCTGCGCCGCGAACGCGGCCCGCAGGGCGGTGAGATCGCGCCGGGTGTCGTCGACGCAGGCCAGGAGGCCGGTGGCGGGCGGGGAGCTGAGCTCGACCTGTCCGCCGGGTTCGAGCGTGAGGCGCGAACCGGAGGGGAGCGAGGTGCCGTCCTCGCCGCCGAGCGGCAGCGATTCGAGGGCGGCGTGGGTCCGTTCCGGGGGGACGGGCCGGGCGGGACATCGGTCGTCGTGGACGAACCACTCGACCTCGACACCCACCAGCCGGGGCGGACCGATCTTGAAACAGACGCCCGACACGTGGCTCCGCGCCACCGACTCCGTCAGCGGGGTGACCCCCGTCGGGGGCGGCGGCGGGGGGCTCTGCCGGTCGGGCGGAGTGGTCGGGGATATGGGTATCACCGGACTCACCATCCTCGGGATCACGATTGCGGCCCGGTCTACCCTGCCCAGTCTGCTACGGAGCATGCGGGGGCGCTCCGCAAAATTCGCGTGAATGTCCGTCTTTGCAGGTCAGGGGTGGCGCAATCGGGTGAACGGGGCCGTCCGTGAACGCCCTTCGCGTGCTCTTCACGTGGCGTTGGAGGCGCTTTCACGCGTTGCCGGAGACGGCTTCACAGGTGACTCCACATGCGTGCGAGACGTGTGCGAGACGTGTGAGGACGGTCTCCAGCGCGGGTTGCGGCAGGGCGTAGTTCAGGCGCAGCGAGCCGTAGCCTCGGGGGCCGAACTCGGTGCCGTCGGAGGCCTCCAGACCGCAGCGGTCGAGGAGGGCCTGGCGGGCGGTGGCGGGCGCGAGGCCGAGGGCGGCGGCGTCGAGCCAGAGCAGGTAGGAGGCCTGCGGCGCGGAGCGGACGGCGGGGCCGAGGCGGGCGGTCAGGCGGGTGCGGGCGGCGGCGAGATGGGCGAGCAGGGCGTCCAGCCAGGGAGCGCCCTCGCCCAGCGCGGCGCGCTGGACGGCCTGTTCGACGAGGCCGCCCTCCCAGAAACCGAAACCGGCCATGGTGTCGAGGAACCGGGCACGCAGGGCGGGGTCGGGGACGAGTGCGAAACTGCTCGGCAGGCCGGAGGCGTTGAAGGTCTTGCCGACGGAGTTGAGGGTGACGGTGCGGGGGCGGAGCCGCTCGTCCACGGTGGTGACGGCGACGGGGTGCGTGTGGCCGGGGTGGGTGAGGTCGCCGTGCACCTCGTCGGAGACCAGCAGTGCGCCCGCCTCGGCCGCCTCCTCGGCGAGGGCGCGGATCGCGGCGGCGGGCCACACGCGGCCGGACGGGTTGTGCGGGCTGCTGAGCAGCACGACGGCGGTGGGGCGGGGGAGCGCGCCGGAGGGGAGGCGGTAGCCGTCGTCGGGGTGGAGGGTGAGTGGCACCTCCCGGTGCGGCAGGCCGGCCGCACGGCAGACCTGGGCGAAGCCGCCCCACTCCGGCGCCGGGAAGACGACCGGCGCCTCCGGGCGCACCGCCTCCAGCAGCAGCCGGACCGCCGTGCGCGGCCCGAACGGCAGGAGCAGGACCCAGTCCGGGTCGATCGCGGCACCGTGCCGCGACCGGTACCAGTGCGCCACCAGCTCCCGCCCGGCCGGGTCGCACATCGTGTACCCGTACGCCCGGTGCCGCGCCCGCCTGGCCAGCGCCTCGGCGACGGCCGGCGGCCCCGGGAGGTCCATGTCCGCGAGCCCCATGGCGATGATCCCCGGCCCGGCGGCTCTCGCCCACTTGCTGCTCCCGGTATCGGTCCGGTCGAAGGGCCGTGCGAAGTCGGAGGCGGAGGAGGGGGTGGACGAGGAGGCGGAGGTGGAGGAGGGGGTGGACGAGGAGGCGGAGGTGGAGGCGGTAGGTGTCACGCTCGGAGACGTACCCGGCGGCGGGTGACGACTAACAGATGACAGATTTCAGCGAACAGATTTTGAAATCTGTTCGCTGAAATCTGTCATCTGTCATTGGCTGCCTGTGTGCTCCAAGTACCCCGCCAGCCCCCGCCGTCCTCGCCGCATCATCACCGCGTGGTTCGCCCGGAAGACGGGGTGCAGGGGGAGGGCGAGCCGTCGCAGGAGGAGCTTGCCGGGGCGCGTGTCCTCCTCGAAGAGGACACGGCTGCCACTTCCGTCCGGCGTGACGGTGAAGCGGGACCACCCGACCAGATCGCCCCGCATGGCCGCCTCCAGCACGCCTGCCGCCGGGTCGCGGTGTCGGGACTCCAGCTTGATCACCAGCCGGTACGGGAGCAGTGCGCGCACGACGACCTCGCCCGACTCCTCGTCGGTCTGGTGCACTTCGCGAACCTCCGGCCACCACAGCGGGTAGCTCCGCACGTCTTCCAGCGCCGCGTACACCTCCGGGGCCGGCGCGGCGAGCCGCCACACGCCTCGGAATCGGTAGTGGTTGGGGTCCACGCCCCCACCCTAGCTCGGCCCGATCGGCATCGAGTGCTGAACGCCCGTGAGCCGTAGCGGAGTTGGTGACGGTGGTGCGGTTGGGCGAGGCCGGGCGGCACGCGCCCGCCCCCGACCGGCCGCGCACGCGGCGCGCACGGCCTGGAAGTCGACACTCCGCTTGCACCCGTTCGGGGTGCGGGGCAGGATCTTGTGTGCTTGTAGTCTCATCTGTCACAGCAGTGGCCTGCGGGCACTGCCTCCCGCGATCGGAGTGAAGGAGTCACAGGCATGCGGCGAGCGAGCTGGGTACCGGAGGGCACGGACCTGGACAAACCGAACGCCGCGCGGGTCTACGACTACTACCTCGGGGGATCGCACAATTTCGAGGCGGACCGGGAGATGGCCCGCAAGGCGATCGCCCTGTGGCCGGAGCTGCCCCAGATCATGCGTTCCAACCGGGCCTTCCTGCGCCGCGCCGTGACCTTCCTCGCCGAGCGGGGCATCACCCGCTTCCTGGACATCGGGTCCGGCATCCCGACCTTCGGCGCCGTGCACGAGATCGCCCGCACGATCCACCCCGGGGCGCAGGTCGTGTATGTGGACCGCGACCCGGTCGCCGCCGCGCACAGCCGCCTGATGCTCCAGGACGACCCGCTGAGCGAGGTCGTCCAGGCCGACCTGCGCGACGTCGACGACCTGCTCGCCCGCCCCGAGGTGGCCGGGCTGCTCGCGGCCCGCGAGCCGGTCGGCGTCCTGCTGGTGGCCGTCGCCCACTTCGTCAGCGACGACGAGGACCCGTGGAAGCTGATCGCGACGGTCCGCGACGCGCTCCCCGCCGGCAGCGCGCTGGCCCTCTCCCACGCCTCCTCGGAGGGCCGCCCCGACCAGGCCGAGGACCACCAGAAGCTGTACCGGATGACGCCGACGCCCCTGACCATGCGGACCCGCGAGCAGGTCACCGCGATGCTCGCGGGCTTCGAGCTCGTCGAGCCCGGCGTCGTCTACCTGCCGCAGTGGCGGCCGGACCAGCCGGAGTCGGTCGGTGAGCACCCCGAGCGGATGAGCGGGGTGGCCGGCGTGGGGTTCCGCCCTTGAACGCACGGAGCGGCCGGATCGCCCCGGGTCGGATCGCCGCGAGCCGTCCGAGCCGTCCGAGCCGTCCGAGCCGTCCGGGACCGACGGGCCTGGCCGCGCACCGGGCGGCGGTCGCATGAGCACCGCCCCGGTGTCCGGCAGCGCGGAGCGGTTCCACGAGGACTGGGCCCGCCTGCTCTCCGGTGACCACGGCACCGCCGTCCACCCCGGCCTGCTCGGTCGCCTCGTGGCCCGCACCGCCGCGCTGCTCCACCGCGCCCAGCTGAACGAGCCGTTCCAGCCGCACCTCGCCGAGCGGGCCGGCGCCGAGCTGGTGGAGGCGCACTTCACCGACCCGGTCGTCCTCGCCCGGGCGGTCGAGCTCCTGCAGGCCCAGCCGGTCGGCGACGACCGCGGTCCCGCCCTCACCGGCGCCTTCGCGGCCGGCTGGGCCGCCGCCCTGCGCGAGCGCACCCTGCGTGAGCAGGAGTCGATCCGGGCCGCCGCGGACCTCGCCCGCAAGGAGGCCGAACGGGCGCTGCGCGCCTCCGAGGCCCGCTTCCGCGCCCTGTTCGAGAGCGCCGCGATCGGCATCGGCATCGGCGACACCGACGGCAACATCCTGGCCGTCAACAAGGCCCTCCAGGACCTGTTCGGCGCCCGGCCGGAGGACATGATCGGCCGCCGCGTCGGTGACCTCGTCCACCCCGAGGACACCCCGGGCGTGTGGGAGGCGTACGAGGAGCTGATCAGCGGCAAGCGGGAGTACTTCCAGTTCGACAAGCCGTACTACCGGCAGGACGGCGAGATCATCTGGACCCACCTCACCGTCTCGCTGATCCGCGACGACGACGGCGTCCCGCAGTACCAGGTGGCGATGCTGGAGGACGTCACCGACCGCTACCGGCTCCAGGAGCGGCTGCGCCACCAGGCCACCCACGACCCGCTCACCGGGCTGCCCAACCGGGCGGCCTTCTTCGAGCGGCTGGAGAAGCTGTTCGAGGAGCCGGAGCCGGGCGCCCGGTTCGGCCTGTGCTACGTCGACCTCGACGGCTTCAAGGTCGTCAACGACAGCCTCGGCCACGACACCGGCGACCAGTTGCTCTCCGCCGTCGGCGCCCGCCTGAAGGCCGCGCTCTCCCCGCTCGGCCATCTGGTCGCCCGGCTCGGCGGCGACGAGTTCGTCGTGCTGCTGGAGAAGTGCCGGGGCGAGCAGGAGGCGGTCGCCGCCGCGAAGACCGTCCTCAAGGCGCTCGCCGGGCCCGTGCTCATCGGCGACCACAAGCTCGCCGTCGGCGCCAGCGTCGGCGTGCTGGAGCGGCGCGTGTCGACGACGACCCCGGGCGCCGCCGTCCGGGCCGCCGACCTGACGCTGTACCGGGCCAAGGAGGCCGGCCGCGGCCGCTGGACGCTGTTCGACCCCAAGGAGAACGCCCGCGCGGTCAGCCGCTACGCGGTCTCGGTGCGGATGCCCGCCGCCCTCGACCGCGGCGAGTTCTTCATCGACTACCAGCCCCTCCACGCGCTCGCCGACGGCCGCCTCGCCGCCGTCGAGGCGTTGGTGCGCTGGCGCCACCCCCAGCTCGGCGTCCTCGGCCCGGACGAGTTCGTCACCACCGCCGAGGAGACCGGCCTGATCATGCCGCTCGGCCGCTGGGTGCTGGAGCAGGCCTGCGGCCAGGCCGCCGAATGGATCAAACGGTTCGGCGATGCCGCGCCGCAGCTCAACGTCAACCTGGCGGTCCGCCAGGCGCGCAGCGCCGCGCTCGTCACCGACCTCGGCCGGATCCTCGACGACACCGGCCTGGACCCGGCCCGGCTCCAGCTGGAGATCACCGAGTCGACGGTGGTCGGGCCGGAGGACGAGGCGCTGCGTACCCTGCACGGGCTGGTCGATCTCGGGGTGTCGCTGGCCGTCGACGACTTCGGCACCGGCTGGTCCAACCTCGCCTACCTGCGCGACCTGCCCGTGTCCGGCCTCAAGATCGCCGGGTCCTTCGTGGGGGACCTGCACGATCCGGGCAAGGACGAGTCCACCGGGTGGCGCATCGTCAGCGGTCTGGTGTCGATGGCGCACGCCCTCGGGCTGAACGTCACCGCCGAGGGCGTGGAGACCCGCAGGGACGCCGAGAGGCTGCGGACGATGGGCTGCGACTGGGCGCAGGGCTGGCACTTCGGGCGGCCGGTGCGCCCGTCCGAGATCGCCCGCCGGATCGCCGAGGAACCGCATGGACGGCCGGTCGGGGAGCGGTGACGGCGGGGCGTTGACGACGGTGCGTCGACAGCGGTGTGTTGACGGCGGGGCGTCGGCGACAGTGCGTTGACAGTGGTGTGTTGACGTTCGGGTGCGCTTGACGACGGAAGCACGTGTGTCCGTGGACCGGTCGGCCGTCCTCGCGCGTGTCCCGGTTCGGCAGCGGTGGCGCAACCGTTTCGTCGCGGTTCGTCGCGTTCCGAGAAACGGGCCAACCGCACTGCCCCTATGCGGGATGATGGCGCGTCACGATCACCATCCCGGCGCCGGCGCACCCGGGCGCACCTGCGGGCACGGACCGGAAACCGGCCCCGCGACCGGCCCGGGGGAGCGGGGAGGAGAGCGCCGCGATGGACGACGAGGGGCCCGGACGCGAGGCGGAGCGGCGCGGGCCCGAGCCCAGGACGAGGGTGGACCGGCGCTCGGTGTGGGGCCGCCGCCCCGCCCCCGGCGCCGTCCCGGACCGGCCCTCCCGCCTCGGGGCCGTCCCGCACATGCGGGTGGACCCGGAGGCCGCGACCCGGCGGAGCCCTTCGGAGCGGGCCCGGTTCGACCCGGAGGCCCCGACGAGGCGCAAGAAGGACGCGCCGACCCGGGTGGACCCGGAGGCCCGCACCCGCGTCGCCCCCGAGGCCCGCACCCGAGTCAACCCGCGCAGGCCGGGCGGCACGCCCAGCACGCCCGGCACGTCCGGCACGCCCGCCGACGGCGTAGGGCCCTCGGCCGACAGCCGTCCCGCCGCCGACCGCAGCTTCCGGGGCGAGTACGTCGGCGGCTTCCCCGCCGCCCTGCGCGAGCGCTTCGAGCCGCTGGGCGTCGCCGGCTCCGGCACCGAGGGCACCGTCTGGTACGTCCGCCGCACCGACGGGCGCGGCGAGGCCGCCGTCAAGGTGGCCGCCGTGGGCCAGTCCATGGACGCCGAACTGCTCGACCACCTGTCCAACGACGCCTACCGCCGCCACGTCCCGCGCATCGTCGACTCCGGCCGCGTCACCCACCAGGGCGTGCCGCGCGACTGGGTGGCGATGGAGTACCTGCCCGTCACCCTCGCCGACCACTTCGCCGCCCTGCGCCGCGAGGGCCGGCACACCGACCCGCGCGCGACCGAGATCGTCATCTACGAGCTCGTCTCGCTGCTCGACTTCTGGCAGCAGCGGATCCGGCGCAACCCGGTCGACTTCAAGCCCGCCAACGTCCTCGTGCGCCCCGGCCGCCCGCCCGGGGAGTTCGTGATCGCCGACTTCGGCGGCATCGCCCGGCTCACCGCCAGCCGCCGCTTCACGCCCGAGATGACGATCACCGTCGCCTACATGGCCCCCGAGCAGCTGGCCGGCACCAACCACCCGGCCGGGCCGTGGTGGGCGCTCGGCAACATCCTGTACGAGCTGTTCACCGGCCGCCCCCGCTTCCTGGACCCGCACGGCCGGCTGCTCAGCGACGAGGTGCTGCAGTACGACCTGGTCATGAGCGAGGAGGTCGACCTCTCCGCCGTCGCCGACCCGCGCCGACTGCTGCTCCTCCAGGGCCTGTTCACCAAGAACCCGGCCGAGCGCTGGACCGCCCCGCAGGTCCGCAGCTGGCTGGCCGGCGGCAGCCCCGAGGTCGCCCGGCACCGCGCCCGCGCGGCGGGCGGCCGCACCCACCGGCCGGTCACCTTCTTCGGCACCCCGCACCACGACCCGGCCGGGCTCGCCGTCGCCCTGCTCGCACGCTCCGCCGACGCGGCGCGCTGGCTGACGGCCGGGGGAGCGGAGCGGCTGCGCGACTGGCTGCGCGACGAGGTCAAGGACACCGTCTTCGACCTGCACTACCTCACCGACGTCACGCGGGCCCGCAGCGACCGGCGCGATGCGGTGGCCGCCCTCGCCGTGCTCGCCTTCGGCGCCGCGTTCGCGCCCTCCGCCACCCCGCGCTACCTCGACCGCCCGATCGACACCGCCGGACTCGAACGGATCGCCACCGATCCGGACGGTGCCGCGTTCGTCGACGCGCTCGTCGCGGCCGGCGTCCCCGCCGTCGCCGCCCGCTACGACTGCTTCCACCCCGAGTGCTCCGGCGACCACTGCTCCCGGCTGCTCGCGCTCGCCCAACTGCCCGACGTCCTGGCCGCGGTGAACGACATCGCACGCTCCCTCGGCGGCGGACGGCGTGGCGGCGACGGGCTCGGCACGGACGAGCGCGAGGAGGCGCACCGGCTCGCGGTGCGGCTGACCGTCCGTCCGGAGGAACGCGACCGCCTGATCGGGCGGCTCTCGCCGCTGCCGACCGCGCTGCACCGGCTGCCGCTGCCGGGGCAGCTGTCGGACGGGGCGGTGGTGCTGGCGGCGGTGGTCGCGGACGGGGTGCTGGGTGCGCGCTCGGCCGTCGGCGGGAAAGGCGCGGACCGGACCGTCCTCCGCCGTTGGTCCGCCCTGCGGCGGCGCGCGGTGGCCGCCGACCCGGCGGAGCTCGCCGGGCGGGCGGCGCTGGTCGCGGCGGAGGCCCTGCGGACGCGGGCCGGGCGCCGGACGGACGCACCCGCGCAGGCGCGACAGCCAGGCCGCGGCCCCGGGCGCCGGCAGCCCGCGCTCGACCCGAAGGCGGTGCTGCGCGCCTGGTGGCCGCACTTGCGCACCGCCTGGCCGCGCCGGGCGGGGGCGGCTGTGCTGCTGCTCGTCGCGTTCGGCCTGCTGCTGTGGGCGGGGGCGGTGTTCCGGTACCCGATCGACGCCGGGCAGCAGCTCAAGATCTGGCCTAACGGCGCCTTCGGCGGGCCGCTGCGCCGGGTCGGTGACCATGCCGCCCACCAGGTGGTCGGGCAACTCGGAGCGGCGCTGACCGCCGCCGTCGTCCTGGCCGTCTTCCCGGCCCGGGTGGGCTTCGGCACGGCGGCCCTCACCGGCGCCGGGGCCTTCACGATCGGCTACCTGCGGCTCGGGGCCCCGATGACCGTCCTCAGACCGCCACAGCCCGTCGCCGACCGGGTGGTGACGTTCGAGGGCGGGATGGGCAGCTGGGCGGGGGTGGTCGCGGTGGTGGCGCTCGTCGGGTCGTTGGTCCTGATCGAACGGGCCTCGGGCAGGCTCCTGCGGCCCGCCCACGATGCCCGGCGCCGTGCGGGCGAGGCGTGGCGACGGGCGGCGGGGCGGCCCGTGCCGCCGCCGGCGAACGTGAAGCTCCGGCGGCAGTGGCCGTCGGGGAGGGCCGGCGTCCGGGACCGGGCACTGTTCGCGCTCGGGAGCACGTTCGTCCTGGTCACGCTGCTGTGGGCGGCGGTGGAGGTGCGGCTGGCGGCCGTGGCCACCGGGCACCACGCGGCGCCGGCCTCCTGGGGCACCGGACAGGTCGGGGCGTCGTACCAGGCGGGCTTCGCGATCCTGCTCGCCGTCCTGTCGGGTACCGCCGCGCTGGCCGCGCCCCGGACGGCCCGGGCGCTCTTCGCCGTTTGGATCGCCGGCACCCTCCTCCTCGGTGCCTGGCCCAACCCCCTCGGTCCCTTCGAGGCGCTGCGCATCCCCGTCCTCCAGCCGATGTTCGGGAACGTCGCCTCCTGGTGGGGCCACAGCGCCTTCTGGGCGGCCGTCCTCATCGCCCTGCCGCTGGCGGCGCTGGGCGTGCTCGTGACGGTGCGGAGGAGCGGGCGGCGGTGAGGGTTGACGACTGACAAGGTAACAGCTAACAGATGACAGATTTCGAAATCTGTCATCTGTTAGCTGCCATCTTCGCCTGTCATCTGTTCGCGCGCCGCTGTCCCGCCTCTGTCCTGGAGCCCCGCGCGGTCAGATCAGCCGACGAGCTGGGACAGCTCGATCGAGTGCCCGGTCCGCTCGACCTTGGCGCGCAGGTAGCGGACGTTGCTCGCCGAGAGGTGGACGCCGGTCGGTGTCCGCCGCTCGACGGTGATCCCGAGGCCGGCCAGCTGGGCCGCCTTGTCCGGGTTGTTGCTCAGCAGCTCGATGCCGGTGGCGCCGAGGGCGGTCAGCATCTGGGCCGCGGCGGTGTAGTTGCGGCCGTCCTCGGGGAGGCCGAGGGCCGTGTTGGCGTCGTACGTGTCGAGGCCCGAGTCCTGCAGGGCGTAGGCGTCGAGCTTGTTGTAGAGCCCGATGCCGCGTCCCTCCTGGCGTAGGTAGAGCAGGTAGCCGCCGGCCTCGCTGATCCGCTCGACCGACTCGCGCAGCTGCGGGCCGCAGTCGCAGCGGTCCGAGCCGAACACGTCGCCGGTCAGGCACTCCGAGTGCAGCCGCACCAGCGGCGTTCCGCCCTCCGGCACCTCCCCGAATGCGAGCGCCAGGTGCTCGGCCCCGTCGGCCAGTCCGTGGAAGGTGAAGACCTCCGCGTCGGCGCGGTAGCCGTCCGGGAAGGTCAGTGGGATGCGCACGCGTGAGCGCACCGTGGCGGAGCCGGGCTGCGGCATGGGCGGGCCTCCGTTGGCGAGTGGTCGAGGGGTGACGTCCCCGTCGGGGTGAACCGGCTCTGACCGTACTCGTTCGTTCCAATTTGAACAACTGGGTACTGTCCGTGCCCGTGGGCGACTACGGAGGCGGACAACACCACGTCCGCTCCGGCTGTTCCCGCCCTCGGTGACTACGTTCCGTGATTTTCGCGCCGATCCGGAAACGCCACGGCCGCGGCCCGGACGCCCCGCCGGCGCGTGCCCCGCCTCGCGTACGGACGGCGGTACAGCCGGGCTCAACGCGGACACCAGGAGGCTGAGGGATCGTAACCACCGCGGGGCGAGGGGGGTTTCGGTAGGCGGATGGGCCGGGAGCCGCGCCGTGGACACTGCGAGACTTCCCGTGTTTCCTGGGCACGGGAGCGCCTCGCGCACGACCACTGCCGACCACGGAAGGTCCTGAACCGGATGCCCGCCAACCCTCACACCGCTTCCTCCCCGCAGGCCCACGAGGCCGAGAAACCGCGCCATCGAGACGCTCTATGCGGACGTCGTCCGCCGCAACCGGGGCGAGACCGAGTTCCACCAGGCCGTCCATGAGGTCCTGGAGACCCTCGGACCGGTCCTCGCCCGCCGCCCCGAGCTCGTCGACGCCCGGATCATCGAGCGCATCTGCGAGCCCGAGCGCCAGCTCATGTTCCGCGTGCCGTGGACGGACGACGCCGGCGCGATCCACGTCAACCGCGGCTGCCGCGTGGAGTTCAGCAGTGCCCTCGGCCCGTACAAGGGCGGGCTGCGCTTCCACCCGTCCGTCGACCTCGGCATCGTCAAGTTCGGAGCCGCCCTTGCCGCCGCCGATCCCGCGGTGAGGGCCTGGAGGGGTGCCGGGTCGCGGTCTCCGGCTCGGGCAACGTCGCCGTGCACGCGACCGAGAAGGCGCAGCAGCTCGGCGCGACCGTCCTCACCGTTCCGACTCCTCCGGCTACGTGGTCGACGAGAAGGGCATCGATCTCGAACTCCTCAAGGAGGTCAAGGAGGTTCGGCGAAGCCGGATCGCCGAGTACGCCGAACTGCGAGGCAGCCACGTCCGGTTCGTCGAGTCGGCGGCCCACGGCGCGCGCGTGTGGAGCGTGCCGTGCGATGTCGCGCTGCCCTGCGCCACGCAGAACGAGCTGGCGGAGGCGGACGCGATCGCGCTGACGCGCGGCGGGGTGAAGGCGGTCGCCGAGGGTGCCAACATGCCCACCACCCCGGAGGCGGTGCGGGTGTTCCAGGAGGCGGGCGTGGCCTTCGGCCCGGGCAAGGCCGCGAACGCGGGCGGCGTGGCGACCAGCGCACTGGAGATGCAGCAGAACGCCTCGCGCGACTCGTGGACCTTCGCCCGCACCGAGGAGCGGCTGGCCGGCATCATGCGGCACATCCACGAGTCCTGTGCCACCACGGCCGAACGCTACGGGCAGCCGGGCAACTACGTGGTGGGCGCGAACATCGCGGGCTTCGAGCTGGTCGCGGACGCGATGCTGGAACAGGGCCTGGTCCGAGCCCCCGTACCCCCGCTCGCCGTCACCCGGCCACCGGTACCCGACCGGAGCGGGCACCGATTGTCGGGTGCGGCAGGGTGGGTCCTTCCTACGGTGGTGATCAGCAAGGAAGGGCGGGGCTGGAGTGCTGGAGCACCTGAACCAGGCGATGGAGAGCATCGACCGGAACCTGGACCGCGAGATAGACGTGGCCGAACTGGCGCGGATCGCGATGACGTCGGAGTACCACTTCCGGCGGCTGTTCTCGATGCTCGCCGGGATGCCGCTGTCGGAGTACGTCCGGCGTCGGCGGCTGACCGTCGCCGGGGCCGAAGTGCTCGGCGGCGAGCAGACGTTGCTCGACATCGCGGTCCGGTACGGCTACGCCTCGGGGGAGGCGTTCGCCCGGGCGTTCCGGGCGATGCACGGGGTCGGGCCGGGGGAGGCCCGGCGTGACGGAACGGTGCTCAAGTGCCAGCCCCGGATGTCCTTCCGACTCGTCGTGGAAGGAGCAAGCAGCATGGATTACCGGATCGTGCAGAAGCCGGACTTCCGGATCGTCGGCAGGAAGGCCCGGGTGCCGCTGATATACCTGGGCGTCAACCCGCACATTGCCGAGTTCATCAAGGGGCTCGGCGCGCAGACCGTCGAGCGGATCACGGCCCTGACGGGCAAGGACCCGGTCGGCATCGTCTCGGTGTGCGACGACTTCTCGCCCAACCGGGAGGAGGGGTCCGAACTCGACTACTGGCACGCGGTGGTGGCGCGCGAGGACGCCGTCGTCCCGGACGACCTGGACGTCCTCCACGTCCCGACCGGGATGTGGGCGGTGTTCACCAACAAGGGGTCGTTCCCGCACGCGCTGCAGGAGATGTGGGGGGACGTGGCCAGCCAGTGGTTCCCGTCCAACCCGTACGAGGCCCGGCCGGGCCCGGAGATCCTGCAGACCCGCTTCGTGCCGGGGACGGGCGACGCCGAGGTGGAGCTGTGGATCCCAGTGGCGAGGGCTGTGCGGAGCTGACGACTGACAGGTGACAGATAACAGATTTCGAAATCTGTTATCTGTCACCTGTCTTCTGTTCGCCCACCCCGTTCGGCTCACCAGCGCCCGCCCCCGCTCCACCGCGCCCCTCATGCTGGGGCGGGGGAGCAGAGGGCCGCAGGCCGCTACCGGAGGAGTGGGATCACCGATGGCCAAGGCGTTCGGGTTCGTCGACTACGGCGGGCCGGAGACACAGGAGTTCCTCGACCGGCCCGTGCTGGAGGCCGGCCCCGGCCAGCTGGCGATCGCGGTCCGCGCGGCCGGGGTGAACCCGGTGGACTGGAAGGTCCGCAGCGGCTTCCTCGGCCGCCGGGGCCGCGACCTGCCCGTCGTCATGGGCCAGGAGGCCGCGGGCGTCGTCCAGCAGGTCGGCCCGGACGTGACGGCCTTCACCCCGGGCGACGAGGTGTTCGGGGTCGTCGCCGCCGGCGCCTTCGCCGAGCAGACGCTGCTGCACGCCGGGATGAGCGCCCTCAAGCCCGCGACCGTCGGCTTCGACCAGGCCGCGACCCTCCCCGTCGCCGCGGCGACCGCCGACGACGCCGTCCGCGACGTCGGCCTCGGCTCCGGCCGCACGCTCCTGATCCTCGGCGTCGCCGGGGGAGTCGGCAGCGCGGCCGCGCAGATCGCCCGCAGTCGCGGCCTGCGCGTGATCGGTACCGCGAGCGACGCCAACCGCGGCCACGTCGAGTCGCTCGGCGCCGTGCCCGTGCGGTACGGCGACGGCGTCGCCGAGCGGATCGCACAGGCGGCTCCGGACGGCGTGGACGGCATTCTCGACCTCGTCGGCGGTGACGCGCTGCGCGACGCCGCCGGCGTCCTCGCCGACCGCTCGAAGCTGGTCAGCACCGCCGACCCGGCGACCGCCGCCGAGCTCGGCGGCCGCTACATCACCCGCTCCACCACCTCCGAGAGCCTCGCCGCGCTGGCCGCCCTCGTGGCCGTCGGCGAATTGGACGTGCACATCACCGCCCGCTACCCGCTGGCCCACGCCGCCGAGGCGCTCGCCCTCGTGGAGTCCGGGCACGCGAGGGGCAAGATCGTCATCGAAGTCTCATGAAAACAGCCATGATTGACGATCAGTCACAGATGTCAACCCCGAAGAGCCAGGAAGAGCCAGAGAGAAGCCATGAAGCAGAACTCCGCCACCATCGGCGCCCCGTGCTGGGTCGAGCTGGGCACCTCCGACCCCGCCGCCGCCCAGTCCTTCTACGGCGAGCTGTTCGGCTGGCGCGCCGAGGCCGACGTGCGCCCCGAGGACGGCGGCTACACGCAGATGTTCCTCGGCGACGCCCCGGCCGCCGCCGTCACCCCGCGCTCCGCGCCCCGGCAGCCGACGGCCTGGACGGTGTCCTTCGCGGTCGCCGATGCCGACCTGACCGTCAAGAAGATCAAGGGCGGCGGCGGCAAGGCGCTGGTGGAGCCCGCCGACGTGCACGACCTCGGCCGGTTCGCGGTGGTCGCCGACCCGTCCGGTGCGGTCTTCACGCTCTGGCAGGCCCGCGCGTTCCAGGGCGCCGGCGTGTTCGACGAGCCCGGCGCGCTCGGCTGGGTGGAACTGGCCACCCGGGACGCGCAGGGCGCGACCGCCTTCTACCCGGCGGTGTTCGGCTGGTCCGTCACCGCGTCCCCGCAGTACACCCAATGGGGCCTGGGCGGCCGGGACTTCGGCGGCATGATGGTGATGGACGACCGCTTCCCGCCACAGGTCCCGGCGCACTGGCTGCCCTACTTCTCGGTCGCGGACGTCGACAACACCGTCACCCGCGCGACCGGCCTCGGTGCCGACGTGCTGGTGCCCGCCATGGACGTGCCGGACGGCCCGCGCGTCGCCGTCCTGCGCGACGCCCAGGGAGCGGTGTTCGGCGTCTACCGCGCGGGAGACAAGGGCTGATCGCCGTCAGGCCGCCCGTCGTTGGGATGCCCGCCGTCGGGCCGCCCGCCCGAACTCCGAGCGCGAGTCCCGGCCCGACGCCCCCGCCACACCATGGCTGCCGCCCCCGCCGTCACGAGCAGGGCCGCCAGCGGCACCACGTCACCGACGCGGTCGTACCAGGTCTGCGTGTGGGGCGCGGTGAGCGGCAACCGGACGGTCAGCGCCCCGGTGCCGTCGGTGCCGAGCCGCGCGAGCTCGCGCCCCTGCGCGTCGAAGGCCGCCGAGGCCCCCGTCAGTGAGGCCTGTACGGCCGGACGGCCGGTCTCGGCGGCCCGGATCGCCGCGAGCGAGACGTGCTGCGCCGGCGCCCACGTGTGCTGGAAGGTCGACGTCGACGACTGGTAGACCAGCACCCGGGCGCCGTCGCGCGCCGCCGTCCGCGCCATGTCGGGGAACGCCGACTCGAAGCAGATCAGCGCCCCGACCGGCAGCGCGTCACCGGCCCGGTCGGTGGCCGGCAGCACGTGGAACGAGGTGCCCGGCGCCCGGTTCTCGCCCGCCGCCCGGCTGACGCCCGCGATCCACCCGAGCACCGGCCTCAGCGGGATGTACTCGCCGAACGGCACCAGCCGGATCTTGCGGTAGCGGTCCAGCACGCCCGCCGGGGAGACCAGGACGGCGTCCTTGGAGATCCGTCCGTCGGCCTTGCGCGCGTCCTCCCCGGCGATGACCTGCGCGCCGGTGGCGGCGGACAGTTCACGCAGCCGGTCCAGCGCGCCCCGGTCGCGGTCCAGGTCGGAGGTGGTGCTGCTCTCGCCCCAGACGACCAGGTCCACCGGCCGCCCGCCGAGCTCCGCCGTGGCCCGGGCGCTCGCGTCGAACCGGGCCTGCGGGTCGTCGACGATCCCGGGCTGGACGAGCGCCACCGTCACCGCCCCCGTCCGCACGGGCGCGGCGCGCAGCGAGAACAGGAGCGGGCCGGCCACCAGCACCAGCGCGGCGGTCAGCGCCGCGACGGCGCGCGGACGCCAGGGGGCGGCCGTGAGCACGATCAGCACTCCGGTGTTGACCGCCACCACCGCCGCGCTGACCAGCCAGATGCCGCCCGCCGAGGCCAGCGCGAGGATCGCCGGGTGCTGCCACTGGGTGGCGCCGAGCAGTGCCCACGGTCCGCCGAGTGAGTGCCAGGAACGCGCGTACTCGGTGGTGAGCCAGAGCGCGGGGACGACGGTGAGGGCGAGCAGTGCCCGACGGGCCGTCAGCGGCGGGTGCATCAGCCGGTGCACGCCGTACCCGACGACGGCCTGCAGCGCCCCGAACAGGACGGCGAGCACCGGCAGCCCCGGTCCGATCGACGGGACCAGCCAGTACATCGCCGTCATGATGAAACCCGCGCCGAACCACCACCCGCGCACCGCCGCCTCCCGCGGCCCCGGAGCCCGCTGCATCAGCAGCAGTCCGGGCACCAGCGCGACCCACGCCAGCCACGCGAGCCCCAGGGGCGGGAAGGCGAGCACCGGCACCGCCCCGGCCGCCAGTGCCCCGAGGCGCGCCCGGTACCGGTGGGCGGGCAGCGGCGGCACGGTGCCGGTCGGGTCGCCACGTTCACGCGTGAAGGGCGTGAGGGAGACGGGACGGCTGAGGGCGGGGCGTCGCGGCATGCCCCGTATTGTCCGCTTGGGCGGAGTGGGCCACCAGTGTTCCTGTCACCCGAACGGATGACAGGAACACCACGTTTGGAACAGACGTCCCAACCGGCCGGGGGTCGTCAGCCCTCGCCGCCCTCAAGGTCCCCCTCGGTCTCCAGGAACGCGGCCTGCAGCTGCTCGATCAGCTCCGGGTCCGGCCGCTCCCACAGCCCGCGGCTCGCCGCCTCCAGGAGCCGCTCGCTGATCCCGTGCAGCGCCCACGGGTTGGCCCCGGCGAGGAACTCCCGGTTGACCGGGTCGAGCACGTACTCCTGGGTCAGCTTTTCGTACATCCAGTCCGCGACTACGCCAGTAGTGGCGTCGTAGCCGAACAGGTAGTCGACGGTCGCGGCCATCTCGAACGCGCCCTTGTAGCCGTGCCGGCGCATCGCCTCGATCCAGCGCGGGTTGACCACCCGGGCGCGGAACACGCGGGCGGCCTCCTCGGTGAGCGTCCGGGTGCGGACGGTCTCCGGGCGGGTCGAGTCGCCGATGTAGGCGGTCGGCGCCTTGCCGGTGAGGGCGCGGACGGTGGCCACCATGCCGCCGTGGTACTGGAAGTAGTCGTCCGAGTCGGCGATGTCGTGCTCGCGCGTGTCGGTGTTCTTCGCGGCGACGGTGATCCGCTTGTACGCGGTCTCCATCTCCTCGCGCGCCGGCCGGCCGTCCAGCCCGCGCCCGTACGCGTAGCCGCCCCAGACCGTGTAGACCTCGGCGAGGTCGGCGTCGGTGCGCCAGTCGCGGCTGTCGATCAGCTGGAGCAGGCCCGCGCCGTACGTGCCCGGGCGGGAGCCGAAGACGCGGACGGTGGCCTTGCGCTCGTCGCCGTGCACCGCGAGGTCGGCCCGCACATGGGCCCGCACGAAGTTGTCCGCGTCGGCCTCCTCCTGCGCGGCGGCCAGGCGCACCGCGTCGTCCAGCAGGGCGACGACGTGCGGGAACGCGTCGCGGAAGAAGCCGGAGATGCGCAGCGTGACGTCGATGCGCGGGCGGCCGAGCTCCTCCAGCGGGATCGGCTCCAGGCCGGTGACGCGGCGCGAGGCGTCGTCCCAGACGGGGCGGACGCCGAGCAGGGCGAAGGCCTCGGCGATGTCGTCGCCGGCGGTGCGCATCGCGCTGGTGCCCCAGAGCGAGAGCCCGACCGAGGGCGGGTACGCGCCGTCGTTGTCGGTCCGGTAGCGGTCGACCAGGGAGGCGGCGAGCGCCTGGCCGGTCTCCCAGGCGAGCTTGCTGGGCACGGCCTTGGGGTCGACGGAGTAGAAGTTGCGGCCGGTGGGCAGCACGTTGACCAGGCCGCGCAGCGGGGAGCCGGAGGGCCCGGCCGGGACGAAGCCGCCCCGGAGCGCGTGCAGGACGGCGTCCAGCTCGTCGGTGGTCGCGGCGAGGCGCGGCACCACCTGGGTGGCGGCGAAGGCGAGCACCTCGTGGACGGCCTCCGGGAGCCCCGCGGCGACCTTCTCGACCGCCTCGGGCGCCCAGTCCTGCGCCTCCATCGCCTCGACCAGGGCGCGGGCCCGCGCCTCGGCCGCGTCGGTGGCGCCGAGGGTGAGAGCGGCCTCGTCCAGGCCGAGCGCCTCGCGCAGGCCCGGCAGGGCGCTCACGCCGCCCCAGATCTGGCGGGCGCGCAGGATGGCGAGCACGATGTTGACCCGGTCGGTGCCGGCCGGGGCCTGGCCGAGGACGTGCAGGCCGTCGCGGATCTGGGCGTCCTTGACCTCGCACAGCCAGCCGTCGACGTGCAGCAGGAAGTCGTCGAAGCCGTCGTCCTCGGGGCGCTCGTCGAGGCCGAGGTCGTGGTCGAGCTTGGCGGCCTGGATGAGGGTCCAGATCTGGGCGCGGATCGCGGGCAGCTTGGCCGGGTCCATCGCGGCGATGTTGGAGTGCTCGTCGAGCAGTTGCTCCAGGCGGGCGATGTCGCCGTAGGAGTCGGCGCGGGCCATCGGCGGCACGAGGTGGTCGACGAGGGTGGCGTGGGCGCGGCGCTTGGCCTGGGTGCCCTCGCCCGGGTCGTTGACGAGGAACGGGTAGACGAGCGGGAGGTCGCCGAGGACGGCGTCGGGGCCGCACTCGGCGGACAGTGCGGCGGTCTTGCCGGGCAGCCACTCCAGGTTGCCGTGCTTGCCGAGGTGGATGACGGCGTGGGCGCCGAAGCCGCCGTCCTCCTGCGCGGCCTCGATCCAGCGGTAGGCGGCGAGGTAGTGGTGGCTGGGCGGCAGGTCGGGGTCGTGGTAGATGGCGACCGGGTTCTCGCCGAAGCCGCGCGGCGGCTGGATGAGGACGAGCAGGTTCCCGGAGCGGATCGCGGCGAGCACGATGTCGCCGTCCGGGTTCTGCGAGCGGTCGACGTACAGCTCGCCGGGGGCCGGGCCCCAGTGCTCCTCGACCTGCTCGCGCAGGGCCTGCGGGAGCCGGGCGTACCACCGGCGGTAGTCGGCGGCGGGGATGCGGACCGGGTTGCGGGCGAGCTGGTCCTCGGTGAGCCAGTCCTGGTCGTAGCCGCCGGCGGCGATCAGGGCGTGGATGAGCGCGTCGCCCTCGTGGCCGGCGCCCTCGTGACCGTCCTCGGAGGCCTCGTCCAGCCCTGGCAGGTCCGAACCCAGGTCCATGCCCTCCTCGCGTAGCCGGTCCAGGAGGCGGACGGCGCTGGCGGGGGTGTCCAGGCCGACGGCGTTGCCGACCCGGGCGTGCTTGGTCGGGTAGGCGGACAGTACGAGTGCGAGGCGGCGCTCGGCGGCCGGGACGTGCCGCAGGCGGGCGTGCTTGACGGCGGTGCCGGCGACGCGGGCGGCGCGTTCCGGGTCGGCGGCGTAGACGGTCAGGCCGTCCTCGTCCAGCTCCTTGAAGGAGAAGGGGACGGTGATCAGGCGGCCGTCGAACTCCGGCACGGCGATCTGGGTCGCGGTGTCCAGCGGGGACAGGCCGTCGTCGCTGGCCTCCCACTGGGCGCGCGACCAGGTGAGGCACAGCGCCTGGAGGATCGGGCGGTCCAGGGCGGCCAGCGCGCCCGCGTCCCAGGCCTCCTCGTCGCCGCCGGCCTGAGCGTCGGCGGGGCGGGTGCCGCCGGCGGCGAGCACGGTGGTGACGATCGCGTCGGCCTCGCCGAGGGCGGCGAGCAGTTCGGGCTCGGCGCCGCGCAGCGAGGCGCAGTAGTAGGCCTTCGCCCGGGCGCCCTGGTCCTCGATCGCCCGGCACAGCGTCTCGACGAAGGCGGTGTTCCCGCTCATGTGGTGGGCGCGGTAGTAGAGCACCGCGACCGTCGGCCCGTCAGCGGCCCCGGCCTCGCGCTCCAGCGGACCCCAGGCCGGGGCCGAGGCGGGCGGGGCGAAGCCGTGGCCGGTGAGCAGCACGGTGTCGGAGAGGAAGGCGCCGAGCTCGGCCAGGTTGGCCGCGCCGCCGTGGGCGAGGTAGGCGTGCGCCTCGGCGGCGATGCCGGCCGGGACGGTGGACAGCTCCATCAGCTGGGCGTCGGGGGCCTGTTCGCCGGTCAGGACGACCACCGGGCGCGGGCCGGCCAGCAGCGCGTCGAGGCCCTCTTGCCAGGCGCGGCGCCCGCCGAGCAGGCGGACCACGACGAGGTCGGTGCCCTCCACCAGGGCGGCCAGGTCCTCGGGGGCGAGCCTCGCAGGGTTGCCGAGCCGGTACGGGACGGGGCCGGCCGAGGCGCGGGCGCTGAGCAGGTCGGTGTCGGACGTCGACAGCAGCAGGATCATGCGAAGGCCCTCCCGGCCTCGGTGGTGGCCAGGGCGGCCGCGACGGCGGCGGCCCGGGTGGCCTCGGTGGTGGCCGGGGACGCGGGCGCGGGCATGCGACAGCGGTGGTGCATTTCTGCCTTCCTCGGGGTCCGCGCCCCGGGCCGGTGGAGGACGGCGGGAGTTCCTGGCTCCCGCGGCCACCGGTGGTCCCGGTGAGCCGCGGTCACAGTGGCGGGACCGCACCGGGCTTGCACCGGTTTCCTCCCCTGCGCCGTCGCTGGCGTGCGGACGGTCCGCGGGGACCGCCCGCCAGCATCGTACGGGGTGTGGCTGACCTGGGGGAGAGCGAGTTTTGACATGTGCGGCGCGGCGCAGGGGCGGCGCGCAGGCGGTGCGGGGCGGCGTGGACGTGGCGCGGGCGCGGCGTACGGGCGGGCGCGCGGGCCGCGGGGCCCGGGCGGGAGCGCGCTCGGGGCGCGGCTGAGTGTGCGGCGGCGGTGCGAGCGGGCTGCGCGTGCCGCGAGCCGGAGTGTGATGCAGCGGACGGAGGCAACCGATCGGATCATCTGTATGCTCGCCGCCATGCCACCGACACCCGACGCCACCGCGCCGGGCGCCGCGGTGCCCGACCGGGGGCGCGCGGACGCCTGCCCAGGGGCACTTCGTCTGCACACGGCCGACGACGGCGCCCTGGCCCGGGTCCGCCTGCCCGGCGGTCTTCTGACGGACCATCAGGCGCTCGCGCTGGCCGACGCGGCCGAGGCCCTCGGCGACGGTGAGCTGGAGACCACCTCACGCGGCAACGTCCAACTCCGAGGCCTGGCTTCGCACTGCGCCGCGGAACTCGCCGAACGGCTGCGCGCCGTCGGGCTGCTGCCCTCCGACACCCACGAGCGGGTGCGCAACATCGTCGCCTCGCCGCTCGCGGGACTCGACGCCCGGGACGCCGCCGACGTGCGGGCCTGGGTGCGGGAACTGGACGCGCGGCTGTGCGCGAGCGACTGGGCGGCCGGACTCTCCGGCAAGTTCCTGTTCGCGCTGGACGACGGGCGGGGCGACGTCGCCGCGCTCGACGCCGATGTGACATTGATCGCAGGCCCGGACGGCACCCGGCTGCTGCGCCTCGGGCGGGCCGCATCCGCGCACCCGGTCGGGGCCGGGCGGGAGGTGACGGCCGTGCTGGACGCGGCCCGGACCTTCCTGGACGCGCTGCGTGCGAGCGGACGCAAGGCCTGGCACCTGCGCGAGGTGCCCGACCTGCTGCCTGCGGGATCCGTGCCGCTGCCCGCTCTTGCGGGAGCAGCCCCCGCCGTCGGCGCGCTGCCCGGCGGGCTGTCGGTGGGCCTGCGCTTCGGCCGGGCGAGCGCGGAGCAGTGGCGCGCGCTGGTGGCGGCCTCCGCCGGTGAACTGCGGCTGACCCCCTGGCGCGGCGCCGTCCTGCCGGGGGCCCCGGCCGAGCACCTGGCCGCGCTCGCCGAGGCCGGCTTCCGGACGGTGCCCGGCTCGCCCTGGGAGCGGGCCTCCGCCTGCACCGGGCTGCCCGGGTGCGCCAAGTCGCTCGCCGACGTGCGGGCGGACGCGGCCCGGGCGCTGGACGCGGCGGCCGGCGGCGGCCTGCCCGTGCACTGGTCCGGCTGTGAACGGCGCTGCGGCCACCCGGCCGGGCGGTGGGTGGACGTGATCGCCACCGGGCAGGGCTACCGGGTGACGGTGAACGGCCCGGCGGGCGCCGGCGCGGCCGTGGAGGTTCCGGCCGCTCAGGTTGTCGCTGCGCAGGCTCCGGTCGGGGAGGCTTCCGCTGCGCAGGCCCAGGCCGCTCAGGCTCCGGCCGTGGAGGTTTCGGCCGCTCAGATTTCCGCCGTGGATGTGACGAACGAGGAGATGGCCGAGGCGGTCGCCGAGGCCAGGAGGACCACGAAGTGATCGAGTACGAGAAGGACGGCGCGTCCATCTACCGCCAGTCCTTTGCCACCATCCGCGCGGAGGCCGACCTGGCCGCCCTGCCGGCGGACGTCTCCCAGGTCGCGGTGCGGATGATCCACGCCTGCGGAATGGTCGACCTGGTCGAGGACCTGGTGTACTCGCCCGGCGTGGTCGCCTCCGCACGCGCCGCGCTGCGCGCCGGTGCGCCGATCCTGTGCGACGTCAACATGGTCGCGAGCGGCGTGACCCGCAAGCGGCTGCCCGCCGACAACGAGGTCGTCTGCACCCTCACCGACCCGTCGGTCCCCGAACTGGCCCGCACGATGGGCAACACCCGCAGTGCCGCCGCCATGGAACTGTGGCTGCCCCGCCTGGAGGGCGCCGTGGTGGCCGTCGGCAACGCGCCGACCTCGCTCTTCCGGCTCCTGGAGATGATCGAGGCGGGTGCGCCGCGCCCGGCTGCGGTGATCGGTGTGCCGGTCGGCTTCATCGGCGCCGCCGAGTCCAAGCAGGCCCTGGCGGAGCACCCGTCCGGACTGGAGCACCTGGTGGTGCGCGGCCGGCGCGGCGGCAGCGCGATCGCCGCCGCCGCCATCAACGCGATTGCGAGCGAAGAAGAGTGACGGACAGCCAGAAGCCGACCGGTCGGCTCTACGGTGTCGGGCTCGGGCCGGGCGACCCGTCGCTGGTGACCGTCCGCGCGGCCGAACTCATCGGCAAGGCCGACGTGGTGGCTTACCACAGCGCCCGGCACGGGCGGTCCATCGCGCGCTCGATCGCCGAGCGGTACCTGACGGGTGGCCAGATCGAGGAGAAGCTGGTCTACCCGATCACGGTCGAGACCACCGACCACCCGGGCGGCTACCGGGGCGCGTTGGACGACTTCTACGAGGAGGCCGCCGCCCGGCTGGCCGCCCACCTGGACGCCGGGCGCGACGTCGTCGTGCTCGCCGAGGGCGACCCGCTGTTCTACGGCTCCTACCAGCACATGCACAAGCGGCTCGCCCACCGCTACCCGACCGAGGTGGTGCCGGGCGTGACCTCCGTCAGCGCGGCGGCGGCCAGGCTCGGACAGCCGCTGACCGAGGCCGAGGAGACGCTCACCGTCATCCCGGGCACGCTGCCCGAGGAGGAGCTGGCGGCGCGGATCGCCGCCGCCGACTCGGCCGTGATCATGAAGCTCGGGCGCACCTTCCCGGCCGTCCGCCGCGCGCTGGAGCGGGCGGGGCGACTGGAGGACGCGCAGTACGTCGAGCGCGCGTTCATGGAGGGGGAGCGGATCGCGCCGCTCGCCGAGGTCGACGGCGAGAGCGTGCCGTACTTCTCGGTGGCGGTGCTGCCGAGCAAGGTCGCCCCGCTGGAGCCGGTGGTGCGGACGGCGCAGGGCGCGGGCAGCGTGACCGTCGTCGGCACCGGGCCGGCCGGGCCGCTCTGGCTGACTCCGGAGGCGCGCGGCGCGCTGGCCGAGGCCACCGATCTGGTCGGCTACACCACCTACCTGGCCCGGGTGCCGCAGCGGCCCGGGCAACTGCGGCACGGCTCGGACAACAAGGTGGAGTCCGAGCGCGCCGAGTTCGCCCTCGACCTGGCCCGGCGCGGGCGTCGGGTCTGCGTGGTCTCCTCGGGCGACCCGGGCGTCTTCGCGATGGCGACGGCGGTGCTGGAGGTCGCCTGCGAGGAGGCCTACCGGGACGTTCCGGTGCGGGTCCTGCCCGGCATGACCGCCGCGCACGCGGCCGCCTCCCGGGCGGGCGCCCCGCTGGGGCACGACTACGCGGTGGTGTCGCTGTCGGACCGGCTCAAGCCCTGGGACGCGGTGGCCCGCCGCCTGCGCGCGGCGGCGGAGGCGGACCTGGTGCTCGCGCTGTACAACCCGGGGTCCAAGTCGCGCACGACGCAGGTCGGCCTGGCCCGGGACCTCCTGCTGGAGTACCGCTCGCCCGAGACGCCGGTGGTGATGGCGCGCGACGTCGGCGGCCCGACGGAGCGGGTCCGGATCGTGCGGCTCGGCGAGCTGGACCCGGCGCTCGTCGACATGCGGACGATCCTGCTGATCGGCTCGTCGCAGACGCAGGCGGTCGAGCGGGCCGGCGGCGTCGAGGTGGTCTGGACGCCGCGACGGTACCCGGAGGCGTGACAGCGGGGACGGCGAACAAGTAACAGATGACAGCTGACAGATTTCATCATCTGTTAGCTGTCATCTGTTTTCTGTCACCCGTTCGTCGTCACTCGCCAGTCGTCACTCGCTGGCCGTCACTCGCCGGGCGTCACCCGTCGGCTCCGACCCGTCAGCGCGTCGGCTTGGTGATCAGCAGCTCGGTGTTGTGGTCCTGCCCCGCGCCGAGCAGCGCGGCCGGGCGGCCGTACGGGTCGTTGTACGACAGCTCGCGGTAGAGCGCGGCCAGGTTGGCGTCCGACGTGCCGGCGAAGTCCGTCCCGTACGGCGCGTCGGACTCGATCAGCGTCGTGAACAGGGACAGGGTGCCGTCCCCGTTGTCCGCGATCTCGATGATCCGGCCGTGCTGCGGGTAGTCGATGTGGGAGGCGGTGTTGATCTCCCAGAACGCACGCTCCGGCACCGCGTGCCCGTGCGCCGTGATCTTGTTCATGTGGGTGTGGCCGTTCACCCACGCGACGACGTTCGGGTAGCGCTGGAGCAGCGCCACCAGCTCGTTGCCGTCGTGGCGCCGCTCGAAGATGTTGCGCGGGTCGGGCAGCAGGTTGCCCATGGTGGTGCTGGTGTGGTGGCTGAAGACGAGGATCAGGTCGTCCGTGCTGCCGCCCGTCACCCGGCGCCCGTCGGCGTCGTACCAGTGCCCGCTGTGCGCCTTCAACTGCTGCTCCAGCCAGCGCAGTTGCGCGGTGCCGAGCGAACCGTCCGCGAACCCGGCCTGGTTGGTGGTGTCCAGGCTGATGCCGAGCACCTTCTCCGAGATGCGGAAGGTGTAGAAGAGCTTGCCGCTGTTCACCATGTCCGAGGTGAATCCGTGTCCGTGCGGGCCCGCGCCGGTGACGGCCGGGTCGAGGTGGGCCTTCGCGAACTCCTTGAGCGTGAACGGCCGTCGGCGCTCGTCGGGGGTGATCCGGCGCACGGCGTCGCCGGTCGCCAGCAGCTTGCCGAGCAGCAGCGCGGCGCCCGCCGGGTCGTGCCGCAGCGCCTCCATCAGCTGGGCGGCCTCGGCGTCGTCGCAGCCCTCCAGCTTGTACTCGCCGGTGTAGATGTCGTTCAGCAGGCCGAGGTCCGGGAGCGAACCCTCAAGGCTGTCATCGTGGTTGCCGACCGTCGTGTACCAGGGAGTGCGCAGGCCCGGGGCGTCGAAGGGACGGCCGGCGGCCGACAGGAAGTCGGATATCTGCGGGAAGCCCTTCGCCTTGTAGTCGTCCTGGAAGGCGAGTTCGGGGTTCCAGTAGAGGGAGCTGCCGGAGCTCTGCACGCCCTCGTAACGGTTCGGGTCGCCGGTGTTCTGGGCGAGGCGCCCGCCCGCCATCACCGTCAGGTACCAGTCGAGTTCGACGTGCTCGTGGTTGTCGGTGTTGTCGCCGGTGGCCATCACCATGCTGAACGGCATCCCGGTGTAGGGGCCGCCGGCGAGCGAGTTGACGCGCTCGACGAGGGCCGAGACGCCGCGGGCGTTCAGGGTTTCGTGCGGCCGGTGCGCGGCACCGAGGAACTTGGCCAGGTACTCGAAGCGGAACGGGGACTCGCTGTCCACCAGGTGCAGGTCGGAGAACTGGACGAAGCTGGCCAGCCCGGTGCGGCGGTCGTCGCGGCCGCCGCCCGGGGCCGCGATGTCCCCGCGCACGACCAACGGCCAGCCCGGTCCGGCCGTCAGCCGCTTGTAGGATCCGTCGCCGACCGGCGTCGCCACCTGGTCGAGGGTGGTCCCGGTCACCCGGACGGCTCTCGCGGCGGTGGCCGCCAGCGCCCGGTCGCGCGCCGCCGCCGACGCGAACTGCGCGCCGCCCAGCGACAGGGCCGCCCAGGCGGCGGCCACCGACGTACCCGTGACGAACGTGCGCCGACTCATCCCTGCCACGAAAACCCCACATTCTGATGGCCCGGCCGGCTGTTCCGGTCCCGGGCCTCGTGTCATGAACCCGCTTCTGGCGGAGCGACAGATTACTCGCTGGTAGGTGCCGCTTTCGAGACCCGTGCAGAGAACTTCTCGGGAACTTGAGGAGGCCGTTCCCGCCGCCTCACCGGCACCTCCGCCCGGCGCGTCGCCCGGCACGTCCGTTCGGTACCTCCACCCGGCGCCTCCGCCGAGGGCCCCGGTCGCCGCCCGGCCCGGCGTATGGGGGAAAATCGGCACCGGCGGTCGGCGGGGCCGCCACGCAGGCACACGAAGACGGCAGTCGAGACAGCGAGCGAGGCGGACGTGGCCGAACCGGGAGGCCGGGCCGGGCAGCTGAAGAGCAGCGGCCTGCGACACGGCTGGACGACGGGCGCCTGTGCCACCGCCGCGACCAAGGCCGCCTACACGGCGCTGCTCACCGGCGAGTTCCCGGACCCGGTGACCGTCACCCTCCCCAAGGGGCAGCAGCCCGCCTTCGCCCTGGCCGCGGAAGAGCTCACTGCGGCCGGTGCGCCGGGCGCCCCGGGCGTTCCCGGCGCGCCGAGCGGCCCGAGCGCGATGGCCGGCGTGGTGAAGGACGCCGGTGACGACCCCGACGTGACCCACGGCGCCCTCATCCGCGCGACGGTGCGGGCCGGTGAGCCCGGTGCGGGGGTGGTGTTCCGGGCCGGTCCCGGGGTCGGGACGGTCACCAAGGCCGGCCTGCCGCTGCCCGTCGGTGAACCCGCCATCAACCCGGTGCCCCGGCAGATGATCCGCGACGCCGTCGCCGAGGTGGCCGCCGAGCACGGCGGCACGGGGGACGTCGTCGTCGAGGTCTCCGTCGACAACGGCGAGGAGATCGCCCGTTCCACCTGGAACCCCCGGCTCGGGATCCTCGGCGGCCTGTCCGTCCTGGGCACGACCGGCATCGTCGTCCCCTACTCCTGCTCGGCCTGGATCGACTCCATCCGCCGCGGCGTGGACGTGGCGCGCGCGGCCGGCCGTACGCACGTGGCGGGCTGCACCGGCTCGACCTCGGAGAAGGTCGCCGTCGCCGTGCACGCACTGCCCGAGGACGCACTGCTCGACATGGGCGACTTCGCCGGCGCCGTCCTCAAATACCTCAAGCGCCACCCGGTGCCGAGGCTGACGATCGCGGGCGGCTTCGCCAAACTGTCCAAGCTCGCAGCCGGCCACCTCGACCTGCACTCGGCGCGTTCGCAGGTGGACAAGGGCTACCTCGCGGAGCTGGCTCGGCGCGGCGGCGCGGACGAGGCGCTGACCGGGGCGGTGGCCGCCGCCAACACCGGGCTGGAGGCGGTGCAGCTGTGCCGGGCGGCGGGCGTGCCGCTCGGGGACCTGGTCGCCGAGGCGGCCCGGGCGACGGCGCTCGGCGTGCTCCTCGGTTCCCCGGTGGCGGTGGACGTCATCTGCATCGACCGCGCGGGCACCATCGTCGGACGGGCGGAACCGCTCGGGCCATGAGGCGCGGCCGGTCGGGCCCGGGCCGAGGCTTCGGATGGCCGGCGAAAACTCAGCTATATCTCATGGTGGTGTGAAGATCTGATGCCCATGTGGGGCGAGAAACGGACAAAACGATTAGTTCGCCCACCGCTGATTCTGTCGTCATCTCAAGCGTGAGATATGGTCTGCCGAGTGACAGGCGACTACCTCACCCGTATCGGCACCCTCATCCGTACCGCGCGCCAGCACCGCGGCTGGTCCCAGGCGCAGCTCGGCGAGGCCCTCGGCACCAGCCAGAGCGCGGTCAACCGCATCGAACAGGGCAAGCAGAACGTCAGCCTTGAGATGATCGCCCGCATCGGCGAAGCCCTCGACAGCGAGATCGTCTCCCTCGGCTACTCCGGCCCGATGCACCTGCGCGTCGCCGGCGGCACCCGCCTCTCCGGTGCGATCGACGTCCGCAGCAGCAAGAACGCCTGCGTCGCGATCCTCTGCGCCTCGCTGCTCACCACCGGCCGCACCACGATCCGCAGCGTCGCCCGGATCGAGGAGGTCTACCGCATCCTCGAGGTCCTCACCAGCATCGGCGTCAAGAGCCGCTGGATCAACGAGGGCCGCGACCTCGAACTCACCCCGCCGGCCGAGCTCGACCTCGCCGCGATGGACGTCGAGGCCGCCCGCCGCACCCGAAGCGTGCTGATGTTCCTCGGCCCGCTGATGCACCGCGCCCAGCACTTCGCCATCCCGTACGCGGGTGGCTGCGACCTCGGCACCCGCACCGTCCAGCCGCACCTGACCGCGCTGCGCCGCTTCGGCCTGGAGGTCGCCACCACCGGCGGCGCCTACCACGCCTCGGTCGAGCCGGGCACCCCGATGGACCGTCCGATCGTGCTGACCGAGCGCGGGGACACCGTCACCGAGAATGCGCTGCTCGCCGCCGCCCGGCACGACGGCGTGAGCGTCATCCGCAACGCCTCGCCCAACTACATGGTCCAGGACCTGTGCTTCTTCCTGGAGAAGCTGGGCGTGAAGATCGAGGGCATCGGCACCACCACCCTCACCGTGCACGGCGTCCCGGAGATCACCTGCGACGTCGACTACACCCCGGCCGAGGATCCGGTGGAGGCGATGAGCCTGCTCGCGGCCGCCGTCGTCACCTCCTCCGAGCTGACGATCCGCCGGGTGCCGATCGAGTTCCTGGAGATCGAGCTCGCGGTGCTGGAGGGCATGGGCCTCGACTACGACCGCACCCCGGAGTACCGGGCCCACAACGGCCACACCCGCCTGGTCGACCTCACCGTGCGCCCGTCCAAGCTGACCGCGCCGATCGACACCATCCACCCGATGCCGTTCCCCGGCATCAACATCGACAACGTGCCGTTCTTCGCCGCGATCGCCGCGGCGGCGCACGGCACCACGATGATCCACGACTGGGTCTACGACAACCGCGCGATCTACCTCACCGAGCTGACCCGGCTCGGCGCGGACGTCAAGCTCCTCGACCCGCACCGCGTCCTCGTCCAGGGGCCGACCCGCTGGCGCGCCGCCGAGATGATGTGCCCGCCCGCGCTGCGGCCCGCGGTGGTCATCCTCCTCGCGATGCTCGCCGCGCAGGGCACCTCGGTGCTGCGCAACGTCTACGTCATCAACCGCGGTTACGAGGACCTCGCCGAGCGCCTCAACTCGATCGGCGCGCAGATCGAGACGTTCCGCGACATCTGACGGTCCGGGAGGGGGGGATCTGACGGCCCGCGAAGACGTTGCGGGACCAGCCGCGCTCGGCCTCGGCGAAGTGGCGGACCAGGCCGGGCAGACTGAGGCCGGACGGTTCGAGGGCGCGCGCACGGAGCTGGCCGGAGGTCAGGCCCGCGCACTCATCGCGAGAGTGTCGAGCTGGTGGTCCAGGAAGCCGGCCAGGGTGACTCGTTCGTCGGCGGTGCGGAGCCTGGCGGTGCGCTGATCGTTGTCATTCGGTCCATCGTGCCGACGCGGGGGCGGACGTGCGAGGTGATTTCCGCGGAGCGCGCAGAACGGCGTGGCCGGGCGCGCCGACCGGTACCGCCTCCAGCCGCCGCGCCTACCCGGCGAGCCCGTCGGGGGCTCCGGTCGTCCCGGCCAGCCAGCGGACCGCCCCGGGGACGTCCGGTGCGACCGGCACGCCGTCCGGCACCGGCGGGCGCTCCACGACGACCACGGGCAGGCCGAGTTCGCGCGCGGCGGTGAGTTTGGGTGCGGTGGCGGCGCCGCCGCTGTCCTTGGTGACGAGGACGTCGATCCGGTGCTCGCGCAGCAGCCCCCGTTCACCGTCCAGCGTGAACGGGCCACGATCCAGCAGGACTTCGAGCGAGGACGGCAACGGCGGCTCGGGCGGGTCGACCGAGCGGGCCACGAAGTGCAGCCCGTCGACGTGCGCGAAGGTGCCGATGCCCTGCCGCCCGGTGGTGAGGAACACCCGCCGCCCGAGGGCGGGCAGCGCCTCGGCCGCCGCCGCGAGCGAGGGGACGGGGTGCCAGCGGTCCCCGTCGACCGGCGCCCAGCCGGGCCGCCGCAGCGCCAGCAGCGGCACGCCGGTGGCGGCGGCCGCGAGGGCGGCGTTGCGGGACATGCCGGCGGCGAACGGGTGGGTGGCGTCCACCACGGCGGCCACGCGCTCGGCGCGCAGCCAGGCGGCCAGGCCTTCCGGACCGCCGAAGCCGCCGATCCTCACCTCCCCGGCGGGCAGCCGGGGTTGGGCGACCCGGCCGGCCAGCGAGCTGGTGACGCGCACGAGCGGGTGCCCGGCGAGTTCGGCGGCGAGAGCCCGGCCCTCGGTCGTGCCGCCGAGGATCAGGACGTGGCGGGCCACCCGGTCACGCCCCGCAGGGCTCGTGCGGGCGCTCGCGGTCCGCCGAGTAGAGGTGGCTGTCGCGGAACTGCTCGGCGGCGAGTGTCCGTCCGACGATGATCACCGCGGTGCGGACCACGCCGGCCGCCTTCACCTGCTCGGCGATGTCGGCGAGGGTGCCGCGCAGGACCAGCTCGTCGGGGCGGCTGGCCATCGCGACGACGGCGGCCGGGCAGTCGGCGCCGTAGTGCGGCAGCAGCTGCTCGACGACGTCGTCCACGTAGCCGGCGGCCAGGTGCAGCACCAGCAGGGCGCCGCTGCGGCCGAGGGTGGCCAGGTCCTCGCCCTCGGGCATGGGGGTGGCGCGCTTGGCGATCCGGGTGAGGATGACGGTCTGGCCGACCGTCGGCACGGTCAACTCCCGCTTCAGCGCCGCCGCCGCGGCCGCGAAGGCGGGGACACCGGGGACCACCTCGTACGGGACGCCGGCCGCGTCGAGGCGGCGCATCTGCTCGGCGACGGCGGAGAAGACGGACGGGTCGCCGGAGTGCAGGCGGGCCACGTCCTGCCCGGCCTCGTGGGCGCGGACCAACTCGGCGACGATCTGGTCCAGGTTGAGCCGGGCGGTGTCGACCAGGTGGGCGTCGGCCGGGCACTCGTCGATCAGTTCGCGCGGCACCAGGCTGCCGGCGTAGAGGCAGACCTCGGCGCGGGCGAGGATCCGCTGGCCGCGCAGGGTGATCAGGTCGGCGGCGCCCGGGCCGGCTCCGATGAAGTAGACGGTCACGAGGCGTCCTCCTGGGGGGTGTTGGGCTTGACGGCGGACCACTGGGTGACCGGCATCGCCTGCCGCCACCCGGTGAAACCGCCGACGGGGACGGCATGGGCGACGGCGAGCTTGACGAGTTCGCCGCCGTGGCGCCGGTACCAGTCGGTGAGCAGTGCCTCGGACTCCAGCGTCACGGTGTTGGCGACCAGCCGGCCGCCCGGCGGCAGCGCGGCCCAGCAACTTTTCAGCAGGCCGGGCGCGGTGAGGCCGCCGCCGATGAACACGGCGTCGGGGGTGGGGAGTTCGGCGATCGCGGCGGGGGCAGGCCCGGTGACGACGCGCAGGCGGGGGACACCGAGCGTGGCGGCGTTGCGGGCGATGCGCTCGGCCCGGACGGGGTCGCGTTCGATCGCGACGGCCCGGCAGTCGCGGTGGGCGCGCAGCCACTCGATGGCGATGGACCCGGAGCCGCCGCCGACGTCCCAGAGCAGCTCGCCGGGGGCGGGCGCGAGGGCGGCGAGGGTCGCGGCGCGGACATGGCGCTTGGTGAGCTGGCCGTCGCTCTCGAACGCGGCGTCGGGCAGGCCGGGGACGAGGGAGGTGCGGGGGCCGTCGTCGAGGTCGACCGCGATGACGTTCAGCGGGTCGCCGGGCGGGTGCGGCCAGCCGTCCGCCGGGCCCTCGAGGTGCCGTTCGGCCGGGGCGCCGAGCTGTTCGAGCACCCGCAGGCGGGCGGTGCCGTAGCCGCGGGCGGTGAGCAGTGCGGCGACGGCGGCCGGGGTGGTGGCGTCGGCGCTGAGCACGAGCAGGCGGCGGCCCGGGTGGAGGGCGAGGGCGAGGGTGTCCAGCGGGCGGCCGACGAGGCTGACCACCTCGGTGGCCTCCAGGGGCCAGCCGAGGCGGGCGCACGCGTGGGAGACGGAGGACGGGTGCGGCAGGACGCGGAGGTGTGCGGCGCCGACCGTCTCGGTGAGGGTGCGGCCGATGCCGTAGAACATCGGGTCGCCGCTGGCGAGGACGGCGATGCGGCGGCCGGCGTGCGCGGCGAGCAGCCCGGGGACGGCGGGGCGCAGCGGGGAGGGCCAGGGGACGCGGTCGGCGGCGACCTCGTCTCGGGGGAGGAGGTCCAGCTGCCGGGGGCCGCCGATGACGACCTCGGCCGCGCGGAGGGCGGCGCGGGAGGTCGCGGCGAGGCCGGGCCAGCCGTCGGCCCCGATCCCGACGACGGTGATCGTGGGTGGCAGCTCGGGCACCGGGTGGCTCCTCGTCGACGGGAAACGGATCTGGCCGGGGCAGCCTACCTGGCGGTTTGGCGGAGGATCAGGGTGGAGGGGCGGGCAGGGGTGCGGCAGCGGAGAGGTGCGGGCGACGGATGACCGCGAACAGATGACAGCTTTCAGCGAACAGATAACAGATTTCGAAATCTGTTATCTGTTCGCTGAAAGCTGTCCCTCGCCCCCGCCCCCGTCACCTCTTCGCCCAGTCCCCCGAGGCGATGAGCGCCGGCCGCGCTCGCAGCCGCTCCGCCGCGGCCGGTCCGGCGAAGTACACCCACGCCTCCCGCGTCTCGGCCGCCCCCGTCCGCACCGTCATCCGCCGCCGCACGTACAGCCCCGTCCCGTCGGCCCGGCACTCCTCCAGCCGGTCCAGGTCGGCGAGCGCGCCCGCGTACGCGCCCGGGCGTACCGTGACGAGCTCACCCACGATCCGGCGCCCGGGCGTGGGGTCCGGTACCGCCCACGGGAACCCGGGGCCGTCGTGGAGGGCGGCGCCCTCGAGGACCGCCGGCCGGACGTCGGCGCAGCGGCCGGCCAGGTGGGCAGCGTGGTTGTGACCGTCGCTGCGCAGGGTGCCGTAGACGAAGAACGGCAGTGCCTCATCAGGCGCGGACTCATCGGGCACGGATTCATCAGACGCGGGTTCGTCAGACACGGGTTCGACCTCCTGCCCCGGGGGGCGCCCACGGTACGTCCTCGTGCCCGACTGGTGATACCCACTGGCGCGCGGGCCCGCCGATGCGGTGTCATGGCGGGTGTTCGGCCAGCACCGTCCAAGGGGGACACCCATGACAGCGCCCGCCTCCTCCCAATCGCCCGAGGCCTCCGCCGGGGGCCTCGGCGGCGAGGCCTCCTCGCGCCCCGTGTCCCCTGCCGGCCCGGCCCGGCTCGGTGGCGCGGTCTGGCTGGCGCTCGCCGTCGTCTACGTCGTCTGGGGTTCCACCTACCTGGCGATCCGGGTGTCGGTCGAGACGATGCCGTCCTTCCTCTCCGCCGCCGCCCGCTTCCTGACCGCCGGCGTCCTGCTCGCGGGCTTCCTGCTGGTCCGCCAGGGCCCGGCCGGCCTGCGGGTGAGCCCGCGCCGGCTCGCCTCCTCGGCGCTGGTGGGCGTGCTCCTGCTGACCGGCGGCAACGGCCTCGTGGTGCTGGGCGAGCGCTCGGTCCCGTCCGGCCTCGCCGCGCTGCTGGTCGCCGCCGTCCCGCTGTGGATGGTCCTGCTGACGGCGTTCGGCGGCGAGCGCCCACGGCCCGCCGAACTGGCCGGGGTGCTGCTCGGCCTGGTCGGCCTGGGTGTGCTCTCCGCCCCCGCGATCGGCGGGGGCATCGCGCCGCTCGGCGTGATCGTGATCATCTGCGGCACGCTGACCTGGGCGGGCGGCTCGTTCGTGAGCAAGCGCCTTCCGATGCCGGGCAACGTGCTCGCCGCGAGCGCCTACCAGATGCTGGCGGGTGGCCTCGGCGACCTGCTGATCGGCCTGGTGCGCGGCGAGACGCACGGGCTGGACGTGGCCGCGATCTCCGGCCGGTCCTGGTTCGCGCTCGCCTACCTGGTGCTGTTCGGCTCGCTGCTCGCCTTCACCGCGTACGCGTGGCTGCTGCGGAACGCGCCGCTGACGCTGGTCTCGACGTACGCCTACGTGAACCCGGTGGTCGCGGTGCTGCTCGGCTGGCTGATCCTGACCGAGCCGCTGACCGGCCCGACACTCGCGGGCGGGGCGGTCGTGGTGGCGGGCGTGTGCCTGGTGGTGAGCGTCAGCCGGAAGTCCGCGCGTAAGTGATGGCGTTGCCCCGCTCGAAGGTCCGGCTGCCGGTGAGGACGAATGCGCGCGGCGCGAAGTCCGCGCGGAACGGCGGCACGCCGGAGCCGGCCACCACCGGGTACTGCCTGACACGGTCGTCGTGCTCTGCCTCGCCATGGCCGGCCTGATCCTCGAACACCTCACGCTGCCCGAGGTGTTGGGCGCGGACGGCCTTGCCGCGCTGCTCGACACGGTCGTCGAGCGGACCGTCCCGCAAGCCTGACGGCGCCGAACGAACCGTCCCGGTCGGGGAGTCGGCCCGCCGCTCAGAGCGCGTGCGGCGGGGTGCCCGCCCACCAGTTGCCGGGAGCCTCGGGGTCACGGCTGGTCCAGAACTCGATGATCGCGCAGGTGAACTCCTCGGCGGAGAGCGTGCCGTCGCCGTCGCGGTCCAGGCGGCGGAAGGCCTCGTCGGCGTCGTCGCGCGAGAGGCCGACGAAGTGGCCGCGCTGGAAGACGAAGAACTCGCCCGCGTCCACCGTGCCGCTGCGGTCGGCGTCGGCCACGGCGAGGAAGGCCTCGGCGAGCGCCCCGAGGCTGCTCCGGGCGGCCTCCGGGTCGTCGGCCAGCGAGCTCGTCGAGCGGACGAACTGCTCGCGGGTGACCGACTCCGTGCCGGAGGGGAGGTGGGCGAGGTGCAGGTCGTGCCAGATCGTCAGGTAGGCGCGGACGATGATCGCCTCCGCCTCCGAGCCCTCCTGGTGGCCGAGCGAGCGCGCGACGGCGCGGCCCATGAGGACGTGGTCCCGCTCCGTGATCAGCCCGTCGCCGTCGGTGTCGAGGCATTCGAACCCGTGGTTGATCTTTGCGATGAGCAGCTCGTCCGACATGCGTCCCCTCGGCTGACGGTCCCTGCTGGTGAACACTGCTGTTGAGCCATGCCGGTGCACGACGCCGACGCGACGCCAGCACGCTAGCGCCTCCGGCCGCGGCCGCGCAGGCGAACGGCGGCCCGACCGACCTGCGGCAGTCGCCGCGCGCCGGTCCCGGGTCGCTCGCACGACCAGTCGGCCCCGGATCACTCGCACGACCACGAGCGCCCGAGCAGCACCATCCCGATCCCGCACAGCACCGCGACCGCCGCCAGCGACCACAGCGCGGTCCGGGCCCGCCGGGAGTGCCGCCACCATCCGGCCACCCACGAGAGCGCCGCCGCGACCGCCCCGACAAGTCCCAGCCCGACCACCCCGAGCGCGGGGGTCGGCCACGGGGGTCCGTCACCCTGGCAGGGCGCGTCCCGCTGGAACAGCTGCCAGCTTCCCGCCGCCCCGCCCGCGAGCGCGATCACCGCCAGGCACACGCCGATCTGTGGCCACCGTACTGCGGATCTTCCTTCCACCGGCTCCCCCCATCCGCTCCGAGCCCGCTGCCACCCGGCCCTCACCCGCCCGGCCCTCACCGACCCGGCCGTGTCACCCACCCGGGTCCTCATGTACCCGAGCACTTCCCGCTACCTACCGCGCCTCGCGGGTCGGTGAACTCTCCCAGGGCGCAGGGACCCTGGGCGTCAGCCCCTGGTCGGAGGCGGCGCACCCGCATCCGGTCCGAACGGCGGGGGCGCCGGAGCGCCGAAAGTCGCGGGCTCAGTCCTCGTGTGCGGCCCAGACGTACGCCTCGGGCAGCAGCTCGCGCACCGGGACGGCCCGCAGGTCCGGGCCGCGGCCGACGAGCACGTCGATCCCGGGGAAGTAGTCGATCAGCACCTGCCGGCACCGTCCGCAGGGCGGGACGACGCCCCGGCCCTGGTCGGCGACCGCGACGATGGCGGTGAGGTCGTACGCGCCCTGGCCGGCCGCCGCGCCGATGAGGGCGAGCTCCGCGCAGGGCCCGCCGGTGAAGTGGTAGGCGTTCAGGGCCGTGACGATCCGCCCGTCGGCGTTGCGGGCGGCCGCGGCGACGGTGTGGTTGTCCGCGCGGGCGAAGCGGCGGACGACGTCCTCGGCGGCGTCGACGAGCTCCCGGTGTGCGGCGGACAGCGCGGACGCAGGGACGGACGCCGAACCAGGGACGGACGCCGAACCAGGGATGGGCGCAGACCCGGGTGCGGGCACGGGATCGGAGGCGGACATTTTCGGTGGGTCTCCCGGGTCGTTCGTGGCAGGCTTCGAGCATGGACCGCAGCCCCCTGTTCGTGCCAACACTTTTCGCGGGCCCGTTCGACCTGCGCCCGTGGCGGCTCAGCGACGCCGACGTGCTCCGCGAGGCCGCCGCCGACCCGTACATCCCGCTCGTGACGACCGTCCCGGTCCGCTACGACGCGCACGCCGCGCGGGCCTTCGTCGAGCGGCAGTGGGCCAAGGCGGCGAACGGCGCCGCCTACCCGTTCGCCGTCGCGCGCCGGGCCGACGAGCGGGCCGTCGGCTTCGTGGGGCTGTTCCCGCAGGGCGACGGCCGCGCGACGATCGGCTACTGGACGGCCGTCTCGGCCCGCGGTCAGGGCGTGGCCCGCCACGCCCTGACCGCGGTCGCGGGCTGGGCGTTGCACGAGGTCGGGCTGGCCCGGCTGGAGCTGCACATCGAGCCGTGGAACACCGGCTCGCTGCGGACGGCCGAGCGGGCCGGTTTCCGGCGCGAGGGCCTGCTGCGCGGGCACCGCACGATCGCCGGCGAGCGCCGCGACATGGAGCTGTACGCCCTCCTCGCCACCGACCTGGAGCTTCAGCCGGCCACCGGGGCCCGCCCGGAGCCCACGCGGGAGCCCGTCCCGGGCACGGCGGCGAGCAGCTCGCGCGTGTAGTCCCGTGTGCGGCACGGCGAACAGTCGGCCGCGCTCGGTGGACTCGACCAGCCGTCCCCGGTGCATCACGGCCACCCGGTCGCAGAAGTGCCGGACGACGGCGAGGTCGTCCACTTCGACGAGTCGGCGCGCCGATTCCCGCTCCACCACGGATGGCGCGAATCCCTCCGAGGCGACCGTTCGTCAACTATCGGCAAGGGAGCGCAAGGGGGCGCCATGAGAGCCGTACTCCCCGAATCCTCCGCCGCCCTGCGGGTGGGGAGTGCGATCGTGTGCGTTCTCGAACCGCCTGCCGGGGTTTGCCCGCCTGCCGGTCGGGCGCCATCAGACCGGGCGCGACGGAGTTCGGAAAGTCGCCCGCCGCGCATTTCCCGGACATTTCCCGGGCGTTGTTTTGGTACGCACTGAGATCGTGTGGCGGCGTCGTTCCGCCATAATGCCGGCGTTGCAATGAAACGGACATCGCGCCGCAATCCGGGCGGCCCGTCCCGAATCCCGGGACCTCCGCCACGCCCCTGCGGGCATTGATACGATCCCGGTGAGCCGCGACTGGCGCGCACGGATGGAATCGACCATCGGGAAGCGGCTCCGTGTCCCGTGCACGACCGTTGCCGAGCGCCTGGGCCGTCCACACTCGTCCATGACTTCGCGTCCAGGACCTCGGGTCCCCGACCCGGGTCCGCGCCCCACGAGGAGACCGCCTTGGCCCAGCAACCGCAGAACGAGCAACAGTCGCAGAACGAGCAGCCGCCCCACACCGCCGCCGGCGCAGCCGCCAACACCGCCTTCCGCAGCGCCCTCGACGTCGTCGCCGGCGTCGAGCCGCGCATCGCCGCCGCCATCGGCCGGGAGATCGAGGACCAGCGCGCCTCCCTCAAACTGATCGCCAGCGAGAACTACGCCTCCCCGGCCGTCCTGCTCGCCATGGGCAACTGGCTCAGCGACAAGTACGCGGAGGGCACCGCCGGCCGCCGCTTCTACGCCGGCTGCCGCAACGTCGACACCGTCGAGACGGTCGCGGCCGAGCACGCCCGCGCCCTCTTCGGCGCCGACCACGCCTACGTCCAGCCGCACTCCGGCATCGACGCCAACCTCACCGCCTTCTGGGCGGTCCTCTCCCAGCGCGTGGAGAGCCCGGCCCTGGAGCGCGCCGAGGTCCGGGGCGTCAACGACCTCACCGAGCAGGACTGGGCCGAGCTGCGCCACGAGCTCGGCAACCAGCGGATGCTCGGCATGTCCCTGGACACCGGCGGCCACCTCACCCACGGCTTCCGTCCCAACATCTCGGGCAAGATGTTCGAGCAGCGCAGCTACGGCACCGACCCGGCCACCGGCCTGATCGACTACGACGCGCTGCGCGAGACCGCCCGCGAGTTCCGCCCGCTCATCCTGGTGGCCGGCTACTCCGCCTACCCGCGGCGCGTGGACTTCCGGAAGATGCGCGAGATCGCGGACGAGGTCGGCGCGACGCTCATGGTCGACATGGCGCACTTCGCCGGCCTCGTCGCGGGCAAGGTGTTCACCGGCGACTTCGACCCGGTGCCGCACGCCCACATCGTCACCACGACCACCCACAAGTCGCTGCGCGGCCCGCGCGGCGGCATGGTGCTGTCCACCGCCGAGCTCGCCGAACACGTCGACCGCGGCTGCCCGCTGGTCCTCGGCGGCCCGCTCTCGCACGTCATGGCCGCGAAGGCGGTCGCCTTCGCCGAGGCCCGCCGCCCCGAGTTCCGGGCCTACGCACAGGCCGTCGTCGACAACGCCCAGGCGCTCGCCGAGGGCCTGCTGCGCCGCGGCGGCAAGCTCGTCACCGGCGGCACCGACAACCACCTGGTCCTCGCCGACGTCTCCGGCCACGGCCTGACGGGCCGTCAGGCGGAGGCGGCGCTCCTCGACTCGGGCATCGTCACCAACCGCAACTCCGTCCCGCAGGATCCGAACGGCGCCTGGTACACCTCCGGCGTCCGCCTCGGCACCCCCGCGCTCACCACCCGCGGACTCGGCGCCGCCGAGATGGACGAGATCGCCGCCCTCATCGACACCGTCCTGCGCGCCACGACCCCCGCCACCACCGCGAACGGCGCCCCGTCCAAGGCCCAGTACGCCCTGGACGAGTCCCTCCGCGACGGCATCGCCAAGCGCGCCGCCGACCTCCTCGCCCCCTTCCCCCTCTACCCTGGCGTCGACTTGGCCTGACGGCGGGCAGCCAAGAGCGGCCGACAGCCAAGGGGGCGGGACGCGCAGGCGGCGCCCCGCCCCCAACCTCCTCAGTACTGCAGCGACTTGTACTGCAGGAACTCCTCCAGCCCGTGCCGGCCGAGCTCGCGGCCGAGCCCCGAGCTCTTGTAACCGCCGAACGGGGCGAGCGGGTTGAAGCGGCCGCCGTTGAGGTCGACCTGGCCGGTGTCGAGGCGGCGGGCGAAGGCGGCGGCGGTCTCGGTGTCGGCCGCCCAGACACCGCCGGCCAGGCCGTACTCGGTGCCGTTGGCGAGTTCGGCGGCGTGGTCCTCGTCGCGATAGGGGAGGACCACCAGCACCGGGCCGAAGATCTCCTCCTGCGCCACCGTCATGTCCGGTGTCACGTCGGCGAGTACCGTCGGGCGGACGTAGAAGCCGACGGGCAGTTCGGCCACCGGCTCGGGACCGCCGGCGACCACCCGGGCGCCCTCGGTGACGGCGCCCTCCAGGTAGCCGCGCACCCGGGCCAGCTGCTCGGCGTTGACCAGCGGGCCGACCCGGGTCCGCGGGTCGGCCGGGTCACCCGGAACGTACCTGCCGGCGGCCTTCGCCGCTACGGAGACGGCCTCCTCGTAGTGGTCCCGGTGCACCAGCAGCCGGGTCCAGGCGCTGCACGTCTGGCCCGAGTTGGCGAACACGTTGGCCACGTTGACGCTGACCGCGCGGGTCAGGTCGGCGCCCGGCAGCACGACGTTGGCGGACTTGCCGCCGAGCTCCAGGGAGACCCGCTTCAGGCCGCGGCCGGCTGTCTCGGCGACCGCGCGGCCGACGGCGGTGGAACCGGTGAACGACACCACGTCCACGTCCCGGTGGGCGGCGAGCGCCGCGCCCGCCACCGCGCCGGTGCCGGTCACCAGGTTGAACACACCCGCCGGGAAGCCCGCTTCGTGCACCAGCCGGGCGAACAGCCGCGCCACCAGCGGGGTGTCCTCGGCCGGCTTGAGGACGACCGGGCAGCCGGCCGCCAGCGCCGGGACGACCTTGGCCACGATCTGGTGCAGCGGGTAGTTCCAGGGCGTGATCGCCGCGACCACCCCGGCCGGCTCGGCGAGCACCAGCGAGTTGCCGATCCGCTCCTCGAAGGGGTGCTCGGCGAGCAGCGTCAGGTAGGAGGTCGCGACGGTCAGCGGCAGTCCGGCGTGGACGGCGGCCGCGAAGCCCACCGGTGCGCCCAGTTCGGCGACCACCGTCGCGGTGATCTCGTCCTGCGCCCCGGCGATGCCGTCCCGCAGCCGGGTCAGCAGCGCGAGCCGCTCCTCGCGGATGGTCGCGCCCCAGGCCCGCGCCGCCCGGCGGGCCGCGGCCACCGCGGCGTCCACGTCGGCCGCCCCGCCGGCCGGCACGGTGGCGAGCACCCGCTCGGTCGCGGGGTTCAGCACCTCGATCGACCCGGCGTCCCCGGAGGGCCGCCAGGCTCCGTCGATGTACTGGTCCGCGTGGTCCCCGAACCACTGTCCGCCGTGCTGCTCCTCGCCCTGCCCGTCACGCCGCCCGTCGTTCCGCGCGCCCCGCTCCGCGTCGTGCTGCACCGATAGTCCTCTCGTCCGCCTGGCCGTTCGGCCGCGCTTGACTGCGCTCCACCGCGCTTGACTACCAGCGCTAGTTCAAAGGCCAAGTCAAGGCGGCCCGGGTGGTCGCGCGCAAGGGTCGATCCGGTCCGCGGACCTGCCGGTCACCGCGGCGCGAACCGCGCGGTGTACTCGTCGAACGGCTCGATCCCGACCTCGGCGCGCCGCTCGTCCAGTCGCTGCGGCTCCTCGCACGGCCACGGCACCGGGCGGCCGTTCGCGACCGCGCCGATCTGCGTGCCGTACCGCTGCTCGCGCCCCTCGTTGACGGCGAGCCGGTCCTGAAGGAACGCCAGGTCGCGTGCGCTTGCCGCGCCGTTTGCGACGGCCGCGGCCATCAGCTCCACGGCCCGCCGCTGGACGTCGAGTTGACGGTCGGCGTGCTGGGCGACCAGCCAGGCCGCCCTGGCCGCGTCCGGGCCGACCAGGGCCTCGGTGGGCCAGCCGTGCTCCGCCATGATCGCGGCCAGCCGGTCTCCGTGCCGGGCGGTGAGCCGCCGCCAGAGCGCCTGCTCGGCCAGGTCGGCGCTGTTGGCCAGCCGCACCGCGGCGGCGTCCTCGGCCATCATCGCCGTCAACTCACCGGCCAGTGAGGCGAAGTCGTGCCCCGTCGTCGCCATTGCGCTCCGCTCCTCGCTCCCGGCCCTCCGTGCGGGCCGACTGCCACCACCGTAGGCGGCCGAAAAGCGACGAAGATCATTCCGCGGAATGGTGACTCTGCGGAGCGAATGCGGCACAATGGATGCATGTGATCGACGCGGCCGTGCCCACCTTCCGGCCCCGATGCGACGGTCCACGAAATTCTTCTGCGCGAAAGCCTCCTCAATCCCGCGGACGGCGCTGTAGATTGCTGCGAACTCAGCTGTGGGGGGCTACGGTTGGCGGCGGGTGCAAGACGTGTGCGCACCGTCGGCACGTTGCGCGTCCCCGCGGTGGCGGGATGCCGTCGCCACTCTGAGGTCTGGCTCGATTCCGCAGGTCATCCGTACCGCAAAAGGAGCTTCCCCGTGACCGATGCCGCGTTCACCGACGAGCAGCACCGGCCCACCGAGCCGGCCTCGCTGGACGACGTGCCGGGGTGGTTCTGGGACCACGACCGGCATTCCTTCGAATGGTTCCTGCACCGGCAGGAGAAGGCCGGCGTCACGGGCGATCTGCTGGAAATGGGCGCATACCTGGGGCGCAGTGCGATCGTCATCGGAGAGCACCTCCAGCCCGGCGAGTCGTTCACCGTCTGTGACCTCTTCGACTCGGACGCGCCGGACGACGAGAACGCCGCCGAGGTGGACATCTCCTACCGCAAGACCCTGACCCGGTCGGCCTTCGAGTCGAACTACCTGTCGTTCCACAGCGAGCTGCCGGAGATCGTCCAGGCGCCGACCTCGACGCTGGCGGGCGGGCGGATACCGGCGGGCGCGTTCCGGTTCATCCACATCGACGCCTCGCACCTGTACGAGCACGTCGTGGGCGACCTCCAGGTGGCCCGCGTCGCGCTGCAGGACCAGGGTGTCGTGGTGCTCGACGACTACCGCTCCCAGCACACCCCGGGCGTCGCCGCCGCCACCTGGGAGGCCGTGTTCAACCACGGGCTCAGGCCGATTTTGCTCACCGAGTGCAAGTTCTACGGCACCTGGGGGGACCCGGAGCCCTTCCAGCGTGACCTGCTGGACCGGGTGGGCCTCGCCGAGGGCTGTCACCTGAGCACGGAGACCCTGAACGGCCGGCAGCTGCTGCGCATGACCGGCACCTCGGAGGGCATCGAGCCGTTCCGGCCGTCCCGCCACCACAAGCGGCTCTCCGCGCTGAGCGCGCGCCGCGAGGCCGACCGGGCCGCCGACCAGTCCCGCCGGGCGCTCCTGGAGGCGCAGGAGGAGGCCGCCCGCGACCTCGCCGCCCGCCGCGCCCGCGCTGCCGAGCAGCGACGCCCCGCCAACGTCGCCAAGCGCGCCGCCCGCGACCTGCTCCCCCCGGTGGTCACCTCCGCCATTCGCCGCGCCCGCCGCGGCTGACACGGGCCCGCCGCGGGCGGGCGGCCGGGCGGTCGCAGGGCGACAGATGACAAGTAACAAGTAACAGATTTCAGCGAACAGATTTTGAAATCTGTCATTTGTTTGCTGTCGGCTGTCCCTCGCCACCCACCACCCGAACGCAAGAGTGCCGGCCGAGCCAAGCTCGACCGGCACTCCGGCACTGTCCTGCCCGCCTCAGGCTGTCACGCCCGCGACGGCTCCGGCGACGCCGCCGAGTCCTGCGCGCCCGCCGCCGAGTCCTGCGTGCCCGGCGCGGCCTCCGCCTCGCTCAGCTCGCGCCGGACCTCCGCCAGGGACGGGTTCGGCCAGGCGCTCGCGACGCCCCAGTAGTAGAACGCGAGACCGATCGCGGCGACGATCAGCAGGTCCCAGCCCTCGGGCAGGTAGCCGTGCCCGCCGAAGTCGGAGCTGCCGGCCCACGAGACGCCGGCCATCACGAACAGGTACGCGACCATCCAGGCGCCCGCGATCAGGTGCGGACGCAGCACGGCCCACGGCTTGCGCAGCTCGTACCAGGCCCAGATCGGCAGGCCGGCGGCCATCAGCAGGATGACCTTGCCGGTGAGCGGCCAGCGGGCCCAGTACAGGACCAGGGAGCCGAAGACCATCGCGACCGGCGCGATGACCGGCATCGAGCGCAGCCGCACCGGGCGCGGCAGGTCCGGGGCGAGGCGGCGCAGCGCCATGACGGCGACCGGGCCGGTGATGTACGAGATGACGGTCGCGACCGAGACGATCTCGGCGAGCGAGCCCCAGCCGCGGAAGACGGCCAGGAACAGGAACGCGACGACGAGGTTGAGCAGCAGCGCCGGGCGCGGGATGCCGGTCTTGGCGTCGACCTTGCCGAAGACCTTCGGCAGGTGGCCGTTCTCCTGCACGCCGTGGATCATGCGCGAGGTGGTGGCGGCGTAGATCATGCCGGTGCCGGAGGGCGAGATGAAGGCGTCCGCGTACAGCAGGATCGCGAGCCAGTTGATGCCCCAGGCGATCGCGAGGTCGGCCAGCGGCGAGGTGTAGCCGAGGCCGCTCCAGCCCTTCGACAGGTCGGCGGCCGGGATGGCGCCGAGGAAGGCGACCTGCAGCGCGACGTAGATCACCAGGGCGATCAGGATCGAGCCGATGACGGCCTTGGGCAGCGACTTGCCGGGGTTGCGGGCCTCGCCGGCCAGGTTGAGCGGGGACTGGAAGCCGTTGAAGGCCCAGACGATGCCGGAGACGGCGACGGCGGTGAACACCGCGCTCCAGCCGTTCGGCGCGAAGCCGCCGGGGGCGGTGAAGTGGGCGGTGTCGAAGTGGGCGAACAGCAGCGCGCCGGCGGTCAGGGTCGGGACGACGACCTTGAAGACGGTGATCGCGGTGTTGGTCTTGGCGAACAGCGTGATCGCGAACCAGTTGAGGACGAAGTAGACGATCAGCAACACGCTCGCGAGGGCGACGCCGCTGAGGGTCAGCTCCTTGCCGTCGTACAGCCCCTTCGCCCAGCCGAAGTGCCAGGAGCTCATGTACTGGACGGACGCGGTGGCCTCGCCGGGGATGACGGAGACGATGGCGATCCAGTTGGCCCAGGCGGCGAGGTAGCCGGCCAGCGAGCCGTGCGAGTACTGGCCGTAGCGGACCATGCCGCCGGCCTTGGGGAACATCGACCCCAGCTCGCTGTAGGTGAGGGCGATGGTCAGGGCCACCGCGGCGCCGATCGCCCAGGCGAGGATCGAGGCGGGGCCGGCGAGCTTGGCGGCCCGCTCGGCGCCGAACAGCCACCCGGATCCGATGATCGAGCCCAGCCCGACGGCGGTGAGGCTGATGGTGCCGAGCGAGCGACGGTAGTGGTTCTGGTGCGATGCCGTAGACGGCTCGGGCTCACTCAACGTATCGGTCCTCTCGCTCGGGGGCATCGGGTGGTGTCGTGGTTTTTACGGTCATGAGTCGGTATTCCGGACACAAACGCCCAGCAGCCTAAGGGGCAAAAACGGGCGTTTACCTCAGAGGAAGCTCAAACCGTCCGATCGTTGCCATCTCGTGTCCGGTATCCGGGGGTTCCACCGCCCTCGGGACGACGTACCGGCCGGAACTGCCGGGCCGGATAGGCAAGAAACAAAAAAATTCCCCGTGGAATCCTTGCGGATCCACGGGGAATTCGATGGTGTCCGAGGGGGGACTTGAACCCCCACGCCCGATAAAGGGCACTAGCACCTCAAGCTAGCGCGTCTGCCATTCCGCCACCCGGACGGGGTGTGTGCTTCGGGGATTTTTCTCGCCCCCTCGGCGACAGAGAGAACATTACCAGGGTTCTGGAGTGCTTCTCACCTGCGTTTCCCCGGCGGGGATCCCCGCGTCAGCCGGAACCGGCCCCCGCGCCACTGGGAACCGGACCCCCTGGCCGATCGGGCCGGCTCGCGAGGCAGTGCGATCCGCAGACGAAGCGGTGGCGAGGGCGAAGGAACCCGGTCGACCTCCGATGCCCTGCCGATCAGGACCGGTCGACACCGATCCGACACGGGCAACTTCTCGACGGTGCCGCGGTCCCGGGGGCGGCTCTCCTAGCCTCTGTGGACCGAGGGCGCCAGCGGAACGCCTGATTCCCGGGTCGCGGACGAAGGGCGGCTGGACGTGGAGCAGATCAGCGGAGCGGCGAAGGCCGAGCCGAGACGCGACCAGGCCCTGCGCGGGCCCGCCTGCCCGGAGCCGGCCGAGGGCGTGTGGCGCTTCCCGGTGCCCGCCTCGGAGTCCTCGGTGCCGCGCACCCGGCACGCGGTGCGCGACCGCCTGCTGGCCCAGGGCATGACCGGGGTGCGCTACCAGGAGCTGGTGGACGACGTGCTGCTGATCGTCTCGGAGCTGGTCGGCAACGCCGTGACGCACGCCGCCGAGCTGTCGCCCGAGGTGACCACCGAGCTGGCGGTGCAGGGCGGCTGGGTGCGGGTCTCGGTCGAGGACGGCGACCCGTACCGCCCGAAGGCGCTGGAGAGCGACACCGGCCGCACCGGCGGGCGCGGCCTGCTGCTGGTCAAGAGCGTGACCCTGCAGGCCGGCGGTGTGTGCGACGTGGAGCGGACGGGGGAGGGCGGCAAGGTCATCTGGGCCTCGCTGCCCATCCCGCCGCAGCGCGACGACTGCCCGTAGCTGTCTGTCCGCAGTGTGACGACTGTCCGTGACCATCCGGGCCGTGGCCAACCGGGCCGCACCCCACGGCGTAGGCGCCGCCCGCTACCAGTCCCGCCCGGCGATCTCCCGGATCCCCGGCAGCGCCGCCTCGAAGACCGTCTCGAACCACACCGAGAACGGCCGCTCGGCCCGCAGCTCGCGCAGCTCCTGCGCGGTGACGAAGGCGTAGTCGTCCACCTCGTCCGGGTTGGCGGCGACCGGCGCCGTGACCAGGCCCACGAACAGGTGGTTCCACTCGCGCTCGATCAGCCCGGAGGCCTCGTCCGGCAGGTCGTACCGCACGGTCCCGGCCTCGCACAGCAGCGCCGGCGCGACGCCCAGCTCCTCCGCGGTGCGGCGGGCGGCGGCGACGAACGGCGGCTCGTCGGGGTACGGGTGGCCGCAACAGGTGTTCGACCAGACGCCGGGGGAGTGGTACTTGCCGAGTGCGCGGCGCTGCAGCAGCAGCCGGCCCTGGCGGTCGAAGAGGAACACCGAGAAGGCCCGGTGCAGCCGGCCGGGCTGCTGGTGGGCCCAGAGCTTCTCGGCCGTGCCGGTGGTGACGCCCTCGTCGTCGACGAGCTCCAGGAGGATCTCGGTGCCTGCGCTCCCGGCGGCGGTCCCGGGGTCGGCCGTCACGTCGGTCTCCACGTCGAGACCGGTGTCGATCTCGGACGTGAAGTGCGTCGGGCTGGTCGGCGGACTCTGGGGCATGGGGCCTCTTTCGGGAGCGGGAGCAACGGAAGCATCGGGTTGCGTCCGGCACAGTGGGTGAAGCGGGTACAGCGGACGCGGCGGGGGCACCGGCGCCGGCGTCGGGCTCCAGTCTGCCGTATGGGTGGCGGTCGGCACGGGTCCCACGCACAACCTGGCGGATCATGACTCCCAGGGGGACTTTTCCGGGCATAGAAGGACCCGAGAGGGCCTCGGAAGGGTCACGGGGGTAGCAAAAGGGTTCGGAGTCGTTCGAGGGCCGTTCGGACGCGCTGAGAGGCGCGTCGGGAGGCGCATAGGAAGGCGCGCCGCACCCCGTTCACGCCCGCGGCCGGCGTCTATTCCCAGCCGCCACTCAGTCACCTCCCAGCTCCCCGGCCGCGTTCGGGCTGGTCGCCCGGGTCGCCTACCATCGCTTAGGACAAGGTGCCCGCATCCGCGCCGGCACCGGCGCGCCGCTCTGCGGCCCGAACGAGCTCGGACGACTCGTACCGGTGCCCCGGCGCACCCGCGCACAGCACGACGGATCAGGAGACCCCCGCATGATCGGCCTCGTTCTGGCAGCCGGCGCCGGCCGCCGGCTGCGCCCGTACACCGACACCCTGCCCAAGGCACTGGTGCCGGTCGACGGGGAGCGGACCGTCCTGGACCTCACCCTCGGCAACTTCGCCGAGGTCGGGCTGCGCGAGGCCGCGATCGTCGTCGGCTACCGCAAGGAGGCGGTGTACGACCGCAAGGCCGCCCTGGAGCAGAAGTACGGCGTCAAGCTCACCCTCGTCGAGAACGACAAGGCCGAGGAGTGGAACAACGCCTACTCGCTGTGGTGCGCCCGTGACCTGTTCGCCGAGGGCCTGCTGCTCGCCAACGGCGACACCGTCCACCCGGCCTCGGTCCAGCGCACCATGCTGGAGGGCAACCAGCGCCTGATCGACGCCGGCACCGCGCCCGGCATCCTGCTCGCCCTCGACACGGTGAAGAAGCTCGCCGACGAGGAGATGAAGGTCGTCGTCGACCCGGTCGCCGGCATGCGCCGCATCACCAAGCTGATGGACCCGGCCGAGGCGAGCGGCGAGTACATCGGCGTCACCGTGATCAACCCCTCCGCCGCCGCGGACCTCACCGACGCGCTGCGCGCCACCTACGAGCGCGACCCGCAGCTGTATTACGAGGACGGCTACCAGGAGATGGTGGACCGCGGCCTGCGGATCGGCGTGCAGCCGATCGGCGAGGTCTCCTGGGTCGAGGTCGACAACCACGACGACCTGGCGAAGGCGCGGGAGATCGCGTGCCGGTACTGACCCGACTGGTCCCGTCGCCGCTGTTCGTCGAGGTCCGCCCGGGTGCCCTGGACGCGCTCGGCGGGATCCTCGCCGACCAGCGGCTGTCGGCCTCGGGCCGGATCGCGGTGGCGATCAGCAACGGCTCCGGCGCCGCGATGCGCGAGCGCCTGGAGCCCGCCCTGCCCGGCGCCGACTGGTTCAGCGTGGACGACGGCAGCCTGGACAGCGCGGTGCGCTTCGCCGAGGCGATGCGCGGCGGCCACTACGACGCGGTCGTGGGCCTCGGCGGCGGCAAGATCATCGACGCCGCCAAGTACGCCGCGGCCCGGGTCGGCCTGCCGCTGGTCGCGGTGGCCACCAACCTCGCGCACGACGGCATCTGCTCGCCGGTCTCCACGCTCGACAACGACGCCGGCCGGGGCTCCTACGGGGTGCCCAGCCCGATCGGCATCGTGGTCGACCTGGACGTGATCCGCCAGGCCCCGCCGCGCTTCGTGGCGGCCGGCATCGGCGACGTCGTCTCCAACATCTCGGCCTGCGCGGACTGGGAGCTCTCGCACGCGGTCACCGGCGAACCGGTGGACGGGCTGGCCGTGGCGATGGCCCGCTCGGCGGGCGAGAACCTGCTGCGCCACCCCGGGACCCTGGCCGACCAGGACCTCCTGACGGCGCTCGCGGAAGCCCTGGTACTGTCCGGCATCGCGATGAACATCGCGGGCAGCACCCGGCCCTCGTCGGGCGCCTGCCACGAGATCTCGCATGCCCTGGACGTGCTGTATCCCAAGCGGTCCGCCCAGCACGGCGAACAGGTCGGCCTCGGCGCGGCGTTCGCCAGCTTCCTGCGGGGCGAGCGCGAGCTGACCGGTCTGATCGTGGAGCGCCTGGCGCGCCACGGACTGCCGGTGACCGCCGCTCAGATCGGCTTCACCGAAGCGGAGTTCACCGAGGCGGTGCACTACGCTCCGAACACCCGGCCGGGCCGCTTCACCATCCTCGAGCACCTCGACCTCTCCCCCTCAGCAATCAGGGACGCGTACGCCGACTATGTCCAAGCCGTCAACAGCTGACCCCTCCACCGCAGGCGCCGAGCGGCCCCCGGTGGACCTGACCCGCCGGCCCTCCATCGAGGAACTGCGCGCGGTGATCCACCCGGAGGGCATGCTCCAGCGCCGCAGCGCCGAGCACTGGGCCGGGCGCCTGTACATGCGGAGCATCTCGCTGCGGGTCACGCGCGTGCTCTCCACCGTGACGGCGATCACGCCCAACGGCCTCACCTACCTGATGATGCTCACCGGTGTCCTGGCCGGTGCCGCGCTGGTGGTGCCGGGCCTGACCGGCGCGCTCCTGGGCGCCCTGCTGATCCAGCTGTACCTGCTGCTGGACTGCGTGGACGGCGAGGTGGCCCGCTGGCGCCGGCGGACCTCGCTCACCGGCGTCTACCTGGACCGGGTCGGCCACTACATGTCCGAGGCCGCCCTGCTGACCGGCCTCGGCCTGCGCGGCTGCGACCTGTTCCACGAGCAGGGCCCGGCCGCGCACTGGGAGTGGGCCTTCCTCGGCACGCTGGCCGCGCTGGGCGCGATCCTGATCAAGTCCGAGACGGACCTGGTGGACGTGGCCCGGGCCCGCAGCGGCCTGACGGCGGTCGAGGACAGCGCCTCGGTGCCGCGCTCAGCCGCCGTGGCCAAGGCCCGCCGCGCGGCCTCGCTCCTGAAGTTCCACCGCCTGGTGGGTGCCGTCGAGGCCTCGCTGTTCATCCTCGCCGCCGGCATCGCCGACACCGTCCACGGCGGTCTGTTCTTCACCCGGCTCGCGGTGGTCGTGCTGGCCGCGATCGCCATGCTGCAGACCGTCCTGCACCTGCTGAGCATCGTCCTTTCGAGCAGGCTCCGATGAACACTTCCACGAACGCTCCCACCACTGCGGAGAACTTCCGCCTCGGCGCCGTGATCATCACGATGGGCAACCGGCCCGCCGAGCTGAACGCCCTGATCGAGTCCGTCCGCGCCCAGGAGGGCCCGGCGGTCGAGCTGGCCGTGGTCGCCAACGGCGCCCCGCTGCCGCCGCTGCCCGAGGGCGTGCGCAGCGTCGAGCTGCCGGAGAACCTCGGCATCCCCGGCGGGCGCAACGTCGGCATCGAGCTTTTCGGCCGCGATGGGCGGGACGTCGACGCCGTGCTCTTCCTGGACGACGACGGCCACCTGCCGCGCACCGACTCGGCCCGCCTCCTGCGCGAGGCCTTCACCGCCGATCCGGAGCTGGGCATCGTCTCCTTCCGGATCGCCGACCCCGACACCGGCGTCACCCAGCGCCGGCACGTGCCCCGGCTGCGCGCGAGCGACCCGCTGCGCTCGTCCCGGGTGACGACCTTCCTGGGCGGCGCGAGCGCCGTGCGCTGCACGGTGTTCGAGCAGGCCGGCCAGCTGCCCGCCGAGTTCTTCTACGCCCATGAGGAGACCGACCTCGCGTGGCGCGCGGTGGACGCCGGCTGGGCCATCGACTACCGGGCGGACGTGGTCCTGCACCATCCGACGACCTCGCCCGCCCGACACGCCACGTACTTCCACAACGTGGCCCGGAACAGGGTTTGGCTCGCGAGGCGGAACCTCCCGGCCCTGTTCGTGCCTCTCTATCTGGGAACCTGGTTCCTGCTGACCCTGGCCCGCCGCCCCTCCCCGGAGGCGCTGAAGGCCTGGTGGGGCGGGTTCCGGGCGGGCTGGCGCGAACCCTGCGGTCCGCGTCGCCCGATGCGATGGCGTACGGTTTGGCGACTGACCAGGCTGGGCCGTCCACCGGTCATCTGATCTCATGAGATCGAGTGATCGATCGCTGCGGCCGGTGACCACACACCGGCCGGACTCCCCCGTGATCCCAGTGGATCCCCATCGGCGCAAGGCCGGCGGACCCCCGCCGACCGGCCGCCCCGACCGATCCCGCGTGAAGGACGAATGTGTCGACAGTGAGTGAACCCGTCAGCCTCTCAGCCCCCAGGGGGGCGGACGCGGGCCTGACCCCCAAGCAGCTTGCGGACAAGTACGGCCTGGCCGTGAGCGGCCGGCGGCCCGGTCTGTTCGCCTACACCAAGCAGCTCTGGGCCCGGCGCCACTTCATCTGGGCCTTCGCCACCGCCCGCCTGGTGGCGCAGTACACCGATGCCAAGCTCGGTCAGCTGTGGCAGGTGGTGACCCCGCTGCTCAACTGCGCGGTGTTCTACCTGGTCTTCGGTGTGATCCTGAAGAGCAAGGACAACTTCCCGCCGAACACCTACATCGCGTGGCTGTGCATCGGCGTCTTCGTCTTCCAGTTCACCCAGAACGCGGTGCAGTCCGGCACCCGGGCGATCTCCGACAACCTCGGGCTGATCCGGGCGCTGCACTTCCCCCGCGCCAGCCTGCCGATCGCCTTCACGGTGATCCAACTCCAGCAGCTGCTGATCTCGATGGTGGTCCTCGTCGCCACCGTGCTGTTCAGCGGCATCGCCCCGGGCCGGACCTGGCTGCTGGTCGTTCCGGCGCTGGTCCTGCAGTCGATGTTCAACACCGGCGTGGCGCTGATCTTCGCCCGGATCGGTGCCAAGACCAGTGACATCTCCCAGCTGATCCCGTTCGTGATGCGGGCCTGGATGTTCCTGTCCGGCGTGATGTTCAGCATCCAGGACAAGATCAACTCCTGGCCGCACTACATCCAGACGATCATGGCCCTCAACCCGGCCTCGGTCTACATGGACCTGCTGCGGCACGCGTTCGCGCCGATCATCTACAACAAGCACCAGTTCCCGAACGCGCACCAGACCCTCCCGCAGCACCAGTGGACCTACGGCATCGCCTGGGCCGTCGTGATGTTCGTCATCGGATACGTCTTCTTCTGGAAGGCCGAGGAGGAGTACGGCCGTGGCTGACACCGACCTGAGCAAGCGCGACATCATCCGGGACGCGGACGTGGCCCGTGAGCCCACCGTCGTCGTCGACGACGTGCACATCGTCTACCGCGTGCACGGCGCCGGCTCCGGCAAGGGCAGCGCCACCTCGGCGCTCAGCCGCATCATCAGCCGCAAGCGCGCGGCGGGCGTGCGCGAGGTGCACGCGGTGCGCGGCATCAGCTTCACCGCCTACAAGGGCGAGGCGATCGGCCTGATCGGCTCGAACGGCTCCGGCAAGTCGACCATGCTGGCCGCCATCGCGGGCCTGCTGCCGACCGAGAAGGGCGGCATCTACACCAACGGCCAGCCCTCGCTGCTGGGCGTGAACGCGGCCCTGATGAACGAGCTCACCGGTGAGCGCAACGTCATCCTCGGCTGCCTCGCGATGGGCATGCCGCCGGCCGAGGTCCGGCGCCGCTACCAGGACATCGTCGACTTCTCCGGCATCAACGACAAGGGCGACTTCATCTCCCTGCCGATGCGCACGTACTCCTCCGGCATGGGCGCCCGCCTGCGGTTCTCCATCGCCGCCGCGAAGACCCACGACGTGCTGCTGATCGACGAGGCGCTGGCCACCGGCGACCAGGCGTTCCAGCAGCGCAGCAAGAAGCGCATCGAGGAACTGCGCCAGTCGGCCGGTACGGTCTTCCTGGTCAGCCACGACAACAGCTCGATCCGCGAGGTCTGCGAGCGGACCATCTGGATCGAGCACGGCGAGCTGGTCATGGACGGCCCGACCGAGGAGGTCGTCGGCCGGTACGAGCGCGGCGAGCGCCCGTAGGACCTCAGACGCACGGCGGGGGCCGGTTCCGGAAGTCGTCCGGGACCGGCCCCTCGCCGTGCCCGCGCCCGTCGACGCGGTGCGCCGTCCGGACACCCCCGGGTGGCCCGCCCCCGGCGGGGTGAGCGCCCCGTGCGCCGGGCGGGGCGCCCTTCTCCGGCGCGGCCCGTGGTGTCAGGCTGTATGCGCGGGGGTCGTGTGCCGGACGTGACGCCCGCGCTCGGACGCGTGTCCGAGTCGGGCCGGTGATGCCCATCGGTGTAGAACGGGGGAGTGACAGCAGTGTCGGCTTCGGCCCAGCCCAGCAGTGAGCCCGTGGACCAGACCGCGGGGGCGACCCTGGAGAAGGCGAGCGCGGAGAACTTCCCGGTCGCCCCCTTCTTCCTGCCCGCCGCCTGGCGCGGCGACCTGATGGCGGTCTACGGCTTCGCCCGGCTGGTCGACGACGCGGGTGACGGTGACCTCGCCGACCCGGCCGGCGCCGCCCGCCTCCTCGGCGTCGACACCCCGCTCCCGGCGTCACCGGCCACCCCTTCGGCCCAGTGCGGCCCGCCCGCCGCGGAGGAGGTCGCCTTCCGGCTCGCCCTGCTCGACGGACTGGAGCGCGACCTCGACCGGGTGTTCGAGGCGGCGCTCCGCCCGGGCACCGCGGACCGGCCCCGGCACCCGCTGATGCGCGCCCTCGTCCCGGTCGTCGACAAGCACGGGCTGACCCCCGAGCCCTTCCGCCGTCTGATCGGGGCCAACCGGGTGGACCAGACCACCGCCCGCTACGCCACCTGGGACGACCTCGTCGGCTACTGCACCCTGTCCGCCGACCCCGTGGGCCGGCTGGTGCTCACCATCGCCGGCGTCTCCACGCCCGAGCGGATCGAGCTGTCCGACGCGATCTGCACCGCCCTCCAGGTGGTCGAACACCTCCAGGACGTCGCCGAGGACCTCGCCCGCGGCCGGATCTACCTGCCGGCCGAGGACCTTGAGCGCTTCGGCGTCACCGAGGCCGACCTCGCCGCGCCCCGCGCCGACGGCGCCGTCCGCGAACTGATCGCCTTCGAGGCCGAGCGGGCCCGCACCCTGCTCGACCGCGGCGCGCCGTTGGTAGGTACGGTTCGGGGGAGGCTTCGACTGCTCCTGGCGGGATTCACCGCAGGCGGCTACGCGGCCCTGGCGGCCGTCGCGGACGCCGGGTACGACGTGCTCGCCCAGCAGGCGAAGCCGGACAAGCGCCGCCTCGCAGCGAAGGCGGCGGCCATCTTCGCGAAGGGAAGGTGAACGCCCGAGTGGCGGCATCACCACTGGCGTCGGCCCAGGTCATGGCGGCGTACCGGTACTGCGAGGCAGTCACCGGGCTGCAGGCGCGTAACTTCAGCTACGGCATCCGGCTGCTGCCCGAGCCCAAACGGCTGGCCATGTCGGCCCTGTACGCCCTGGCCCGCCGGGTGGACGACATCGGCGACGGCGACCTGCCCGCCGACCGCAAGGCCGAGGCGCTGCTGCGCACCCGGGAACTGCTGGACGAGGTCCGCGCCGGCAGGGTCGCCGAGGACGACACGGACCCGATCAAGGTCGCCCTCGCGGACGCGGCCCGGCGCTTCCCGATCCCGCTCGGCGGCTTCGACGAGCTGATCGACGGCGTCGAGATGGACCTCAAGGGCGCCGAGTACCAGACGTACGAGGAGCTCAAGGTCTACTGCCGCTGCGTGGCGGGCGCGATCGGCCGGCTGTCGCTCGGCGTGTACGGCTGCGAGGACCCCGAGCGCGGGGCGCACTACGCCGACACCCTGGGCCTCGCGCTGCAGCTCACCAACATCCTGCGCGACCTGCGCGAGGACGCCCTGAACGGCCGCACCTACCTGCCCACCGAGGACCTGGTCCGGTTCGGCTGCCAGCAGGGCTTCGCCCAGCCCAAGCCGCCGACCGGCGCCGACTTCACCGGCCTGGTCGCCTTCGAGGCCGCCCGCGCGCAGGCCGCGTTCGAGGAGGGCCTGCGGTTGCTGCCGATGCTCGACCGCCGCAGTCGCGCCTGCACCGCCGCGATGGCCGGCATCTACCACCGGCTGCTCGGCCGGATCGCCGCCGACCCCGAGTCGGTGCTGCGCGGCCGGGTCTCGCTGCCGGGCTGGGAGAAGGCGTACGTGGCGCTTTCCGGGCTCGCCGGGGGGCGTTCTTGATTCTCGCCGCAGTTCTGTCACGCTGTGTCAGCGTGGAATCACGCATGGGTGGAGCCGTGTCGGCCACGACTGCGCTGACCACAGCAGCAGCCGCCGCCGGGCGGTCCAGCGATCGCGAGGGGGAGGGCCGATGACCGGGCGAGCCGTTGCCGCGCGCCCGGCCGCCGTCGTGGTCGGCGGCGGTCTGGCCGGGATCACCGCCGCGCTGCGCCTGGCCGAGGCCGGGCAGCGGGTCACCCTGGTGGAGGGGCGGCCGCGGCTCGGCGGCCTCGCCTTCTCCTTCCGGCGCGGCGAGCTGACCGTCGACAACGGCCAGCACGTCTACCTGCGCTGCTGCACCGCCTACCGCGGCCTGCTCGACCGGCTCGGCGCCACCCGGCTCACCCATCTGCAGGACCGGCTCGACGTCCCCGTGCTCTCCGTCACCGGGCCCGCCGACGCCCCCGTGCGCACCCTCGGCCGGCTGCGCCGGGCCGGCCTGCCCGTCCCGCTGCACCTGGCCGGCAGCCTCGCCCGCTACCCGCACCTCGGCCCGGCCGACCGCGCCCGGGTGGTCCGCGGCGCGCTCGCCCTCCAGCGCCTCGACCTCGGGGACCCGGCGCTGGACGGGACGTCCTTCGGCGCGTGGCTGCGCCGCCGGGGGCAGAACGAGCGGACCCTCGCCGCCCTGTGGGACCTGGTCGGCGTCGCCACCCTGAACGCCTACGCCGACGACGTGTCGCTGGCCCTCGCGGCCATGGTGTTCAAGACCGGCCTGCTCTCCGACCCGGGCGCCTCCGACATCGGCATCGCCGCCGTCCCGCTCGGCACCATCCACCACGACCGGGCGCTCGGGGAGCTGGAGCGTGCCGGCGTGACGGTGCTGCTGCGCGCCCGCGCGGCGGAGTTCAAGCCCGGCGCGCAGCAGCACGCCGTGCGCCTGGAGAGCGGCGAGCTGCTCACCGCCGACACCGTCGTCCTGGCCGGTGCCCAGGACAGCGCCGCCGCCCTGCTGCCGCAGGGCGCGATCCCCGCACAGGAGCGCCTGGCCGGCTTCGGCACCTCGCCGATCCTCAACGTCCACGTGGTCTACGGCCGCAAGGTCCTGCGCCGCCCCTTCTTCGCCGCGCTCGACTCCCCGGTGCAGTGGGTCTTCGACCGCACCGCGCACTCCGGCCTGGCCGCCACCGCGCTCGGCCGCGCGCACCCCGGCGCCCAGTACCTGGCGCTGTCGCAGTCCGCCGTGCGGGACGAGATCGACCTGCCGGTCGCCGAGCTGCGCGAGCGCTACCTGCCCGAGCTCGCCCGGCTGCTGCCCGCCGCGGCCGGCGCCGAGGTGCTGGACTTCTTCGTCACCCGCGAGCGCACCGCCACCTTCGACCCGGCCCCCGGTACCGCCGCCCTGCGCCCCTCGGCGCGCACCGACGTGCCCGGCCTGCTGCTGGCCGGTGCGTGGACGGCCACCGGCTGGCCCGCGACGATGGAGGGGGCCGTGCGCAGCGGCCACGCCGCGGCCGACGCGGCGCTCGCCGCCGCCGGCGCCCGGTGCCCGGTGGACCGGGGCGACGGGAGGTGGCCGAGGTGACGAGCGGCCCCGCCGCCGGCGACCCCGCGAGAGCCGGCGGCCGTACCGTCGGTCGCGCCCGGCACGCCGGGCGCACCGACCTCGCAAGCATCCGGCCGGCCCGCGCGGTCCGGCACCACCAGGGAGAGGGAACGCACGTGGAGTCACGCACCGGCACCGCCGTGGGAGGCACGGCGCACGCCGAACCGGTCTCGGTGCCGGAGCTGCTGGCCCGCAGCCGCACGCTCTGCACCCCGCCGCTGCGCGCCGCCGTCGCCCGTTTGGCCGCACCGATGGACACCGTCGCGGCCTACCACTTCGGCTGGATCGACCGCGACGGCACCCCGGTGAAGGGCGACGGCGGCAAGGCCGTCCGCCCGGCGCTGGCGCTGCTGTCCGCGCAGGCCGCGGGCGCCTCGGCGGAGGTGGGCGTGCCCGGCGGGGTCGCTGTTGAACTGGTGCACAACTTCTCCCTGCTCCATGATGATCTGATGGACGGTGACGAGACCCGGCGCCACCGGGCCACCGCCTGGACGGTCTTCGGTCCGGCCCAGGCGATCCTGGTCGGCGACGCCCTGGCGACGCTCGGGACGGAGGTGCTGCTCGACGCCGGCGAAGCCGGACCGGCGAGCGCCGCCGATGCCGCGCGCGCCGTCCGGCTGCTCACCACCGCCACCCGCCGGCTCATCGACGGGCAGGCGATGGACGTCGCCTTCGAGCAGCGCGACAGCGTCACCGTCGCCGAGTGCCTGGAGATGGAGGGCGGCAAGACCGCCGCTCTGCTCGCCGCCGCCTCGGCGATCGGCGCCGTACTGGCCGGGGCCGACGACAAGGTCTCCGACTCCCTCCAGCGCTACGGCCACCACCTGGGCCTGGCCTTCCAGGCGGTGGACGACCTGCTCGGCATCTGGGGCGCCACCGAGGTCACCGGCAAGCCGCACTGGGGCGACCTGCGCCAGCGCAAGAAGTCCCTGCCGGTCGCCGCCGCGCTGGCCGAGGGCGGCGCCGCGTCGCGCCGGCTCGCCGAGCAGCTGGCCGACCCGTCGGGCCGCGGGGAGGAGAACGAGTCCGAGCTGGCCGCCCGGGCCGCGCTGATCGAGGAGGCCGGCGGCCGCGCCTGGACCCAGGAGGAGGCCCGCCGCCAGCACACGACCGCCCTCGCCGCCCTCGACGAGGTGCCCATGTCCGACCCGGTGCGCGAGCACTTCGTCGCACTCGCCGAATTCGTGGTGGTACGAGAGAGGTGACGTTACGTTGACAGCAACCGCGGACGGCCGGCTCGACCCTGAGTACGATCCCGAGCCGGTCGCGGTGGGCGACCGCCCCCCGGTGCTGCTGGGCACCGGGCAGTGGCAGCCCGAGGACCCCGCCCCGCCCCGGCCGGGCGGGGAGGCGGCCCGCGGGCCGGCCGACGCCCGGGAGGCACTGGCCCGGGCCACCACCCACCTGCTCTCGCTGCAGAGTCCGGAGGGCTGGTGGAAGGGCGACCTGGAGACCAACGTCACCATGGACGCGGAGGACCTACTGCTCCGGCAGTTCCTGGGAATCCGCACCGAGGAGCAGACCAGGGCCACCGCCGAGTGGATCCGCTCCCAGCAGCGGGAGGACGGCACCTGGGCCACCTTCCACGGCGGGCCGCCCGAACTGTCCACGACCGTCGAGGCGTACGTCGCCCTCAAACTCGCCGGCGACGACCCGGACGCGCCGCACATGCAGGCCGCCGCGCACTACGTCCGCCTGGCCGGGGGCATCGCCGCCGCCCGGGTGTTCACCCGGATCTGGCTCGCGCTCTTCGGCTGGTGGCCCTGGGAGCGGCTGCCCGAGATGCCGCCCGAGATCATCTTCCTGCCCAGGTGGCTGCCGCTGAACATCTACGCGTTCGGCTGCTGGGCCCGCCAGACCATCGTCCCGCTGACCATCGTCTCGGCCCACCGCCCGGTCCGTCCGGCGCCCTTCGCGCTCACCGAGCTGCACACCGACCCCGCGCACCCCTTCCCCGACCGGCCGCTCGCCCCCGCCACCACCTGGGACGGCCTGTTCGAGCGCCTCGACAACATCCTGCACGCCTACCACCGCCGCGCCGTGCGCCCGCTGCGCAAGCACGCCATCTCCCGGGCCTGCCGCTGGATCGTCGAGCGGCAGGAGGCCGACGGCTGCTGGGGCGGCATCCAGCCTCCCGCCGTCTACTCGCTGATCGCCCTGCACCTGGAGGGCTACGAGCTGGAGCACCCGGTGATGCAGGCCGGGCTCGCCGCCTTCGACCGCTTCACCGTGCACACCGAGGACGGGATGCGCTGGCTGGAGGCCTGCCAGTCCCCGGTCTGGGACACTTGCCTGGCCACCATCGCCCTGGTCGACGCCGGGCTGCCGGCCGACCACCCGGCGCTGGTCTGCGCCGTCGACTGGATGCTCGGCGAGGAGATCCGCAAGCGCGGCGACTGGAGCGTGCGGCGGCCCTCGCTGGAGGCCGGCGGCTGGGCGTTCGAGTTCGAGAACGACACCTACCCGGACATCGACGACACCGCCGAGGTGGTGCTGGCGCTGCGCCGGGTCGCCCACCCCGACCCGGCGCGGGTCGACGGGGCGGTGGACCGCGGGGTGCGCTGGAACCTCGGCATGCAGTCCAGGAACGGGGCCTGGGGCGCCTTCGACGTCGACAACACCAGCACGCTGCCGAACAAGCTGCCGTTCTGCGACTTCGGCGAGGTGGTCGACCCGCCGTCCGCCGACGTCACCGCGCACGTCGTCGAGATGCTCGCCGAGGTGGGGCAGGCGCGGGACCAGCGCACCCGGCGCGGCGTCGAGTGGCTGCTGCGCAACCAGGAGGCCGACGGCTCCTGGTTCGGCCGCTGGGGCACCAACTACATCTACGGCACCGGTTCGGTGCTGCCCGCCCTCGTCGCGGCCGGCGTGCCGGACGAGCACCCGGCGATCCGCCAGGCCGTCCGCTGGCTGGAGGACCGGCAGAACGCCGACGGCGGCTGGGGCGAGGACATGCGCTCCTACGACGACCCGGCGCGCTGGGCCGGGCGCGGCGACTCGACCGCCTCGCAGACCGCGTGGGCGCTGATGGCGCTGCTCGCGGCCGGCGAGGGCCCGGACGGCCGGGCCAACCCGGCGGTGGAGCGCGGGGTGGACTGGCTGGTGCGCACCCAGCTGCCCGAAGGCACGTGGGACGAGCCGCAGTTCACCGGCACCGGCTTCCCGTGGGACTTCTCCATCAACTACCACCTGTACCGGCTGGTCTTCCCCGTCACCGCGCTCGGCCGCTACCTGGGCGGCGGCCCGGCGGCCCTGCGGGAGAGCGGCGGCCCGGTGATCGGGGCGTCGCGGTGACCACCCCGCCCCTGCTGGTGCTCTGCGCGCTGGGCCCCGAGGTCTGGGCCCTGCGCGGAGGGGACTGGCGCGGCTCGGCCGGCGGGCCGCCGGTGCTGCTGCGCACCGGGGTCGGCCGGCGGCGGGCCGGCCACGCGGTGCGCCGGGTGCTCGGCTCCGCCCCGGGCGGCTACGGCGCGGTCGTGGTGGCGGGCTTCGGCGCGGCCGTCGGTCCCGGGATCGCCCCGGGGGACGTCGTCGCCGCCGACGGCGTGCGCGACCCGGAGGGCAACCTGTTCCCGGTCGGCTCGGCCGCCGGCCTCGCCCGGGCCCTCAAGGAGTGCGGGCTGGTCGTGCACACCGGGGTGCACCACACCGCCGACCACGTGGTCCGCGGCATCGAACGGCGGGCCCTGCACGTCCAGGGCGCGCTCGCCGTCGACATGGAGGCCGCCGCCGTCCTCGCCGCGCTGCGCGAGCTGCGGCCCGCGCTGCCCGCGGCCGTCCTGCGGGTCGTGGTGGACACCCCCGAGCGGGAGCTGCTGCGGCCCGGGACGCTCCCTGCGGGGGTGCGCGCCTGGCGGGCCCTGCGCGCGACCGTCCCCGCCCTCGTCGACTGGTACCGGCAGGAGCTGCCGTCCGACCGCGGGGAACTGCACCACCCCACATCCTCGACGCTCCCCCAGGAGGCGAGCTAGTCATGGCCATGCCGTTGCGCCAGACCGTGCGGGTCGGCACCTACCTGATGCAGCAGAGGCTGCTCAAGCGGCGGGACAAGTTTCCGCTGATCGTCGAGCTGGAGCCGCTGTTCGCGTGCAACCTCGCGTGCGAGGGCTGCGGCAAGATCCAGCACCCGGCGGGCGTGCTGAAGCAGCGGATGCCGGTCGCCCAGGCGGTCGGCGCGGTCCTGGAGTCGGGTGCGCCGATGGTCTCGATCGCCGGCGGCGAGCCGCTGATGCACCCGCAGATCGACGAGATCGTCCGGCAGCTGGTGGAGCGCCGCAAGTACGTCTTCCTCTGCACCAACGCGCTGCTGCTGCGCAAGAAGATCGACAAGTTCCGGCCCTCGCCGTACTTCACCTTCGCCGTGCACATCGACGGCATGCGCGAACGGCACGACGAGTCGGTGGCCAAGGAGGGCACCTTCGACGAGGCGGTGGCGGCGATCAGGGAGGCCAAGCGGCGCGGCTTCCGGGTCACCACCAACAGCACCTTCTTCAACACCGACACCCCGCAGACCGTCATCGAGGTGCTGGACTACCTCAACGACGAGCTCAAGGTCGACGAGATGATGATCTCCCCGGCCTATGCCTACGAGAAGGCCCCCGACCAGGAGCACTTCCTCGGCGTCACCCAGACCCGCGAGCTGTTCCGCAGGGCCTTCGCCGGCGGCAACCGCCGGCGCTGGCGGCTCAACCACAGTCCGCTCTTCCTGGACTTCCTGGAGGGCAAGAAGGACTTCGAGTGCACGCCGTGGGGCATCCCCAACTACTCGCTGTTCGGCTGGCAGCGGCCCTGCTACCTGATGGCCGACGGCTACGTGCCCACCTACCGCGAGCTGGTCGAGAATACCGACTGGAGCAAGTACGGGCGCGGCCGGGACCCGCGCTGCGACAACTGCATGGCCCACTGCGGCTACGAGCCCACGGCGGTGCTCGCCACCATGGGCTCGCTCAAGGAGTCACTGCGCGCCATCACCGAGACCGTCAGCGCCAACCGCGGCCGCTGACCGGGGACCCGACCGCTCCACCCGACCGGCCCGGGCGCCGTGCCCGGGCCGACCCAGCCCCTCGAGGCGAGGGCACCACCGCACCAGTCCAGTCGTGAGGTGTACCCATGTCACTGCTCTCCAGCGTCACGTCCCCGGCCGACCTGCGCAAGCTCCCCGCGGCCGAACTGCCGCTGCTCGCCGAGGAGATCCGCGACTTCCTGATCGAGGCCGTCACCCGGACCGGCGGGCACCTCGGTCCGAACCTCGGCGTGGTGGAGCTGACCATCGCGCTGCACCGGGTCTTCGACTCCCCGCACGACCGGATCGTCTTCGACACCGGCCACCAGAGCTACGTCCACAAACTCCTCACCGGACGCCAGGACTTCAGCCGACTGCGCATGAAGGACGGTCTTTCCGGCTACCCCTCGCGCGCCGAGTCCGAGCACGACCTCGTCGAGAACTCGCACGCCTCCACCGCCCTCTCCTACGCCGACGGGCTCGCCAAGGCCGCTCAGCTGCTCGGCCAGCACGACCGGCACACCGTCGCCGTCATCGGCGACGGCGCGCTCACCGGCGGGCTCGCCTGGGAGGCGCTCAACAACATCGCCGACGCCAAGGACCGGCCGCTCGTCATCGTCGTCAACGACAACGAGCGCTCCTACGCGAAGACCATCGGCGGCCTCGCCAACCACCTCGCCACCCTGCGCACCACCCAGGGCTACGAGCGCTTCCTCGCCCTCGGCAAGGAAGCGCTGCAGCGCACCCCGCTGGTCGGCCAGCCGATCTTCGACGCGCTGCACGGTGCCAAGAAGGGGTTCAAGGACGCCTTCGCCCCACAGGGCATGTTCGAGGACCTCGGGCTCAAGTACCTCGGGCCGATCGACGGCCACGACCTCGGCGCCGTCGAGCAGGCGCTGCGCCAGGCCCGGAACTTCGGCGGCCCGGTCATCGTGCACTGCCTGACCGTCAAGGGGCGCGGCTACCGGCCCGCCGAGCTGGACGAGGCCGACCGCTTCCACGCCGTCAACCCGATCGACCCCTACACCTGCCTGCCGATCTCGCCCAGCGGCGGGATCTCGTGGACCTCGGTGTTCGGCGAGGAGATGGTCGCGCTCGGCGCGGAGCGGCCCGACGTGGTGGCGATCACCGCGGCGATGCTCCAGCCGGTCGGGCTGGAACGGTTCGCCAAGGCCTACCCGGAGCGCATCTTCGACGTCGGCATCGCCGAGCAGCACGCCGTCACCAGCGCGGCCGGCCTCGCGACCGGCGGCCTGCACCCCGTCGTCGCCGTCTACGCGACCTTCCTGAACCGGGCGTTCGACCAGGTGCTGATGGACGTCGCCCTGCACCGGCTCGGCGTCACCTTCGCCCTCGACCGCTCCGGGGTGACCGGGCCGGACGGCGCCTCGCACAACGGCATGTGGGACATGTCGATCCTCCAGGTCGTGCCCGGGCTGCGGCTCGCCGCCCCGCGCGACGCCGACCAACTGCGCGCCCAGCTGCGCGAGGCCGTCGACGTCGCCGACGCTCCCACCGTCGTCCGCTTCCCCAAGGCGACGATCGGGCCCGCCGTCCCGGCCGTCGAACGGATCGGCGGGGTGGACGTCCTGCTGCGTACCGGCGAGTTGCCCGAGATCCTCCTGGTCGCCGTCGGCACCACCGCGCCGGCCTGCCTGGACGCGGCCCGGCTGCTGATCGCCGAGGGCTTCACCGCGACGGTCGTCGACCCGCGCTGGGTCAAGCCCGTCAACCCGGTGCTGCCCGAACTCGCCGCCGCCCACCGGTTGGTGGTCACCGTCGAGGACAACGGTCGCACGGGCGGCGTCGGGGCCGCCGTCGCGCAGGCGCTGCGCGACGCCGGCGTCGACGTGCCGGTGCGGGTGCTCGGGCTGCCCCAGGAGTTCCTCGACCATGCCGCCCGCGGTGAGATCCTGGAGGAGGCCGGGCTGAGCGGCACCGGGGTCGCGGCCCAGACCGCCGTCTTCGCCAAGAACCTGCTACCGACCCGAGGAGCGAACCCGCGCCATGCCGGCTGACCCCGACCGCACCGCTTTCGATCTCGCCGCCCTGATCGCCGAACGCGGTGCCGAGCGGTACGAGCTGCACGGTCGCTACCTCAACCCGCAGCTGCCGCGGATGCTCCACACCATCGGCTTCGACAAGTTCTACGAGCGCGCCCAGGGCCCGTACTTCTACGACGCCGAGGGCAACGAGTACCTCGACATGCTGGCCGGCTTCGGCATCTTCGCCCTCGGCCGCCACCACCCCGCGGTGCGCTCGGCGATCCAGCAGGTCATGGACCTCGACCTGCCCGACCTCGTCCGCTTCGACTGCTCGCCGCTGCCCGGGCTGCTGGCCGAGCGGCTGCTGTCGCACGCGCCGGGGCTGGACCGGGTGTTCTTCGGCAACAGCGGCACCGAGGCGGTCGAGACCGCGCTCAAGTTCGCCCGCTACGCCACCGGGCGCAAGCGGGTGCTGTACGCGGACCACGCCTTCCACGGGCTGACCGCCGGCTCGCTCTCCGTCAACGGGGAGAGCGGCTTCCGAAAGGGCTTCGGCCCACTGCTGCCCGACACCGCCGTCCCGCTCGGCGATCTCGGCGCGCTGGCCAAGGAGTTGAAGCGCGGTGACGTCGCGGCCCTGATCGTCGAGCCGATCCAGGGCAAGGGCGTTCTCGCGCCGCCGCCCGGCTGGCTGCGCGCGGCTCAGGATCTGGTGCACGAGCACAAGGCGCTGCTGATCTGCGACGAGGTGCAGACCGGGATCGGCCGCACCGGCGAGTTCTTCGCCTACCAGCACGAGGAGGGCGTGCTGCCCGACCTGGTGTGCGCGGCCAAGGCGCTCTCGGGCGGGTACGTGCCGGTCGGGGCGACGCTCGGCAAGGGCTGGATCTTCGAGAAGGTGTACTCCTCGATGGACCGGGTGCTCGTCCACTCGGCCAGCTTCGGCGCCAACGCCCAGGCGATGGCGGCCGGGCTCGCGACCCTGGAGGTCATGCGCGACGAGAAGGTGGTCGAGAACGCCCGGCAGGTCGGCGACCACTTGCGGGAGCGGCTCGCCGAGCTCGTCGACACGTACGAGCTGCTGGCCGAGGTGCGCGGCAAGGGGCTGATGATCGGCATCGAGTTCGGCCGGCCCAAGTCGCTCAAGCTGCGCACCGGGTGGACCGCGCTCCAGGCGGCCCGCAAGGGGCTGTTCGCCCAGATGGTGGTCGTGCCGCTGCTCCAGCGCCACCGGATCCTGACCCAGGTGTCCGGGGACCACCTGGAGGTGATCAAGCTGATCCCGCCGCTGATCATCACCGAGCGGGACGTGGACCGGTTCGTCACGGCGTTCACCGACGTCATGGACGACGCGCACCGGGGGAGCGGGCTGATGTGGGACTTCGGGCGGACGCTGGTGAAGCAGGCGGTCGGCAACCGCTGAGCCCTCTGCGGACGGAGCGGGATGCGGTTGTGGAGTGGAAGCCGCTGTGGGGTGGAAAGGGCTGTGGAGTGGGAAGTCGGTGGCGACCTCCCACTCCGGGGAGACACCGCGTCAGCGCTCGGTCCGGCGGCGCCGGACGACCACGACGAGGTCGACGGCGGCGAACAGGGTGAGCAGGCCCATGGCGACGGCGAAGCCGGTGAGGGTGCCGCTGCTCGGGGCCCCGTACGACGGGGAGTTGGCCGCCCAGACCGCGAAGGCCGCCGTCGCGAGCGCGAACAGCGGGGTGAAGGTGAGCGACAGCAGGTAGCGCAGCTTGAGGTCGCTGCGGGCGGTCGAGGGCTCGGTGCCGCTGCGCCAGCGTCGCGGGGTCGTGGTGCGCATCCTCGTTCACCTCCCGGCCGCGCGGGTGCGGGCTACGATTCCAGCGTACGTCCGAGGGACGGGCCGGGGAGGGGCGATGACGGGATCGGGCGCGGTGGGACCGGGGGCCGGAGGCACGGATCCGATGGGTGCGGGCCAGGCCTGGGACGGGCCGGAGGGGGACGCCGAGGGCTACGCGGGGCTGCGGATCGAGCGGGCGCGGGAGCTGGCCCGGCGGCACGGGTGGGCGTCGGTCCGGGTGCTGGAGCCGGACGCGATGACCACCATGGACTACCGGGAGGGGCGGCTCAACCTCGCGGTGCGCGGCGGGGTGGTGGAGCGCAGCTGGGAGGGGTGAGCGCCGGCTTCGGCCCCGGCCGTTGACCCGTCCTTCGCTCAGCCGCTCCGGTGGACTCGGCGGCGGGTGAGGCGCTGTTCGATCGTGGTGACGAGCGGCTCCAGCAGGGGCAGCGAGAGCAGCACCAGCAGTCCGGCGGCCCAGCCGGCCAGGACGTCGGTCACCCAGTGGGTGCCCAGGTAGACGGTGGTCAGACCGATCGAGCAGGCCGTGGCAGCGGCGATCAGCGCGCCGGTGCGGCGCCAGCGGACCGCGAGGTAGGCGAGCACGCCCCAGGTGACGACCGCGTTGGCGGTGTGACCGGAGGGGAAGATCGTGCCGCCGGAGAAGAGCTCGGGGGAGCCGACGTACTGGGCGTAGTGCGGGCCGAGCCGGCCGGTGACGATCTTGACCGCGCCGACGGTGACGTTGAGCAGCAGCAGGGCGATGCCCATCACCAGGAGGGGGCGGAGCCTGCCGAGCCGGTGGGCGCGCCAGGCGAGCCAGGCGAAGGCGGCGATCGCGGAGGGGCCGCGCTGGCCGGCCACCACCCAGGTTTCGAGCAGCGGCTCCAGACTGGGCCAGCGCTCGTAGGGGCGCAGCAGCCGGACCGACCAGTCGAGGTCGACGAGGTCGGTGTTGAGGAGTACACCGGCCAGTACCAGCAGGTAGACGGCACAGGTGGCGGCGAGCAGGAGGGCGCGGCGGCGGCTCATCGGGGGCCAGCCGGGCTCGGTGCCGTCCGGGCCGGGGTGCTGGTGGCGGTCCGGGGCCGGGTGCACGGGCCGGTCCGGGGCCGACCGTCCGGGGCGGTCGGCGGTGTTCTCCGGTCCCTGGTTCGGGAATTGCCGGGAGGTACTCGGGGCTTGCACGGGGGTGACCTTACCCATCCGTCCCGTGCCATTCCGGAGGGAATTGTCATTTCCCCGGGAAATCGACAATCCGGTTGCCGGCGGGTGGTCGGGGGAGTGATTTCCGCTAATCCACGATCGAAAGTCCGTGTGGTGTTCGAATCATTCTTCAAAAGGCTCGGTAAAAAGACCGGGGGCGGGCGGCCGGTCCGCCCGGCCACCCGCCCCGTGGTCACCCTGTGTAGGTTCCGTGCTCAGTCGAGGGGTCCGCCTGCGACGTAGATCACCTGGCCGGAGACGAAGCCGGCGCCCTCGCTCGCGAGGAAGGAGATGGTGTGGGCCACGTCCTCAGGCAGACCGACCCGCTGGACCGGGATCTGTGAGGCCGCGGCCCGCTTGAAGTCTTCGAAGTCCATGCCGACCCGAGCCGCGGTGGCTGCTGTCATGTCCGTGGCGATGAATCCCGGGGCCACGGCATTGGCGGTGATGCCGAACTTGCCGAGCTCGATGGCCAAAGTCTTGGTGAAGCCCTGCAGGCCCGCCTTGGCGGCCGAGTAGTTGGCCTGGCCGCGGTTGCCCTGGGCGGACGAGGAGGACAGGTTGACGATGCGGCCGAACCCGGCGTCCACCATGTGCTTCTGCACCGCGCGGGTCATCAGGAAGGCGCCGCGCAGGTGGACGTTCATGACCGTGTCCCAGTCGGACTCGGACATCTTGAAGATCAGGTTGTCGCGGAGCACGCCCGCGTTGTTGACCAGGACGACGGGGGCGCCGAGCTCGGCCGCCACCCGGTCCACGGCGGCCTGGACCTGCCCGGCGTCCGAGACGTCGGCGCCGACCGCGAGGGCCTTGCCACCCGCGGCGGTGATCCGGTCGACGGTGTCCTTGCCGGCCGCCTCGTCCAGGTCGAGGACGGCGACCGCGTAGCCGTCGGCGGCCAGCCGGACGGCGGTGGCGGCGCCCAGGCCGCGTGCGGCACCGGTGACGACGGCGACCCGGGGGGTGCTCTGCTCGGTCATGCTCGCTCTCGTCTCTCTCTCAGGATTTTCCCAGGGAGGACGTCCCCCGGGTGACGCTGGCCACACCCTACCCGCGAGTAGGAAAGGCGGCCAGGGCGGAGACGCGCAGGTGACAGTGGGTAAGGACCGACCGGTCGGCTTTCTGGTGAGAACGGGTTACCGAGAAGGCGTGGCGGCGCGTAAATATGCCAATGTTGCCGAACCTGCGTCTACTATCCGCCCCTGCCTGCCAGCGAGGGCCTGCCGTTTGTATAGTGTCCGCCAGCAGCCACCGGCTGCACGGCTGGAGCGCCCTCCCTCATAGCGGGACGCCCACTCGCCGTTACTGCCCCACCCGGGTGTCCCACACACACCGGGTGTGACATCGGGACGGATACATGGTGCTGGGGGAGATCCCGACGACCCGCGTGTCCGCGCGACTGCAGCAGTCGCCCGGACACCTCATCCGCGTTGCACAGCAGGTCCACACGCGACTGTGGTCCGAACACGTCGGAGCCGATCTCACGGCTCCGCAGTTCGCCGTGCTGCTGGTCCTCGCCCTGGAACCGGGCGCGGACCAGCGGACGGTCGGCGAGCGTGCCTCGCTGGACAAGGCCACGATGGCGGAGATGGTCGCGCGGCTGGTCCGCCGCGGCCTGGTGCTGAGAAGGCGCGACCCGGCCGACGGCCGGCGCAAACTCCTCGCTCTGTCGCAGAGCGGGGCCCAGGCGGTGCGCGAGGCCACCGGAGGCGTGGTCCGCGTGCAGCGGACCCTGTTCGAGCCGCTCGGCGCGGAGGAGCAGGTCGAGATCGTCCGGGTGATGGCCAAGATAGCCAGGCTGGAGCCCGCGGCGGTCGTGTACAGCGATGCGCGGCCGATACTGGACGCCCAGCGGGCGATCGGCTACCTGATCAGGGTCGGCCAGCAGGTGCACACCAAGCTCTGGTCGGAGCACGTCGGCGCGGAGCTGACCGCTCCGCAGTACGCGGTGCTCGACGCGCTGGAGCTGGAACCGGGCGCCGATCAGCGGACGGTCGGTGAACTGGCGTCGCTGGACAAGGCGACGATGGCCGAGATGGTGAGCCGTCTCGTCCGCCGTGGCCTGGTGCAGCGCCGACGCGACCCCTCGGACGGGCGGCGCAACCTGCTCTCGCTCTCGCCGGCGGGCCAGGACCTGCTGCACCGCTCGGCGGCGGGCGTCGCCAAGGTCCAGCAGCTGCTGCTGGCGCCGCTGGAGGAGCACGAGCACGGTCCGGCGCTGGCGCTGATCGCCAAGGCCGCCAGGCTCTAGTCTCCGCCCTTTGAGCTCCAGCCAAAACGATTCGCCAACGTACGGACGGCCGTGGGTCGGACGGGGGTGGGTCGGGGCGGGGGTCGGACTTATGTCCTAGCGATTGTGTGCTTGTGTGCTCACATATTTGCGGCATGGGTCCGTTCCGGGCATGCCGAAGACCGCCCACTCCTGAACGGGGTGGGCGGTCTTTCGGTATGACCGCCGGTCGGCTGGTCTGCCGGTTGGCGGGTCGGTTTGCGGGGCGGCCGGCCTGCCGGTCAGGTGGCGGTTGCCGGCGGCGCCGGGTTCGGGGCCGGGCTCAGTTCCAGTCGAAGCCCTGCGGGTCCGGGCCGATGCGCTCGCCGGTGGCGACGCCGGCGATCGCGGCGAGGTCCTCCGCGTCCAGCTCGAAGCCGGTCACGTCCAGGTTCTCCCGGATACGGGACGGGGTGACCGACTTCGGGATCGCGATCACGCCGCTCTGCAGGTGCCAGCGGAGCACGACCTGGGCGACCGTGCGGCGGTGCTTCTCGGCGATCTTCACCAGCGCCGGCTCGGCGAGCAGGTCCTTGCCCTGGCCCAGCGGGCTCCACGCCTCGGTGGCGATGCCGTGCTGGGCGTGGAAGGCGCGCAGCTCGGTCTGCGGGAAGTACGGGTGCAGCTCGACCTGGTTGAGCGCCGGGACGACCGAGGCCTCGTCGATCAGGCGGGTCAGCTGCTCGGGGCCGAAGTTCGAGACGCCGATGGACTTGACCCGGCCGTCCGCCTTGAGCTGTTCGAAGGCCTTCCAGACGTTGAGGTAGCTGCCGTGCATCGGGCGCGGCCAGTGGATCAGGTAGAGGTCGATGTACTCCAGGCCCAGCTTGGCCAGCGAGATGTCGAACTCGCGCAGGACCGCGTCCCGGCCCTGCGCGCCGGACCAGTCGCGGGTGCCGGAGTTCCACAGCTTGGTGGTGACGTAGAGGTCCTCGCGGGCCACACCGCCGGCCAGCGCCTCGGTGATCGCCTGGCCGGTGCCCGCCTCGTTCTCGTAGATCGCCGCGGTGTCGATGGACCGGTAGCCGGCCTCGATGGCGGTGCGGACGGCCGGGGTGGCCTCGCTGTCCGGGACCTGCCACACGCCGAAGCCGAGCTGCGGGATCCGCGTGCCGTCGTTCAGGGTCACGCTGGGGATGTTGCTCACGGGAAGGGGTGCCCTCCTGGTCGACCATGGGTTCCAGGTGGGGAAACTGGCGTTTCGACGGGTTTGTTCCCGCCGTTCGGGTGAACCTTGCGGGGCTGTGGGCCGTCCGGGCGGGAAACCGCGACGGAGGGCGCGGAAAACCTGTTGCGCGGATCACACCGGGGTTGGCAGGCTCGCGGCCATGGCCTCCTGAGACACGGGCCCTTCGTGCCCTTCCCTTGTCCGCCCGGCCCGTTGCCGGGCGCGTTACCGTCGCCGCGCCGCCGTGCCGAGTGCTGCCCCGTACCACCTCCGAACAATCCGGAACCACCCCCCGAACCACCGCCATCGGAGTGTCATGCCGCTCGCATCCCTCCCCTTGGCCGATCCCGGCCGTCCCGACCTCTCCTCACCCCTCGCCTTCCTGCGCTGGCTGCAGCGCGGCCAGCGGCGCGGACAGGTGCTCTCCACCTGCTGGGCCCTGCTGGAGATGGGCGGTCAGGCCGCCCTGCCCATACCGCTCGGACACGGCGTCCAGGCCGCCGTGGACGGCGACGCGGCCGGGATCTGGCGGGCCGGCGCCCTCGCCGTGCTGCTCGCCGCGACCGCCTCGCTCGGCACCGTGCTGCTGCACCGCCAGGCGGTCTGGAACTGGATCCACGCGGCCACCCACGTACGGCAGTTGGTGGCCCGGCAGGCCTCGCACCTCGGTGCCGGGCTGTCCCGGCGGATCGCCACCGGCGAGGTCGTCGCGGTCGGCAGCGGGGACGTCGAGCGGATCGGCTGGTACGTCGAGCTCGTCGCCCGCGTCCGGGCCGCGGTGATCGTCTGGCTGGCCGTCAGCACGGTCGTGCTGGTGGCCGAACCGGTGCTCGGCACCGGCGTGCTGCTCGGCGTGCCGGTGCTCGCGGCCTCCGTCTGGCCGCTGATCGGGCCGTTCGAGCGGCGCTACGAGAAGCAGCGCGCACTCGGCGGCAAGGCCACCGAGCTGGCCGCCGACACCGTCGCCGGGCTGCGGGTGCTGCGCGGTATCGGCGGCGAGGAGCTGTTCCTGGAGCGGTACCGCGCCGCCTCCCAGAAGGTCCGCGCCGCGGCCGTCCGCTCGGCCCGCCTGTGGTCGCTGATGCAGGCCCAACAGGTGCTCCTGCCCGGCCTGTTCGTCGTCGGGGTCACCTGGTACGGCGCCCGGCTGGCGGCCTCCGGCGAGCTCGCCGTCGGCACGCTGATCGCCGTGTACGGCGCCACCGCCTTCCTGGCGGCGCCGCTGCGGATCCTGGGCGAGGCCGCGCACGCCTGGAGCGTCGCCCGGGTCTCCGCGGGCCGCGCCGTTCGGGTGCTCTCGCTGCGCCGGACCAGCGGCGCGGCCGAGGCCGTGCTGACCCGGCCGGCCAACGCCGACCTGTACGACCCGGCGACCGGGCTGACCGCGCGAGCCGGCGAGCTGACCGCCGTGGTCTGCGGCGACCCGGACGTCGCCGCGGCGCTCGCCGAGCGGCTCGGCGGGCACGTCCCGGCGGCCGAGGGCGAGCGGCAGCCCTCCGCCCGGCTCGGCGGGACGGAGCTGGACACGGTGCCGCTGGCCGAGGCCAGGGCGGCGGTGCTGGTCCACGACAAGGAGCCGGTGCTGCTCTCCGGCACGCTGGCCGGGATGTTCGACATCCCGTCCTCGGGCCGGGTGTCGGTGGCCGAGGCCCTCGCGGCCGCCCGCTCCGACGACGTGCTGGAGGCCCTGGTGGAGGGCTCGCCGGAGTGCGAGGGCGACGTGATGAAGGCCCGGATCACCGAGCGCGGCCGGTCCCTGTCCGGCGGGCAGCGCCAGCGGCTCGCGCTGGCCCGCGCGCTGCTGGCCGACCCGCCGGTGCTCGTCCTGGACGAGCCCACCAGCGCGGTGGACGCCCACACCGAGTCGCGGATCGCCACCGGGCTCCGGGACGTCCGGGCCGGGCGCACCACGGTGGTGTTCGCGACCAGCCCGCTGCTGCTCGACCAGGCGGACCGGGTGGTGCTGGTCCGCGACGGCCGGGCGGTCGTGGCCGGGCGCCACCGCGACCTGATGCGGACGGAGCCCGCGTACCGGTCGGTGGTCACCCGTGACGAGGATGCCGGCCGGGAAGGGGATGCCGCACCCGCGGAGGAGGCGGCTTCGGTGGGGGCCGGGGAGGGGGTTGCGTGAGCACGTCCGTCAACTGTCCTGCGACGCAAGCGAGGAGTACGTCATGAAGCCCCCTCTGCATCAGGAGCAGGGGCCGGCCGCCACCCTGCCGGTCGGCTCCCCGGCCGCCGTGCGCGCGTACCTGCGGCTGCTCGCACGGCGCCACCGCGGGGCCTTCTGCGGGGTGGTGGCGCTGCACTCGGTGGCCACGGTGGCCGGACTGGTCGGGCCCTGGGTGCTCGGCGGCCTGGTCGAGTCGCTGGCCGCCGGGACCGCCGGGGCCGCCATCGCCGTCGCCGTCGGCTGGTACCTGCTGGCGCTGGCGGTGCAGTCCGCCTTCACCGGCTGGTCCCGGATGCGCGGCGCGATCCTCGGCGAGCGGGTCCTCGCCGACCTGCGCGAGGACTTCCTGGTCCGCGCGGTCGCGCTGCCCACCGGCGTGCTGGAGCGGGCCGGCACCGGTGACCTCGTCTCCCGGGGCACCACCGACATCGACCGGCTGGACAAGTCCGTGCGCGAGGCGGTGCCCGAACTCGCCGTCGCCGTCGTGTCGTTGCTGCTCGTGCTCGGCGCGCTGGTGGTCACCTCGCCGCTGCTCGCGCTCACCTCGCTGGTCGGGCTGCCGCTGCTGCTGGCCAGTTCGCGATGGTACTTCCGGCGCGCGCCGCAGTCCTACCGCAACGAGTCGGCCGGGTACGCCGCGGTGAACACCGTGCTCGCCGAGACGGTGGACGCCGGGCGGACGGTCGAGGCGCTGCGCCTGGGCGACCAGCGGGTCCGGCTGACGGACCGCAAGCTGCGCGAGTGGCTCGCCTGGGAGCGGTACACGCTGTGGCTGCGCTCGGTGTGGTTCCCGTCCATCGACGCGGTCTACACCTCGGCGGTGCTGGCCACGCTGGTGGTCGGCGGCCTGCTCACCCTGCGCGGGTGGATCACCGTCGGCCAGTTGACCACCGGGGTGCTGTACGCGCAGATGCTCACCGGCCCGGTCGACCTGATCCTGCGCTGGTACGACGAGCTGCAGATCGGGCAGGCCTCGCTGGCCCGGCTGGTCGGCGTCCGCGAGGTGCCGGAGCACGAGGGGGACGAGGGCGTGAGCCCGGACGGCCGCCGGGTCGAGGCCAGGAACGTGCGGTTCGGCTACCGCGAGGGCGCGGACGTCCTGCACGGGATCAGCCTGGACGTCGCTCCGGGCAGCCGGGTGGCGCTGGTCGGGCCGTCCGGGGCGGGCAAGTCCACCCTCGGGCGGCTGCTGGCCGGGATCTACGCGCCCGGCCGGGGGAGCGTCACGCTCGGTGGGGCGGCGCTCGCGCGGATGCCGGCCGAACGGGTCCGGGCCGAAGTGGCACTCGTCAACCAGGAGCACCACGTCTTCGTCGGCACGCTGCGGGACAACCTGCGGCTCGCCGCGCCCGGGGCCGATGACACCGAACTGCGGGCCGCGCTCGACGCGGTGGACGCCGGCGGCTGGGTGGAGGCCCTCCCGGAGGGCCTGGACACCGAGGTCGGCTCCGGCGGCGCCGCGCTGACTCCGCCGCAGGCCCAGCAACTCGCCCTGGCCCGCCTGGTGCTGGCCGATCCGCACACCCTCGTGCTGGACGAGGCCACCTCGCTGCTCGACCCGCGCGCCGCCCGGCACCTGGAGCGTTCGCTCTCCCGGGTGCTGGAGGGCCGGACGGTCATCGCCATCGCGCACCGGCTGCACACCGCGCACGACGCCGACGTGATCGCGGTGGTCGAGGGCGGGCGGATCAGCGAGTACGGCAGCCACCCGGAGCTGGTCGCGGCCGGCGGCCCGTACGCGGCGCTGTGGCGCTCCTGGCGGGACGAGCGGTAGCACCGTCCGGGCGGGTGCGCGCCGGGCCCGGGCCGCTCCAAACCCGCACGGGGCCGGATTGCCCCGTGCGGGTTACTCCGCCCGCGCGGAAGGGCGCGTAACCGGGCAAACCGGGGCACGGACCCGCAGACTGCTCCGGTGACCAAGACTTCAGGCGGCTCGTCCGGCCCCCAGCGCAGTGAGATCGGCGGGATCCCCACCCGGTACATCGGGATCGGCGTCATCGTCATCCTCGCGGTGTGGTTCCTGTTCGCCAACCTCGAAAAGGTGAGGATCCAGTTCTGGGTGTTCACCGTCACCGCGCCGTTGTGGATCGCCCTGCTGGCCACGCTGGTCGCCGGCGGCGCGCTGGGCTGGCTGCTGAAGGGCCGGCGCGCCAGGTGACCGCAGGCCCGGGGCCCGCGCAGGGTGGCGCGTCCGGATTCACGCCGCTGATCGAGATGCGCGGTGTCAACAAGCACTTCGGGGACCTGCACGTCCTGCGGGACATCGAGCTGACGGTCGGCCGCGGCGAGGTCGTCGTGGTGATCGGGCCCTCCGGCTCGGGCAAGTCCACGCTTTGCCGGGCGATCAACCGGCTGGAGCCGATCGAGGCCGGCACCATCCTGATCGACGGCGAGCCGCTGCCCGAGGAGGGCAAGGGGCTGGCCCGGCTGCGCGCCGAGGTCGGGATGGTGTTCCAGTCCTTCAACCTGTTCGCGCACAAGACCGTGCTGCAGAACGTCTCGCTCGCCCAGATCAAGGTGCGCGGGCGGCCCAGGGCCGAGGCGGACGCCAAGTCCCGGGCGCTGCTGGAGCGGGTCGGGCTCGCGGCGCACGCCGACAAGTACCCGGCGCAGCTCTCCGGCGGCCAGCAGCAGCGCGTGGCGATCGCCCGCGCGCTGGCGATGGACCCGAAGGCGCTGCTGTTCGACGAGCCCACCTCGGCCCTCGACCCCGAGATGATCAACGAGGTGCTGGACGTCATGCGCCAGCTCGCCCGCGAGGGCATGACGATGGTCGTGGTCACGCACGAGATGGGCTTCGCCCGGGCCTCCGCGAACCGGGTGGTCTTCATGGCGGACGGCCGGATCATCGAGGACCGTGCCCCGCAGGACTTCTTCGGCGCTCCCGAGAGCGAGCGCGCCCGGGACTTCCTCTCCAAGATCCTGAAGCACTGAGGCGGCGCCGTGACGAGGAAGACCGTGCTCGCCGCCGTGCTGCTGATCGCCGTGCTGGCGGCGGGCTGCGGCAAGGCCGGTACCCCGCCGCCCAAGGGGCCGCAGCCGAACGCCCTGCCCACGTACCGGGTGCAGGACGCCTCCGCGATCACCGGCTCGCCCACCCTGAACGCGGCCCGGAGCCGCGGCCACCTGGTGGTCGGCGTCAAGGAGGACCAGCCGTACCTGGGGCAGAAGAACCCGGCCACCGGTGATTACTCGGGCTTCGACATCGAGATCGCCAAGATGGTCGGCGCCTCCCTGGGGTTCGCGCCGGACAGGATCCAGTTCAGGACCATCGCCTCGGCCAACCGCGAGACCGCGCTGCAGAACGGCCAGGTGGACTACTACGTCGGCACCTACACCATCAACGACAACAGGAAGAAGCTGGTCGGCTTCGCCGGGCCGTACTTCGTCGCCGGGCAGTCGCTGCTGGTGCGCAAGAACGACAACAGCATCCACGGCCCGCAGGACCTGAACGGCAAGAAGGTGTGTTCGGCGGCCGGCTCGACCCCGTACCAGCGGATCCAGTCGCAGTACCCGAAGGCGAAGCTGATCGGCTACGACACCTACTCGGCCTGCGTGGACAACCTGATCACCGGCCAGGTCGACGCCGTCACCACGGACAACGCGATCCTGCTGGGCTACGCGGCGAAGGTCCCGGACGAGCTCAAGGTCGTCGGCCCGCTGTTCTCGACGGAGCCGTACGGGATCGGGACGCCGAAGAACGACACCGTGCTGCGGTACGCGCTCGACGACGCCTTGGCCCACCACGAGCAGAACGGCGACTGGAAGAAGGCCTTCGACGCGACCCTCGGCCTCTCGGGGGCGCCCGCGCCGACCCCGCCGCAGATCGACCGGTACTGAGAGGGGCCGCGCCGTGAAAACGCTGACCGACAACTGGTCGACCTACTGGGACGGTTTCCTCGGCACGCTCTCGCTGTTCACGGTCAGCGCCGTGCTGTCGCTGGTGCTGGGCGTGCTGATCGCGAGCTTCCGGGTCTCGCCGGTGAAGCCGCTGCGGATCTTCGGCACGGCGTGGGTGACGATCCTGCGCAACACCCCGCTGACCCTGCTGTTCTTCATCGTGGTGCTGGGCCTGCCGCGCTTCGACATCACGCTGCCCTTCTACACCTTCGCGGTGCTCGCCCTCGGCTGCTACACCTCGGCGTTCGTCTGCGAGGCGATGCGCTCGGGCGTCAACACCGTGCCGGTCGGGCAGGGGGAGGCGGCGCGCAGCCTGGGCATGACCTTCGGGCAGACGATGGGGCTCGTGGTGCTGCCGCAGGCGTACCGGTCGGTGGTGGCGCCGATCGGCAGCGTGCTGATCGCGCTGGTGAAGAATTCGGCGATCGCCGGCTCGTTCAGCGTCACCGAGCTGCTGGGCACCTACCGGACCATCAACGAGCTGGGCTACAGCATCGTCTGGACCTTCGTCTGGATCGCCGTCGGCTACCTGATCATCACCCTGGCCATCAGCGCCGTGTTCAACCTGCTCGAACGACGACTGGCGGTGTCGCGATGACCGTTGCATCCTCGGCGCTGTACGACGTCCCCGGCCCGAAGGCGCTCGCCCGGCACCGGACGTGCGGGGCGGTCGCGCTGGTGCTGATCGCGGCGCTGATCGCGTGGGTCGTCTACATGCTGTTCCACACCCACCAGTTCACGTACGCGAAGTGGGAGCCGTTCGAGTACCGCGGCGTCCAGGACCTGCTGCTGCGCGGGCTCGGGAACACGCTCCGGGCGTTCGGCTGGACGGCGCTGTTCGCGCTGCCGTTCGGCGCGCTGTTCGCGGCCGGGCGGCTCTCGGACCACCGGGTGGTGCGCTGGTTCGCGACGCTGGTGGTCGAGTTCTTCCGGGCCATGCCGCTGCTGGTGATGATCTTCTTCATCTTCGTCGCGCTGAAGGTGCAGCCGCTCTGGGCGCTGGTGGCCGGGCTGGTGCTGTACAACGGCTCGGTGCTGGCCGAGGTGTTCCGGGCCGGTGTGCTCGCCGTGCCGAGGGGCCAGGGGGAGGCGGCGTACGCGCTCGGGCTGCGCAAGACCCAGGTGATGGCCTACGTGCTGGTGCCGCAGGCCAACCGGGCGATGCTGCCGGCGATCATCAGCCAACTGGTGGTCGCGCTCAAGGACACCTCGCTGGGCTTCCTGATCACGTACGAGGAGTTCCTGCACGCGGGCAAGCTGATCGCCACCAACCTGGACTACGACCTCCCGTTCATCCCGGTGGTGATCGTGATCGCGCCGATCTACATCGGGATGTGTCTGCTGCTCTCGTGGCTCGCCCGCTGGGTCGAGCGGCGCAGTCGGCGAAGCCCGAGCGTGCGGGGCGGGGCGCCGGTGGCGAAGGCGGGGGTGGCGATGGGGCTGCCGCCGTCTGTGCAGCAGTGAGGACGCGGCCGGTGGTGGAGTGGTTGTGCTGCGGTGGGTGTTGGTTCGAGACTGAACCATAGGGGCGCCCGGGGTTAGGTCCGGTACCTCCAATTTCCTCTTATGATTGCGGAGGCTGGCGGCAGACGACCGGGCGGAGGGGCCATGGAGCCGGTGTTCGACTCGCGGCACATCAGGACGTTCCACGAGGTCGTCAGGGCCGGCTCCTACTCGGCGGCGGCCCGCGAACTCGGCTACACCCAGCCCGCCATCACCCAGCAGATGAAGGCGCTCGAACGCACCGTCGGTGTCCCCCTGTTCACCCGCGCCGGGCGCGGGCTGCGGCTCACCGAGGCCGGCGAGGCGCTCTCCCGGCACGCCGAACTGATCCTCGGCAGCCTCTCCGCGGCCCAGCAGCAGCTCGCCGCGCTCGCCCGGCTGCGCACCGGGCGCGTCCGGGTCTGCGCGTTCCCGAGCGCCAACGCCACCCTGATACCGCAGGCGATGGCGCGGCTGCTCGACGAGCACCCGGGCGTGCGGGTCGAGCTGCTGGAGGCCGAGCCGCCGGACTCCGTCCAGCGGCTGCTGCGCGGGGAGTGCGACATCGCGCTGGCCTTCCGCTACCCCGGCGCTCCGAGCGACGTGCCGGAGGGGCTGGACGAGATTCCGCTGATGGAGGACCTGCTCACGGTGTTGCTGCCGGTCGGGCACCCGCTCGGGCGACGGCACGCCGTCCGGCTCGCCGACCTCGACCGCGAGCGCTGGATCGCCGGGTGTCCGCGATGCCGCGCGAACCTGCTGCACGTCTGCGCGGAGGAGGGTTTCGCGCCGGACATCGTCTTCTCGACGGACGACAACCTCGCGGTGCAGAGCCTCGTCGCGGCCGGGGTCGGGATCGCGCTGATGCCGGCCCTCGTGCTCTCCTTCATGTGCCACCGCAAGGTCACCGGGCGGGCCGTCGAGCCGCACCTGCGGCGGCACGTGAGCGCGTTCGTGCTGCGCGAGCACCGGCGGATCCCGGCCACGGCGCTCGTGCTGGACCACCTGCGGCAGGCGGCGGCCAGCCGGGTGGGGTGCTGAGCCTTTCGCGGTCCTTCCCGGGCCCTTTCCCGAAACCTCTGCCGGGCCCTCTTGCCGGTTGACCACTGGCCGAGGCCGGGTCCTGGGCGGCCAGGCTTGGCGGCGGGGGCTGATCGTCTGCGGACTTATAAGCAGGCGTTGGGATCCTGCTTAGGATCCCTCGTTAGACGTGATGGGTCCGCTTGGCCGAACCTGCTGCCATGACAGCCTCAGCCACGGTCGGCAGCGACCGTCTCACCGAGCGGATGAACGCCCTCATCGGCGAGATCCGCGCCGTCGTCGACCGCGGCCTGCCGCCGGAACTCACGGCGTACCTGGTCGGCGAACGCCTCGCCCCCCACCTGTCGGCCGACCCCGACGGCCCCGGTGCCCTGCTCACCCCCGCCCAGTGCGAGGCCGACCCCGCCCGCTACCGGCAGCACGTGGTGCACGCCGAGGAGGACGGCAGTTTCTCCGTCGTCGCCCTGGTCTGGCTGCCCGGCCAGCAGACCCCGATCCACGACCACGTCTCCTGGTGCGTCGCCGGCGTCCACCAGGGCCAGGAGAGCGAGATCCGCTACCGGCTCGTCTCCGACGGCCGCACCGCGCGGCTCGTCGAGACCGAGCACGTCGCCGGGCCGGCCGGCACCGTCGCCGCCTTCGCCCCGCCCGGTGACATCCACCTCGTGCGCAACGCGTGCAGCACCACCGCCATCTCCATCCACGTGTACGGCGCCGACGTGTCGCGGCTCGGCACCAGCATCCGGCGCGTCTACCGGCTGCCCGCCGACGGGCAGCGGTGAGCGCGGCGTGGCGCTGACCCTCCGGGAGCGGGCCACCCGCACCCGCTCCATCCCCCCACTCGGCAGCGACGCCCCCGGCCTGCTGCTCGCGGCCGCGGGCGTCGCCGCCGCGCTCGCCGTCCACGCGGCGGTGCCGGCCGTGCCCAAGCTCACCGCCGCCGTCGTGCTCGGCATGGCGGCGGCCCACCTGCCCGGGCTTCGCCCGGTCGTCCGCGGCGTGGCGCGGCCCGGGCTTTCCACGGCCGGCAAGCGGCTGATGCGGCTCGGGATCGTGCTGCTCGGCCTCAAGCTCAGCCTGGACGACGTGCTCGGCCTCGGCTGGGCCACCGTCGCCATGGTGCTCGCCGTGGTCGCGGCCACCTTCGCCGGCACGCTGTGGCTCGGGCGCAGGCTCGGGCTGCCGGGGGACCAGCCGCTGCTGGTCGCCACCGGCTACTCGATCTGCGGCGCCTCGGCGATCGGCGCGGTCAGTCAGGCCTCCGACAGCGACGAGGAGGACGTCGCCGCCTCCGTCGCGCTCGTGACGCTGTGCGGCACCCTCGCGATCGCCGTGCTGCCGCTGCTCCAGCACCCGCTCGGGCTCGGGGAGGTGGAGTTCGGGCGCTGGGTCGGTGCGAGCGTGCATGACGTCGGACAGGTCGTCGCCACCGCCCAGACCGGCGGGCCCGGGGCGCTGCGCGAGGCCGTCCTGGTCAAGCTGATGCGGGTGGTGCTGCTGGCGCCGCTGGTCGCCGGGGTGGCGGTCGCAGTGCGACGGAGGCAGCAGTGGGATAAAAAGAACATTGCTGAAGGAAGTTCGAAGAATTCGGTCAAAAGCGACAGCCGGCCGCCGATCGTCCCGCTGTTCGTGGCGGGGTTCCTCGCGATGATCGTCCTGCGGACCACCGGCGTGCTGCCCGAGCGCGCGCTCACCCTGGCCGCGGACGCCCAAGAACTGCTGCTGGCCGCCGCGTTGTTCGGTCTCGGCAGCGCCGTGCACCTGCCCACCATGGTCCGCACCGGCGGGCGGATCGCCCTGCTCGGGCTCGGCTCCTGGGTGATGGTCGCGGGCGTCTCGTACGCCGGGGTGCTGCTCACGACCTGACGAAAACGGCTCCGGGTACGGCGGCGGCCTTGGGTATTGTCGGGCGGGTACCGTCCTTCGGGACGCTCCCGCACCCGAGTTTTCCGAGGAATGCGCATGCCGACCGCACTGCCCGAACGGAACGGCCGCGAGGCCGTGGTCACGCTCGACCGGCGCGAGGGGCCGTTCGGCGAGGTGGTGCTGCGGCAGCGCGGACGGGACTTCGAGATCATCGCCAACGGCTGCTTCCTGATGGACACCGCCGACGGCCGCTCGGAGCGGCTGCTGATCCAGGCCGCGCTGGACGAACTCGACCGCGCGGGTGGAACCGTCGAGAAGCCCTCGGTGCTGATCGGCGGCCTCGGCGTCGGCTTCTCGCTGGCGTACGCGGTCGCCGAGCCGCGCTGGGGGCGGATCGCGATCGTCGAGCGCGAGAGCGCGATCATCGACTGGCACCGGACCGGGCCGCTCGGCGCCTTCTCCGGCGGCGCGCTGGAGGACGGGCGGGTCGTGGTGCTCCACACCGACCTGCTGGAGTACCTGGCCGCGGCTGACGGCGAACGCTACGACGCGTTGTGCCTGGACATCGACAACGGGCCGGACTGGACCGTCACCGACGGCAACGCGCCCCTGTACGGCGCGGACGGGCTCGCGGTGCTCTGGCGCCGGCTCCGGCCGGGCGGGGTGCTGGCGGTGTGGAGCGCGCAGCCCTCGTCGGCGTTCGACGAGGCGCTGCGCGCGGCGGGGTTCTCGGACGTCGCCGCGCGCGAGGTGCCGGTCTCCCGGGGCGTGCCGGACGTGGTGCACCTGGCCCGGCGCGTGGACTGATCCGACTAGGGGCCCAACTGGTCGGCGGGCTTGGCCGGTTGGGCGTCGGCGGTTTGCTTCGGCGCTGTGGTGCTTCGGTGCTGTGGTGCTGTGGGGTTGTGGGCTGTGGGGCTGAGGAGTTGGGCATGGCGGAGGGCGGGACGCCGTCGGTGCGGATCCTGGTGGAGCTGCGACGGCGGATCGGCTCGGGGGAGTTGGCGCCGGGGGAGCGCGTGCCGTCCACCCGGGCGATCACCCGGGAGTGGGGCGTCGCGATGGCCACCGCCACCAAGGTGCTGAGCCGGCTGCGGGAGGAGGGGCTGGTCCGGGCGGTGCCGGGGGTCGGGACGGTGGTGGCGGAGCGGGCTGGTGCAGTTTCTCCGGTCGCTTCTTCTGCGCCGGGTCCGGGGCGCGGGCCGGAGCGGGGCTCGGGGGCTGGCGTTGTGCGACGGAGGCGGGGCGGGGAGCGGGAGCTCACCCGGGAGCGGATCGTCGCGACGGCCGTGCGGGTGGCGGACGAGGAGGGGTTTACGGCGCTGTCGATGCGCCGGATCGCGACCGACCTCGGCGTGGCGACCATGTCGCTCTATCGTCATGTGCCCGGCAAGGACGACCTGTTGAGGTTCATGACGGACCGGGTTTTCGGCGAGGAGCCGCTGCCCGAGCCGCTGCCGGCGGGCTGGCGGGACGGACTGGAGACGGTCGCCCGGCTGCAGTGGCGGATCTACCGGCGCCACTGCTGGCTGGCGGGCACGATGTCATTCACCCGGCCGGTGCTGGCGCCGGAAGCGGCCGTGCACACCGAGCGGGCGATGGCCGCGCTTGCCGGGTCGGGGCTGAGCCACGAGGAGATTGCCCAGGCGTCGGTCGCGCTGGCGGCCTTCGTGTGTGGGCTGGCGGTCCACTTCGAGCGGGAGGCGCATGCCGTCCAGGACAGCGGGATGTCCGCCGATGAGTGGATGGATCGTCAGGACAGCGAAGAGCGTGACCTGCTGATGGCGGATCCGGAGCGGTTCCCGATGTTCGACGCGCTGAGCCGGGGGCCGGAGATCGACATGAGCCTGGACGCGCTGTTCGAGTTCGGGGTGGCGCGGATGCTCGACGGGATCGGCGCGATGATTGCGCGGCGGGTGGGCGGAGGCTGACGGGTGACGGCGAACAGATCACAGCGAACAGATGACAGCAAACGAAATCTGAAATCTGTCAGTTGTTATCTGTTCGCCGCCGTCTGTCACCCTCCGCCCGCCGCCCGCCACGTGTCCCCTGTACGGCGCAGGCTCAGCCGAACGGCCGGGCCTCCGGCTCCGGGGGCGGTGCCGGCGCGTCGGGGTGGTCCGGAGCCTCGTCCGGGAGGGGCGGGAGGGTCTCCGGGGCGAACGGGTTGAAGTCCGGCGGGGGCACCCTGACGGGCGTCCCCCGGAGAGCCGGGTCGCCTTCCGGCTCGTCCTCGTCCGCCGGTGCTTGCGCCGGCGCACCCGCCGGGGCGGGGATGCGCGGCGGGGTCGAGGGCGGCGGCGGGACGGACGGGCGCTGGGGCGCGAGCGTGGTGCCGAAGGGGTCGCTCGGCTCGTCGGCCGTCACGGTGCCGAACGGGTCGGTGGCGATGGCGGGCGCAGGCGGGGCGTCCTCCGGGAGGGGCGGGAGGGTCTCCGGCGCGAAGGGATTGAAGTCCGGCGGGGGCACCATGACCGGAGTGCCCCGCAACGCCGGGTCATCGTTCTCGTTCGGCGCGTCGTTCTCGTTCGGCGTGTCGGCGATCGGCGCGAACGGGTTGAAGTCCGGCGGGGGCACCATCACCGGGGTGCCCCTCAGCGCCGGGTCGTCCGCGGCGTCAACCACCTCGGCGTCGACGACCGCTGCCTCGGCGATCGCCGCGTCGCCGATCGCGGCGAACGGGTTGTAGTCCGTCGGCGAGGCGGTGGTCGGGGCCTCATCCCGCTCGGACGGCATGGGCGCGGGCACGCCCGGCGCGCCGTCCCACCCGAACTGGACGCTCTTCAGAAGCTCCGCGAACGCCTCCGTGTACAGCCCCCAGTCCTCCGGCTGCGCCGTCGAGAGCTGGACGCAGAGCACCGAGACGCCGTCCGGCAGCGGGACGAACGCCTCCACGACCGACGTGACCACCCAGCGCCGCTGCCCGTCGGCGGCCAGCGCCCCGGGCACCGGGACGGTCCGGCCCTCGACCAGGACGGCGGCCGGCCCGGCCGGCAGCAGGACCGTCCACACCTCGGCGTGCCGGCGGACGGTGGCGAGCTCGGTGGCGAGCGCCGTGATCGGCAGCGGGTGCCGGACGAGCGAGACGACGAGGGTGGCCTCGGTGGTGCGGCCGTCCGCCTCCAGGGCGCAGACGCCCGCGTAGACCGTGCCCGAGGCGTGGACCAGGTCGGCGAGGGTGGCCGCGATGACGGCGAAGTCGCGGCGCGGGCCGGGACCGGTGGCGCTGAACAGTTCCTCGGCGACCTCGGCCAGATGGCCGGTCAGCTCGTCGGCGGCCGCGTCGGCGGCCCGGTCGCCGCCCGGTCCGGCCGGCAGCGGCGGCACCGATCTGGCCGAGACGCCCGCCGGGCCGCCGGGAGAGGTGAGCGGGTGGAAGCCGGGCGGGACGACCAGGCGGACTTCGGTGCCCGCGCCGGTGGCCAGTTCGACCGGCAGGCGGGTCTGCTGACCGCCGGCCAGCGCCGCCAGTGCGGGCGCGAACGGCGGGCGCAGCTTGGGGTCGGCGATCTCGCCGGTGACGGGCAGCTGGAAGAGCGCGGCCGAGGTGGTGCCCGGGTCGGTGATCGCGCCGCGCACCGCGCCGCCGCCGTAGCGGGCGAGGAGCGCGGCGGTGGCCCGTCCCGCGACCGGTGCGCCGGTGCCGGGGCGGGCCGTGCCCGCGGTGACGACGGTGCCGAGCCGGTCGAGGGCGGCGTGCACCGGTCCGTTGGGCGCCAGGGGCAGGCCGAACAGGGCCTCGGCGGCCGGGTGCCGGCCCGACGGGCCGCGGTGCGCGCCGAGCACGGCCGCCGGGTGGCGGGAGGTGCGCTCGTCGAAGAAGGCGTCGGTGAGGGTGCCGAGGGTCGCACTGACCTGCTCCGCGGCGGCGAAGGGGTTGGCCTCCGCGCTGGACCGGTCGTCGAACCGGCCGTCGAACTGGCCGTCCTGGGTCAACTGTTGAGCCCCCCGCTCTGCTGCGTCTGCGGTCGGTGTCCGGGTGCGTCCGGGCGCGCGCCCGGCGGCGCGCCGGCCGGGGTCCGCGCCGTTCCCGGCCGTGGTCATTCCTATCAGAGCCCGCCGGCGGCACAGAACCGGCGATCATCCGGCGGGCCGCCGGTCCGCCCGGGGCGGATCACCGCGTGGCCTGCGGCGACGGCTCGTCCGCGGGCGGTGCGGCGAGCGCCCCGATCGCCTCGGTGATCCCGGGGACGGCGAGCAGTCCGGCAAGATCGTGAACGAGGCGCCCGGTCGGTCCGTCCGGCCGTTCGTCGGTGAGGAACGTCGCGAGCTCGGCACCGAGCGCGGGTTCGCGCGCGGCGGTGAGGACGAGCGCGGCGACGAACTCCTGGACCAGGTGCAGCTGCAGCTCCTCCAGCGGCACCGAGCGCTCGGCCAGCCATTCGAGCGAGGTGATCTCGGCGTTGGCGATCCAGGCGCGGACGGTCAGCCGCAACCCGGGGCTCGGGGAGGGGACGGCGAGGTGGCTGAGGATCTGGTCGTGGGCGGCCCGCCGGACCTCGTCGATCACCGCCGAGGTGCCGGCGCTCGCGGCCACCGAGCCGCCGCGCAGCAGCGCCGCGAAGCCGGGCCCGTGGCTCTGGACGAAGTCCAGGTAGCGGCCCATCACGCGGTACAGGCGCTCGGAGAGCGGCCCCTCGGCGGGCTCTTCGAAGCGCCCGGCGAGCTCCCGCCCGGCCCGGCGCAGCGACTCCTCGTACAGTGCCTGCTTGCCGGGGAAGTAGTGGTACACCAGCGGCCGGGAGGCACCCGCGGCGGCGGCGATGTCGTCGATCGACACCTCCTCCGGCGGGCGCACGCTGAACAGTTCCAGCGCGACGGCGATCAGCTGCTCGCGCCGCTCGTCGACGCTCAGCCGGCGGCGCGGGCGCTCGCTCGCGGCGGCGCCGGCCACGGCGGGCGCCGGGGCCCGGTCCGGGGCGGCTTTCCGTTCGGCGCGGGCGGCCGTCGGCGACGGCGTACGGGAGGCCATGCGCGCCACCTTATCCGGCTCCCGCAACGGGGCCCGTGCGGCGCTGTCCGGCGTCCGTGACGGGCCCCGTGCGGCGTCACGCGGCGTGGAAGTCCAGGTAGCGGCGGTAGGCCTCGCGGCCGTCGGGGACGAACTCGTCGCGGGTGAGGCGCTCGGCGAGCTCGGCGGGGGTCAGCCAGGCGTGCCAGGCCACCTCGGATTCCTGCGGGTCGACCGGGCCGTCCCACTCGGCCTCGTACATGTCGCACCACCAGGAGAGGCGGTCCTGCTGGAAGAGGAACTTGAACAGCGGCCGCGGCGCGACGCCGTGCACGCCCAGCTCCTCCTCGGCCTCGCGGACGGCGGCCTCGCCGTACGTCTCGCCGGAGCCGACGACGCCGCCGACGAACATGTCGTACGCGCCCGGGGCGAACAGTTTGGTGTCGGTGCGCCGGTGGACGAAGATCCGCCCGGCCGGGTCGCGGACCAGGATGAAGACGCACCGGTGGGTCAGCCCCCGCCGGTACACCTCCCCGCGCACCGCGGTCCCGATCACCCGGTCGTGCTCGTCGACGACGTCCAGCAGCTCTTCGGCAGGGTTGGTCATGACGGACAGGTTAGGGTTTTTGGGCCCGCTTCGAACGCGGGCGCGAACGGGCGCGAACGGACACGGGCGGGCGCGAACGGGACACGAACGGGCACGGGGCGCATTGAACGGGCTGAGGCGGCACGCGATGGTGGATGTCTGGGGCGAGACGGCCGAGGGGTTCGAGCCGGTGCGCGAGGCCTTCGCGCGGAACTTCCGCGAGTACGGCGAGCTCGGTGCCGCCTTCGCGCTGTACGTGCGCGGCCGCAAGGTGGTCGACCTGTGGGGCGGTGACGCCCGGCCCGAGGTGGGCGGGCGGCCCGCGCCCGCGGTCGCCTGGACGGCGGACACCGCCCAGGTGCTGCGCTCGGTCACCAAGGGCCTGACCGCCACCACGGCCCTCCTGCTCGCCGAGCGCGGGCAGCTCGACCTGGACGCGCCGGTGGCCTCCTACTGGCCCGAGTTCGCGGCGGCCGGCAAGGGCGGGGTGCCGGTGAGCTGGCTGCTCTCGCACCAGGCCGGGGTGCCCGCGCTGGACGTGCCGCTGCGCCTGGAGGACGTGCTGACCTGGGAGCGCGCGGCCGCCGCCGTCGCCGCGCAGACGCCCGCCTGGGAGCCCGGCACCGCGCACGGCTACCACCCCCACACGTTCGGCTGGCTGGTCGGCGAGGTGGTGCGGCGGGTGAGCGGGCGTACCGTCGGCCGGTACTTCGCGGAGGAGATCGCCCGGCCGCTCGGCCTGGACCTGTGGATCGGGCTGCCGGCCGGTGCCGTGCCGCGGGTCGGGAAGCTGGTCGACCTGCCCGCCCCGGAGGCGGCCAGGACCGGGCCGGGCGGGCTGCGGCTGCGGCCCAAGCAGTCCGTCCGGGACGCCTATCAGGATCCGGCCTCGCTGACCGCCCGCTCCTTCGCCTCGGTGCGTCCCGGGGTGGACCTCAACGACCCGGCCGTGCAGGCCGCCGAGATCCCCGGCGCGGGTGGCATCGGGACGGCCCGCTCGCTGGCCCGGTTCTACGCGGCGCTGGTGGGCGCGGCCGACCGGCACGACGGTTCGGGCGGCGCGCTCGCACCGCTGCTCGGGCCCGAGGTGCTGACCCGCGCGGTCGGGCCGGCGGTGAGCGGGCCGGACCGGGTGCTGATCGTCAACTCCACGTTCGGCCTGGGCTTCTGGCGGCACGGCCCGACCGCGCCGATGGCGTCCCGGGCGAGCTTCGGGCACCCGGGCCGGGGCGGCTCGCTGGGCTTCGCCGACCCGGATCTCGGGCTGGGCTTCGGCTACGTCACCAACGGGATGCAGCCGGGCGTCACCGGGGACATCCGCTCGCGGGGCCTCATCCGCGCGGTGCGGGGGTGCCTCGGGCTCGCGGGCTAGGTGTCAGGCCTGGCCGGTGTCGAAGCGGCTGATCTTCCCGTCGTCGACGGTGAAGCGCCAGGCGGTGCGCATCTCGCCCCAGGTCTCGTTGCGGAAGTTGGCGACCAGCGCGCGGCCGCCGTCGGCTTCGGTCTGGACCTCGATGTGGCCGTGGGAGCCGAAGATCTCCCGGTCGATCCAGTCCTGCAGATCGCGGTCGGAGCCGTCGTCGGACATGGTCGCGTCCGGGGTGAGGGTGGCGAGGAAGGCGTCGCGGTCGTTCGCGTTGATCGCGGTGACGAAGGCGCGCACGGTGGGGTCGGAGAGTTTGGCGGTGGAGATGGTCATCGGGGGCTCCCGGGGTGAAAGGGACGGGAGACCTTGTCTACGGCGTTGGCCGGGCGTGTCCGGGCATGTCGGCGGCGCGTCGGGGAAATTTACGCATTCATGTGCTTGGATCGCGAAATGGGCGATTTGATGGTATCTGCCCTGATGTCACGGGGAGTGGCAGTGGATCGGGAGACCGGGAGCGGTCTCCCGATCCGCGACGAGGGGGCCGGCGAGGGGGCTGGTGACGAGGATTCGGGCTAGAAGAAGCCGACCGCGTCGGGGGAGTAGCTGACCAGCAGGTTCTTGGTCTGCTGGTAGTGCTCCAGCAGCGCCTTGTGGTTCTCGCGGCCGATGCCGGAGTTCTTGTAGCCGCCGAAGGCCGCGTGGGCCGGGTAGGCGTGGTAGCAGTTGGTCCACACGCGGCCGGCCTGGATGGCGCGGCCGGCGCGGTGGGCGGTGTTGAGGTCCCGGGTCCAGACGCCGGCGCCGAGGCCGTACTGGGTGTCGTTGGCGAGTGTGACGGCCTCGTCGAAGTCGTCGAAGCGGGTGACCGAGACGACCGGGCCGAAGATCTCCTCCTGGAAGACCCGCATCCGGTTGTCGCCCTCGAAGACCGTCGGCGTCACGTAGTACCCGCCGGCCAGGGCACCGCCGAGGTCGGCCTGCTCGCCGCCGGTGAGCACCTTGGCGCCCTCGGCGCGGCCGATGTCGAAGTAGGAGAGGATCTTCTTCAGCTGTTCGGCGCTGGCCTGGGCGCCGACCTGGGTCTCGGTGTCCAGCGGGTTGCCCTGGCGCATCGCGCGGACCCGCTCCAGGCCGTCGACGAGCAGGCGCTCGTACACCGGGGACTGGATCAGCGCCCGGCTCGGGCAGGTGCACACCTCGCCCTGGTTGAGGGCGAACATCGCGAAGCCCTCGACGGCCTTGCCGTAGAAGGCGTCCGGGGCGTCGGCGACGTCCTCGAAGAACAGGTTGGGGCTCTTGCCGCCGAGCTCCAGCGAGACCGGGATCAGGTTGTCGCTGGCGTAGCGGGAGATGAGCCGGCCGGTGGTGGTCTCGCCGGTGAAGGCGATCTTGCGGATGCGGGGGCTGGACGCGAGCGGGGCGCCGGCCTCCTCGCCGAAGCCCGTCACGATGTTGACGACGCCGGGCGGCAGCAGGTCGGCGGTCAGCTCGGCGAGCAGCAGGACGGAGGCCGGGGTCTGCTCGGCGGGCTTGAGGACGACGGCGTTGCCGGCCGCGATCGCCGGGGCGAGCTTCCAGATCGCCATCAGGATCGGGAAGTTCCACGGGATGATCTGGCCGACCACGCCCAGCGGCTCGTGGAAGTGGTACGCGACGGTGTCCTCGTCCAGTTGGGAGAGGCCGCCCTCCTGGGCGCGCAGCGCGCCGGCGAAGTAGCGCAGGTGGTCGACGGCGAGCGGGAGGTCGGCGGCCAGCGTCTCGCGCACCGGTTTGCCGTTCTCCCAGCTCTCCGCGACGGCCAGCTGCTCCAGGTTCGTCTCCATCCGGTCGGCGATGCGCAGGAGCACCTGGGCTCGCTCGGCGGCCGGCGTACGCCCCCAGGCGGGCGCGGCGGCGTGGGCGGCGTCCAGGGCGGCCTCGATGTCCTCGGCGGTGCCGCGGGCGACCTCGGTGAAGACCTCACCGGTGACCGGGGTCGGGTTCCCGAAGTACTCGCCGCGCACCGGCGGCACCCAGCCGCCGCCGATCCAGTGCTCGTAGCGCCCGCGGTAGGCGACGATGCTGCCGGGGGCGCCGGGGGGCTGGTAGACCGTCATGTGTCTCCTCGCGACGTCGGGCGCCGCCCGGGCCCTGCGGCGGGGCGGCGGGCCGGACCGCCCGGTTCGGGAGCGGTCCGGCGGGAGGGTACGGGCACGCGCTCGCGCGGGGCGTCCCGCCGGGGGCGCCCGCCGTCGAGCACGATAGCCGTGACCGCGCGATGCGGCTACGATCCGTACGGTACTCGCGTACGGAGGGTGTGCGTTCCGGCCGTTGTGGAGATCGCCGGGTCCCGGCGCCGGGCCGCGTGGTGGCGGAGGCCGTCCGGTTCCGGGCCGCGCTCGGGCGGCCCCGGCGGGCCGTCAGACGGCGTGGTAGCGGCCCGTGCGGGACTCCCAGTACTGGTAGCCGGCCAGCCAGGTGAGCAGCCCGTCGGCGTACCGCTGGGCGATGCTCGCCTCGACCCGGGACAGGCCCAGCTCCCGGTAGACCTCGGGGAGTCGGGCGTGCAGCTCGCCGCAGCGCTCGACCATGATCTGCGCCTCGTCGAGGACCACCGCGCACGCCTCCTCGGCCGAGCAGCGGCGCTCGCGCTGGACGATCAGCACGAGGTTGTTGACGTCGCCGCGCGGGGCCTCCAGCGGGAAGGACCGCACGTCGTTGCTCAACGACGGTATGTCCGCCGCCAGTTGGCGCAGCTGGCGGAGCACCGGGTGGTGCAGGACGGCGGGCGGCACCTCGAACTGGCTCAGCCGTTCGACCATGTCGAAGATGGTCTCCATGGCTGCGGTGCCCCGTCTGAGCACGAGGTAGCCGTCCCGGTCCGGCGGGCGGGAGGAGATCCGGCCCGCGGCCTCGGCCGGGTGGCTGGCCAGGTACCACTCCCAGTTGTAGGCGGCGCGGGCCTGCCAGCGGGCGGGCATGCCGCGGGAGCTGCGGTTCCACAGGTCCGCGAACGCGGTCTCGACGGAGGAGCTCTGGTCGGCGCGCGCGCCGTGCAGGACCGCGATGAGCCGTTCGCAGATCGGGGCGACCTCGGTGGGTCTGCGGCCGAGCGGGCCGTCGAACTGGTCGTCGAAGAGGAAGTAGAACCCCATCAGGTCGGCCGCGAGCGCGAGTTCCTCCGGCCCGGCGTCCGGGTACCCCAGGGCGGCGAGCTCGACGACCTCCCAGTGGGCGTACCCGGGGTGGTCGGCGTCGGGCAGCAGCGGGTGCCGGACGAGCCAGTCGCGGTGCAGTGCGGTGGCGTACGGGATGTGGGGACTGCGGCGGTGCGGGAACGGGATCTGAAGTGAAGTGTCGTCAGACATCGGACTCCCGGTGCAGCGGAGGGTGGGGGCGCCGGCGGTTCGAACATGGCGTGTGGGGGGAGTTGACGCGGCGGGGCTTTGAGGGTGAGAGTGACATGGCAAGATCATCTTTGCCCTGCGGGCCGTAGGGTATCTGATGTAATGATTGGACGTTAGGGATATAGGGCAAATGCCCTTGGTAAGCCGTCCGAACCCTCACCGTCCGCGCCAGCCTGCGCGATTGCCGCACGGCACGCCCCCCGCGGCGCTAACCTCGGCACACGACCAGGGAGCGAGCAGGAGCGGCGGAGGCGTGACGTGACCGAGCAGGGCAACGGACTTCGGACGGGAACCGGCCCGGGCCGGCACCGGGAGGGCGCCGCTCCCCGGGTCAGGCTGCGCGACCGCGACGCGGAACTGCGCTCCGCCGAGACCGCCGTCGAAAAGCTGTGCCGCGAATTCGCCGCCGGCGGCACCGAGATCGGCGAACTCCTCACCATCTCCGGCCGCCCCGGCATCGGCAAGACCAGCCTGCTGCACGAGGTCCGGCGCACCGCCAAGCTCCGCGACGGTGCCACCGTGCTGTTCGCCCGCGGCGGCGAACAGCAGGTCAAGGAGCCCTACCACGTGCTGCGCCAGCTCCTGCAGCCCGCGCTCACCAGCCTCACGCCCGCCGAGTTCCGGCAGGTCATGGGCACCTGGGAGGAGGTCGTCGGACCGGCCATGGGCCTCAAGCAGCCCAAGGCCGGCGCCCGCCGCCTCGACCCGCAGGGCGTGCGCGACGGACTGGACTACGTGCTCACCCAGCTCGCGCCCCGCAGTGCGCCCCTGGTGATGATCGTCGACGACCTGCACTGGGCCGACCTCGAATCCCTCTCCTGGCTCACCCACTTCGCCGTCCGCGCCCGTGAACTGCCCGTCCTGCTCGTCTTCGCGTTCCGCGAGGACGAACACGACTGGCAAACCGAAGCCCAACCCCACCACGCCACCGTCCTCAAGCTCGCCACCCGTCGGCACGAGCTCAACCGTCTCTCCCTCGTTTCGGTCACGGACATCATCCGCGCCGAACTCGGGGACAAGGCCGAGGACGCCTTCTGCTACGAGTTCTGGAACGTCGTCAACGGCAACCCCTACGAGGCCGTCGCCCTGCTCGACCAGGTCCGCGACCAGGAGCTCGAACCGGTCGAGGAGAACTCCGTCCAGCTGCGCGAACTCGCCGTCGACGCCAACGGGATGACCCTCAAGACCTGGCTCGACCGGCTCGGCGCCAGCACCCTGCGCTTCGCCTGGGCCTGCGCCATGCTCGGCACCGACATCCGCATCGACCTCGCCACCCGCATCTCCACCCAGAGCGCCGAGGGCGCCCGCGAGTCCCTCAAGCACCTCCGCAAGCAGCGCGTGCTCACCCAGACCCCCAACGGGAACCTCGAGTTCGTCCACCCGCTGATCGGCAGCTCGATCTACAACACCATGCCGGAGGCCACCCGCACCGGCATGCACGGCGTCGCCGCGGCCGAGATCGAGAACGCCGGCCTCGGCCTGCTCGCCGCCTCCCGCCACCTCGTGGAGACCTTCTCCGGCGAGGGCGACGACCGCACCGTGCGCAAGCTGCGCAAGGCCGCCGCCGAACACCTGCTCATCGGCGCCCCCGAGGCCGCCCAGCGCTGCCTGCACCGCGCCCTCAACGAGCCGCCCGCCGACGACATCCGCGCCGAGGTGCTCTACGAACTCGGCTGCTCCGCGCTGCTCACCGACCCCGTCGCCACCGTCAACCAGCTCAAGCTCGCCCTCGACCCGGAGGAGGGACCGCTGCGCCCCGAGCTGCGGGTGGACGCCACCTTCCGGCTCTCCGAAGTGCTCGCGCACAGCGGCGAACTGCGCGAGGCCGCGGTCACCTGCCAGGACGAGGCCGCCGTCACCGGCGACCCGGCCGGCCGACTGCGGCTCCAGGCCGCCTCGTTCATGTGGCACGCGTTCCGCAGGTCCGAGGAGGACGGCCCCGGCCGCTCCCGGCGGCTCGGCGAGATGTGCGAGGGCCTCACCGGCCGCGAGACCGCCGACCGCGCCGTCCTCGCGATGCGCGCCTGGGACCTCACCCTGCGCGGCGCCCCCTGCGCCGACGCGCTCGCCCACGCCGACGAGGTCCTGGAGGCCGGCCGGCTGCCCAAGGGCCTCGGCTGGACCGACAGCACCTGGGGCTTCGAACTGCCCTCGATGCTCGGACTCACGTACACCTACAACGACCGCATCGCCCAGGCCGAGCGGCTGTTCGCCGACGCCATCGTCCAGTTCGAGGTCGCCGGGTGGAGCGGTGCCCACCGGGGCTTCGCCTACTTCCTGATGGGCCTCGCCCGCTTCCGCCGCGGCCTGCTCGCCGAGGCCGAGGACTTCCTGCGCCGCGCGCTGCGGCTCTCCGAGCGGATCGCCCCCAAGCTGCCGCTCGCGTGGGACGCCGTCGGCGTGCTCGTCGACACCCTGCTCGCGCGCGGGCGCGTCGACGAGGCCTGGGAGCTCGCCACCGGCTTCGGCTTCCAGCCGCCGTACCACGACACCGCGATGGTCCTGCCCGACGCGCCCTCGCTGTACGGCAAGCTGCTCGTCGCCAAGCGGCGCTTCGCCGGAGCCGCCGCCGCGCTCACCGAGGCCGGCGCCCAGCTGGAGGCCCGCGGCTGGCACAACACCGTCTGGGCGCCGTGGGCCGGCCACCTCGCCATCGCCATCGCCCAGGACGAGCCCGAGCGCGCCCGCGAGTACGCGCAGAAGGCCGTCCGGGACGCGCGCACCTTCGGCACCGCCTCGGCGATCGGCACCGCGCTGCGGCTGCACGCCCAGATCGAGGACGGCCAGCAGGCGGTCGAGCTCCTGGAGCAGGCCGTGACCTACCTCGGCCAGTCCCCGGCCGGCTACGAGCACGCCGTCGCGCTGGTCGATCTCGGGGCGGCGCTGCGCCGCGTCGGGCGGCTGGAGGACGCCCAGGAGTACCTCTACCAGGGCATCGAGCTGGCCCAGCACTGCTCGGCCGAGGGCCTCGTCGAGCAGGCGCGCCGGGAGCTCGCCAACTACGGGCTGCGGCCCAACCGGCTCGGGGACTCCCGGGACTACCGCGAGGCGCTCAGCAACGCGGAGTGGGAGGTCGCCCAGCTGGCCGTGCGGGGCGTGCCGCCGCAGCGGATCGCCGACGAGCTCGGCGTGCAGCTCAGCCTGGTGAACCGGCGGCTGGCCGCGGTCTACCGCAAGGCGGGCAGCGGGCCGGACGGCCTCGCCACCGCGCTCGGGCTGCCGGGGCGGCCGCGCGAGGCGACGCGGCCGACCGGGGACACGGAGTGCAGGAACGCGGAGCGCGAGGGGGCGGAGGGCGCGTAGCCGTCGTTCCGGCCGGGTTCCCGCACCCGGCGGACGGAAGCGCACAGGCGGCGCGCGGGGGTTCGGGAGCGCCCCCGCGGCCGTCCCCGTCGTTAGGCTGACGCACACCGGGGCGGCCGCAGCCGGGCCCGGACCGACCCGGAACGGGGCGACCGCGGAACCCGCGGCCGCCAGTGAGGAGCAGGGCATGGCGACTGAGGCCACCGGTGTGCGCCACGAACCCTTCGACGCCTCGGGCGCGGGCGCCGCGATCGAGCGCTGGACGCTCACCGCCGGTCCGTACGAGGCGAGCGTGCTCACCCTCGGCGCCACCCTGCACACCCTCACCGCGCCCGACCGCGCCGGCCGCCGCGCCCAACTCCTGCTCGCCACCGACGAACTGGCCCAGATCCTCGGCCCGGCCCGGCACTACGGCACCGTCGTCGGCCGCTACGCCAACCGGATCGACGGTTCGAGGATCGCCATCGACGGCGAGGAGCACCCGCTCGCCCCCACCGGCGGCGGCATGACCCTGCACGGCGGCCCGGACGGCTTCGCCAACCGGATGTGGGCCGCCACCGCGATCCCGGGCGGCGTCGAACTGCGGCTGCACAGCCCGGACGGCGACCAGGGCTTCCCCGGCGCGCTGGACGTCACCGTCGCCTACACCCTCGACGCCGGGGGCGAGGACGCGGGGGGCGAGCTGACGATCGCGTACCGCGCCGTCACCACCAGGCCGACCGTCGTCAACCTCACCAACCACGCGTACTTCAACCTCGCGGGTGAAGGTGGCGGCGACGTCCTCGGCCACCTGCTCACCCTCGACGCCGACGCCTACACCCCGGCCGACGAACGGCAGATCCCGACCGGGCGGATCGAACCGGTGGCCGGCACGCCGTTCGACTTCACGACGGCCACGCCGATCGGCAAGTCTCTGCACGACGAGCACCCGCAGCTGGCCGGGCCCGGCGGCTACGACCACAACTGGGTGCTGCGCCCGCGCCCGGCCGACGGCGTCCCGGTCCGGGCGGCGCTGCTGGAGGACCCGGTCAGCGGGCGCACCCTGGAGGTGCTGACCACCGAGCCGGGCGTCCAGGTCTACACGGCCAACAAGTTCCAGGGTGCGGTGACGGGCGCGAGCGGGGTGCCGTACGGGCCGTTCGCCGGGATCGCGCTGGAGACGCAGCACTTCCCGGACTCGCCGCACCACCCGGACTTCCCCGGCACCGTGCTGCGGCCGGGGGAGGAGTTCCGCTCGACGACCGTGCTGCGGCTCGGGACGAACTAGCGGGGCGTCTCCTCTCGCAGGTCCCGGCGCATGCAGAGCCGGGGCCGGCTGTCGAGTCCGTGCTCGGCCTCCTTGCGGCGGATCTCCCGCAGGCCCGGCGTGAGTTCGTCGTCGGCGAGCGGGCGGAAGCCGCAGCGGGCGTAGTAGGGGGCGTTCCAGGGGGCGCCGGCGAAGGTGGTGAGGGTGAGCGCGGGCGCGTCGCCGGTGGCAGCGAGGTGCTCGATCAGCGCGCGGCCGATGCCCCGGCGGGCGTGGCCGGGGTGCACGGAGACCTGCTCGATGTGGCAGGCGCCGTCGACCGGTCCGGCGAGGAGGTAGGCGACGGGGGGAGTCGTCGGCGTCCGCTGCGACGAGGGCGACGGCCCCGGCTGCCACGTCCGGATAACGGGTCGGCTCCTCCGGGGCCGGGGGTTCGTCCTCGGCGGTCTCCGGCATGCCGATGGCGGCGAACGGGGCTCCGGCGGCCCGCTCCAGCTCGCACGGCAGGGGCGGTTCGTCCGTCGCGGCGGGTCCGATGCGCATGCGACCACGTCTCGTGCAAGCGGTATCCGGCCACACAGGGTGGCGTTCCGGGCCACAGGCCGATGGGGCCAACCGGTCAAATCCGGACATGTATGGCCACTGTCAACTACCGTGTGGCAACATCCAGGACACGCGGCTGTAACGATCGCCGTTTCTTGCAGAAAGTTTCTGCAAGGGGTTTCCGTGACGTTTCGCCCGCTGTTAACTTCCTTCCAGCCCGACGGCAGCGAAGGTGCAGTCGGCACGAGGCAGCCATTATGCGCCTGTCTCCGAACATCTCGGGCACCCCCACCCTCCCAAGGAGTTCTCATGCGGCGTGGCATCGCGGCCTCTGCCCTCGTTGTGGCCCTCGCGGTCTCGATGGCTGCCTGTGGCAGCAGCGGCTCCAGCTCGGACGGCAAGGCCGACGGGCCGGTCACCCTCACCTACTGGGACACGTCGAACGCCACCAACGAGGCGCCGAACTACCAGGAACTGGTCAAGAAGTTCGAGGCGGCCAACCCGAACATCAAGGTCGACTTCGTCAACGTGCCGTTCGACCAGGCGCAGAACAAGCTGCAGACCGCCATGGGAGCCAAGGGCGCGCCCGACGTGTTCCGCTCGGAGGTCGGCTGGACCGCCGCCTTCGCCAAGGCCGGCTACCTCGAGCCGCTCGACGGCACCCCCGCCGCCGCCGACACCTCCGCCTTCCAGCCCAGCCTGATCCAGCAGGCCAAGTACGACGGCAAGCTGTACGGCGTCCCGCTGGTGACCGACACCCTGGGCCTGCTCTACAACAAGGACCTGTTCACCAAGGCCGGGATCACCGACGCCCCGAAGACCTGGGACGAGCTCAAGGCCGACGCCGCCACCATCAAGGACAAGGACGGCGTGGACGGCTTCTGGCTGAAGGCCGCCGACGGCTACTACGCGATGCCGTTCCTGTTCGGCGAGGGCACCGACACCGTCGACGCCGCCGGCAAGAAGATCACCATCACCTCGCCCGAGGCCGCCAAGGGCATCGAGACCTACAAGTCGATGTTCACCTCGCCCGGCACGGCCAAGGCCGACGTCACCACCGACGCCTACGCGCACATGATGGACGCCTTCAACAGCGGCAAGGTCGCGGCGATCATCCAGGGCCCCTGGGAGATCACCAACATCTACAAGGGCTCCGCGTTCGCCGACAAGAAGAACCTCGGCATCGCCGCCGTCCCGGCCGGCTCCACCGGCAAGGCCGGCGCCCCCACCGGCGGCCACAACATCTCCGTCTACGCCGGCGCCGACGCCGCCCACAAGGCCGCCGCCGAGAAGTTCGCCGCCTTCATGACCTCGGCCGAGAGCCAGGCGTTCATCGCGCAGAAGAACTCCACCCTGCCGACCCGCTCCGACGCCTTCACCCCCGACGTCAAGGCCGACCCGGGCATCGCCGGCTTCCAGGCCGTCCTCGCCAGCGCCAAGCCGCGCCCCGAACTGCCCGAGTACAGCTCGCTGTTCGCCTCGCTCGGCACCAACCTCGGCAAGGCCGTCCAGGGCACCAGCACCCAGGACGCGCTGAACACCGTCGCCACCGACTACGCCAAGCTCCTCCCGGGCTTCGCCAAGTAGTCGCCAGCCGCCCGGCCCGCCGCGGGTGAGGGAGACCCCCACGTCCCTCACCCCGGCGGGCCCGGCGGCCGGACCCGCTTCTCCCGAGGCGGCCGGACCCGTCTCTCCTGAGGCGGCCGGACCCGCTTCCCCCCGAGACTTCCCCCGAGAAGGTGTGATCGATGTCAGTCGCCGTGCAGGGCGCCACCGGCAAGGGCAGCCGGGAGCGCGAGCAGCGTCCGGGCCCGCTGGAGCGCCTCAAGCGCTCCTACGCCAAGCACTGGTACGCCTACGCGATGATCGCTCCGGTCGTGCTCGTGCTCGGCGTGCTGGTGCTCTACCCGCTCGTCGAAGGCATCTGGCTCACCCTCACCGACGCCAACAGCCTCAACTCGGCCCGGACCATCGGCGTCAACCACATCCCGGCCAGCTACAAGTTCGTCGGCTTCGACAACTACGCCGACATCCTGTGGGGCCCCGGCTCGTACGACCGCTTCTGGTCGCACTTCGTGTGGACCATCGCGTGGACCGTGATCTGCGTCGTCCTGCACTACACCCTCGGACTGGGCCTCGCCCTGCTGCTCAACAAGAAGCTGCGCGGACGCGCCGTCTACCGGATGCTGCTCATCCTGCCGTGGGCCGTACCGACCTTCGTCACCGTCTTCTCGTGGCGCCTGATGCTCGCCGACGGCGGCGCCGTCAACGGCCTGCTCTCCTTCCTCCACCTGCCCGAGCCCGGCTGGCTCACCGACCCGTGGGCACAGAAGGCCGCCGCGATCCTGGTCAACACCTGGGTCGGCGTGCCGTTCATGATGATCTCGCTGCTCGGCGGCCTCCAGTCCATCCCGGCCGAGCTGTACGAGGCCGCCGAGATGGACGGTGCCACCCCCTGGCAGCGCTTCCGGTACGTCACCCTGCCCGGGCTGCGCACCGTCTCCTCCACCGTGGTGCTGCTCGGCGTGATCTGGACCTTCAACCAGTTCGGCGTCATCTTCCTGCTGTTCGGCACCGGTGCGCCCGACGCCCAGATCCTGGTCACCTGGGCCTACAAGCTCGGCTTCGGCCAACAGCCCCGGGACTACGCGCAGTCCGCCGCGTACGGCGTGATCCTGCTGTCCATCCTGATCGTCTTCACCGCCTTCTACCGGCGCTGGCTCGCCCGCAACGAGCAGGCCAACGGCTGAGGCCGCGGACCCAGTTGACCCACGAAGGCAGGTAATCCCGATGAGCACCACCACCGAACGACCCGCCGCGACCGCCGCCGCGGCCCCCGCCGCCCGGCCCGCCAAGGTCCGCCCCCGCGGCGAGAGCGGCCCGCTGGCCAAGGCGCTGTCGCACGGCGCCCTGATCCTGGCCAGCCTCGTCGCGCTGTTCCCGGTCGTGTGGATCCTCTACGTCTCGCTCGGCCCGGACAAGACCGACTACCTCCACCCCGGAGGGATCCTCGGCAAGATGACGCTGGCGAACTACCAGCACGTGCTGTCCGACACCGACTTCTTCACCTGGTTCGGCAACGCCTTCCTGGTCTCCGGCATCACCACGGTGTTCGGCGTCATGCTCGCCGCCACCACCGGCTACGCCGTCTCGCGGATGAAGTTCCCCGGACACAAGCCGCTGATGTGGTCGCTGCTGGTCACCCAGATGTTCCCGATCGCGGTGCTGATCGTGCCGATGTACACGATGCTCTCCGAACTCGGCCTCCTGGACAGCTACACCGGCCTGATCCTGGTCTACTCGACCACCACCGTGCCGTACTGCGCCTGGCTGCTGAAGGGCTACTTCGACACCATCCCGGTGGAGATCGACGAGGCCGGCCGCGTCGACGGACTCAGCCCGTTCGGCACCTTCTGGCGGCTCGTCCTGCCGCTGGCCCGCCCGGGCCTGGCGGTGGCCGCGTTCTACTCCTTCCTCACCTACTGGGCCGAGGTGCCCTTCGCCTCCACCTTCATGCTCAGCTCCGACAAGTACACGCTGGCCGTCGGCCTGCAGACCTTCGTCAGCGAGCACGACTCCCAGTGGAACCTCATGGCCGCGACCGCCGTACTGATCGCGATCCCGTCCGCGGCCTTCTTCTACCTGGTGCAGCGACACCTGGTCACCGGCCTGACCGCCGGCGCCTCGAAGTCGTAACGCCCCCGCGCTCCCCGCTCTCCGGCGCTCCCGCAGCGCTCCTCTAGTCCCCGAGGGATACCGTCCATGACCCAGAACCTGGCCGACACCTCCCGGCCTGCCGCCGACGCCACCGCTCACGAGGCGAACGTCAGCGCGTCCAGAGGCTGGTGGCGGGACGCGGTCATCTACCAGGTGTACCCGCGCAGTTTCGCCGACTCCAACGGCGACGGCATGGGTGACCTGCCGGGCATCCGCAGCCGCCTGCCCTACCTGCGCGACCTCGGCGTGGACGCCGTCTGGCTCTCGCCGTTCTACGCCTCCCCGCAGGCCGACGCCGGCTACGACGTGGCCGACTACCGCGCGGTGGACCCGATGTTCGGCACCCTGCTGGACGCCGACGCGCTGATCCGCGACGCCCACGAGCTGGGCCTGCGGATCATCGTCGACCTCGTCCCCAACCACTCCTCGGACCAGCACGAGTGGTTCCAGCGCGCCCTGCGCGAAGGTCCCGCGTCCCCGCTGCGCGAGCGCTACCACTTCCGTCCCGGCAAGGGCGAGACGGGCGAACTGCCGCCCAACGACTGGGAGTCCATCTTCGGCGGCCCGGCCTGGACCCGCACCGAGAACCCGGACGGCACCCCCGGCGACTGGTACCTGCACCTGTTCGCCCCGGAGCAGCCCGACTTCAACTGGGAGAACCCGGCCGTCGCCGACGAGTTCCGCTCGATCCTGCGGTTCTGGCTCGACATGGGCGTGGACGGCTTCCGCATCGACGTCGCCCACGGCCTGGTCAAGGCCCCCGGCCTGCCCGACCTCGGCGGCTCGGACCAGCTCAAGCTGCTCGGCAACGACGTCATGCCGTTCTTCGACCAGGACGGCGTGCACGAGATCTACCGCAGCTGGCGCCGGATCCTCGACGAGTACCCGGGGCAGCGGATCGGCGTCGCCGAGGCCTGGACCCCGACCGTCCAGCGCACCGCCAACTACGTCCGCCCCGACGAGCTCCACCAGGCCTTCAATTTCCAGTACCTGGGCACCGACTGGGACGCCGCCGCGCTGCGCGAGGTGATCGACGTCTCGCTCGACTCGATGCGCCCGGTCGACGCCCCCACCACCTGGGTGCTGTCCAACCACGACGTCACCCGGCACGCCACCCGCTTCGCCAACCCGCCCGGCCTCGGCACCCAGATCCGCACCGCCGGCGACCGCGAACTCGGCCTGCGCCGGGCCCGCGCGGCCAGCCTGCTGATGCTCGCGCTGCCCGGCTCCGCGTACGTCTACCAGGGCGAGGAGCTCGGCCTGCCGGACGTCACCGACCTGCCCGACGAGGTCCGCCAGGACCCGTCCTTCTTCCGCCAGGCCGGGCAGGACGGCTACCGCGACGGCTGCCGCGTCCCGATCCCGTGGTCCGGCACCGAGGCGCCGTACGGCTTCGGGCCGGTGGCCGGCGGGCCGTCCTGGCTGCCGCAGCCGGCCGAGTGGGCCGGGCTCAGCGTCGAGGCGCAGACCGGCGACCCGACGTCCACCCTGGAGCTCTACCGCAGCGCGCTCGCCGTCCGCCGGGCGCAGCCCGACCTGGGCGCCGGCACGGAGGTCGAGTGGCTGGAGGCGCCCGAGGGCACGCTGGCGCTGCGCCGCGGCTCCTTCGTCTGCACGGTCAACACGAGCGGCGAGCCGGTGCGGATACCCGCCCCCGGGAAGCTGCTCCTGTCCTCGACGGAGCTGGTGGTGGACGGCGGCGAGACGGTGCTCGCTCCGGACAGCACCGGCTGGTGGGCGGTCTGACGTGGGTGCAATAGGCTCTGGGCCCGTGACTACGGCGCGACTTTCAGACATCGCGGCGCAGGCGGGGGTCAGCGAAGCCACCGTCTCGCGCGTGCTCAACGGCAAGGCGAACGTCTCCGCCGCCACCCGGCAGACCGTGCTGGCAGCGCTCGACGTGCTCGGGTACGAGCGGCCGACCCGCCTGCGCCAGCGCAGCGCCGGGCTGATCGGGCTGATCACGCCGGAGCTCAGCAACCCGATCTTCCCCGCGCTCGCGCAGGTCATCGAGCAGGTGCTCAGCCGGCACGGCTACACGCCGGTGCTGTGCACCCAGACGCCCGGCGGGTCCACCGAGGACGAACTGGTCGAGATGCTGGTGGACCGGGGCGTGGCGGGCATCGTCTTCGTCTCCGGGCTGCACGCCGACTCCACCGCCGACCACGACCGGTACGCCCGGCTGGCCGGGCGCGGGGTGCCGTTCGTCCTGATCAACGGCTTCAGCGAGCGGATCGACGCGCCGTTCATCTCGCCGGACGACCGGGCCGCGATGTGGATGGCCGTCCAGCACCTGGCCGAGCTCGGGCACGAGCGGATCGGGCTGGCGGTCGGGCAGCGGCGGTACGTGCCGGTGCTGCGCAAGATCGAGGGTTTCACGGCCGCGATGCAGGCCGTCCTCGGGCGGACGCAGGAGGAGGCCGAGGAACTCGTCCACCACACGCTGTTCAGCGTCGAGGGCGGGCACGCGGCGGCCGGTGCGCTGCTGGACAAGGGGTGCACGGCGATCGTGTGCGGCAGCGACATGATGGCGCTCGGGGCGATCCGGGCGGTGCGGCAGCGGGGGCTTTCGGTGCCGCAGGACGTGTCGGTGGTCGGCTTCGACGACTCGCCGCTGATCGCCTTCACGGAGCCGCCGCTGACGACGGTCCGCCAGCCGGTCGAGGCGATGGCGACGGCGGCGGTGGACGCGCTGCTGGAGGAGGTGGGCGGAAACGCCGCCCAGCGCGGGGAGTTCATGTTCCAGCCGGAGCTGGTCATGCGCGGCTCCACGGGGGCCTGCGCGCGCTGAGCGCGGGGTCCGGTGCCTTGCGGCGAAGGGCCCGGAGAGCGGCTGCTCTCCGGGCCCTTCGGCGTGCCCAGGGTCAGCCCTCCTGGACGGCCGGGCGGTCGGCGGTGAGGCGGTGGCCGTCGGCGGCCTCGCCGGTACGGGTCTCGGTGCGGCGGCCACGGGCAAGGTAGTCGCGCAGGATCAGTTCGACGGCGTCCTGCGGGTTCTTGGTACCGGAGAGCATCATCGCGTCGATCGCGAGGTTCGCGTCGAGTGCGACGGTGACGTGGGCCATGGGTGACTCCTCCTCGGGTGCGGAGCAGAAGCATGCCCGTTGGTCCGGAGTTTGACCACGCGGAGACACGGAGGCGCGGAGGCGCGGATGCGCGGAGACGTCGAAGCCCCGGGGAGGAGCGACCAGACTCTCCCCGGGGCGGACGGGTGACAGATGACAGCGAACAGATGATGAAATCTGTTACCTGTTTGCCGTCATCCGCAATCTGCTACCCGTCGTCAGACGCGGCCGGCGAAGTCCGGCGCCCAGTTGGCGATGGTCTGCAGGCGGACGCCCGAGCTCGGGTTGGCGGCCTCGACGTACTGACCGCCGCCGATGTAGATCGCGACGTGGTAGACGCCGGAGTTCTGGCCGTTGTTGGACCAGAACAGCAGGTCGCCCGGCTGCAGGCTGTCCAGCGAGACGTGGGTGCTGGCGGCGGCCTGGTCGGCGGCGACGCGCGGGACGGAGATGCCCGCGGCGCGCAGCGCGGCCTGGGTCAGGCCCGAGCAGTCCCAGCCGCCGTTGCCGGTGCCGCCGTACACGTAGGCCTGGCCGACCTGCGACTTGGCGAAGTTGACCGCGGCGGCCATGGTGCCGGTGGCGGCCGGGGCAGGGGCCGGGGTCTTGGCCTGCGCCTGGGCGGAGGGCTTGGCGGCGGGCTTGGTCGACGGCTTGGCGGCCAGGGTCTGGGTCTCGGCGGCCGGCTGGGCGTTCACGGCGTTCCCGGCGGAGGACTGGCCCGACTTCTGCGAGCGGTCGAACCAGTTGAAGTCGCCGGACTGGCCGGCCGGAGCCTGGGCGGGGTCGCCGAAGGTCAGGTGCTGGCCCGGGTAGATGATGTCCGGACCCTCGGTCAGGATGCCGCGGTTCAGCTCGAACAGCCGCTGCCAGCCGCCCTTGACGTTGTGCTTGTCGGCGATCGAGGACAGCCAGTCGCCGGCCACGACGGTGTAGTCGGAGCCGTTGGTCTGGGTGCCGTTCTGGGTCCAGCCCTGGCGCTTCTGCGCCCAGTTGCCCTTGGCGGAGTTGTCGGCGGCCGGGGCCTGGTCCTGCGCCGGGGCGGCAGGCTTCGCGGCCGGGGCAGCCGGCTTGGCGGCCGGCGCGGCAGCCTTCGCGGCGGTCGCGCCGGCGGAGGTGTCGACGGCGGCCGGGGCGCCGCCCTTGGTCAGGCCGGCCTGGACGGAGCACACGGGCCAGGCGCCGGGCCCCTGGGAGGCGAGGACCTTCTCGGCGATCGCGATCTGCTGGTCCTTGGTGGCCTGGTTGGCCTGCGGGGCGTAGGCGGTGCCGCCGAAGGCGGCCCAGGTGCTGGAGGTGAACTGCAGCCCGCCGTAGAAGCCGTTGCCGGTGTTGATGCTCCAGTCGCCGCTGCTCTCGCACTGGGCGACCTTCTCCCAGGTGGCGACGGAGGCGGCGGAGGCGGTCCCGGAGGAGAGGCAGGGGATGGTGAGGCCGACGCCTGCGACGCCGAGGGCGGCGATGACGCGATGGGTGCGGCTGGACAGGCGGGTGCCGTTGGTGGGCAGCATGAAGACGCGGTCCTCTCCCACGCCTGCGAGGTGAGCTGTCGGATTCGGGCTGGAGTTGCCCGGCCGCGCTGTGGCGCGGCTTCACCCCTAGCCCAGAACCGTTCCGTGGAGCGGTCCGGGGCGACTTACCTGTGGGTCCCCCGCTCCTGCCGTGGTGCGTTTTCGCGCTGCCAGCGCACCCGACGGCAGGACTCGGCGTTGCGGATGAGCTGGGTTCGTGTGGTCACGAACGGGGAGCACGTTAAGCAGACTTAAGTTCAAACTGCAAATATCTGTGATGTGCATCACGGGTTATCGGAAACTGCCAAAAATTCAGCTCCTCATGATCGGAAATGATCGTCTTCCTGCAATTGGCCCATGGATGTGTACAGCTGGCGGGATCTCAGAATCGGAATGACAGAGCGTCACCAAGGTGCAAATATTTACAAAACGGACATTTTACATATTTGGTTCTTAATTCCCTTATGGCGCAAGCCGAAAGGGCCCGGAACGCAGCCGTTCCGAGCCCTTTCTCGAGCGTGTGCCTGCTACTCGCCGGCAGACTCCTCGGCTGCCCCGGCGGCCGTCCCACCGGCCGCGTGGGCCGCGTGGGAGCCCCCGGCGGCGGCCTCCGCAGCCTCGGCCTCGGCCTGCGCGGCGGCCAGCGCCTCCGGCGACGGGGCCGGCAGTGCGGCGAGGTACTGGGAGGCGATGAGCTGGCCGACCGTCTGGTACGCGCCGAGCGGCGCGGCGGACGGGCAGCCGGTCTCCTCGGCGGCCGCGGCGAGCAGCTCGGAGTCCGCCTCCGGGCCGATCACCAGCGGGGCCAGCGCGGGGCGCTGCGAGCCGGTCTCCTTGAGGTGCGCGACGGCCGCGGCGACCGAGCCGGGCACGTCGAGCGCGGCGGCGACGACCGGGACGGCCAGGCGGGCGGCGAGCAGCACGCCGGTGATGCCGGCGGCCGCCGCGGCGTCCTCGCCGCCGACGGTGGTCAGTACGACGCCGTCCGCGGCGGTCGCGATGGCGAACAGGCGCGCGCGGTCGGCGCGGGCCAGTCCGGCCTCGGACAGGCGCACGTGGACGGCCTCGGCGAGCAGCGGGTGCGGGCCCAGCGCGTCGGTGACGTGGGCGCCGTGCTCGGCGGCGAGTGCGTGGAGTTCGGTCAGGAAGCCGTGCGGGCCGGGCACCAGCGGCACCAGGATCGGCGCCGGGACGCCGGCCTCGGCGGCGGCCGCCAGCAGCTCGCCGACGCTGCGCTCGTGGTCGTCCGCGCCCTCGGTGTGGTTGCCGGGGAGGTAGCCCACCGCGGTCTCGACGCCGTTCTGCTCGCTGCGGACGATCGAGAGGAGCTCCTCGACGACCGAGCGGGACTCGGGCCCGGCGGTCGCGGGCACGGCGAGCACCAGGGCCGGGGAGCCGGCGGGGATCTCGGGGCGCTCGGGGCGGCGGTGGCGCCCCCGCGCGCGGGAGCCTGGGGTGCGGACGGGCAGTGGCGCGCCCGGGATGGCTGCGGTGCTCATGGCGGAGATCGTAGGACATCGGCCCGTCAGGGCTGCAGTCGGCTGCCGTGCCGGTTTCGCGCGAGCGTCGTGTGTGTGGCGCGCGAAAGGCTCGCGTGCGCGGGCCGATGAGCGGTCATTAGGTCACATTCCGGACATGCCTGCCCCAACCCCCGCGCGTCCGCCGGTATCTCCAGGAGACGCGGCGGGCGGGGCGTCGCGTTGCACCCGTGGCGCGTGAGATGTCTCACAGTGGACGGGCGGCCTGACGGAGTGTCACGAGGGTGCGACTCCCGGCTTTCGAAGATCAACATTCAGCGGGGGGCCGCTCACGGCCGGTTATCGGAAGCCGGCCGGTTCGGTCGACTATGTCCGTTTACGTACCGCCAGGAGAAGGGTCCGTGAAGGGTTCAGGTCGGGTGGCGAAAGGCCTCGTGCACCTGCAACGTCTCGTGCTGATGCACGTGCACAACAGCTATCATCGCGTCAAGTGAGGCGTTGTGCCGGGCTGGTACGGGGCCGGCCCGTTCGTTCGGCGGGTGCCGGGGGCGCCGCGCTGGACCACAACTCCGGGGCTCTTCGGGAGACTTCTATGCACGACTCGCACGATTCGCAGGACCTGGGCGGCTCGTACGGTCCCTACAACGGGATTGCCGCCACCGAGCTGGAGGGAGTGGTCTGGCAGAAGAGCCTGCACAGCAACTCCCAGGGAAACTGCGTCGAGTTCGCCGCGCTGCCGGGGGGCGACGTGGCGATGCGCAACTCGCGCTTCCCGGACGGTCCGGCGCTCATCTACACGCGGGCCGAGATCGCCGCGATGCTGTTGGGGGTCAAGGACGGGGAGTTCGACCACCTGGCCGTCTGACCGGCTGTCCGGCCACTCGTCCGGTCGATCGACCGGCCACTCGTCCGGACGTCCGTCCGGCCGGCCACCGCTCCGTTCTCGGAGCCATCGGGGGGCCGTCGTGGGTGCTGACACCGCGACGGCCTTTGTCTTCTTCGCGTCGGCCTCCACGCGTTGCGGTGCGTCCGCGTACCGCGTGTTCTCCGCGCACCGCGCGCTCGGTGCCTTCTCCGCGCTCCGCGCACTCCGCGGGTCTTCCGTGCGCTCCACGCTCCTGGCGTTCCGCGCGTTCGGGGGCCCGCCGGTCTCCGACGGCCCGTCGGCCGCCGAGGGCGCACCGGTCGTCGCGGGTGCGCTGCGGGGTTCCCGGGGGTCTCCGGCGCGAGCCCGGCCGGGGTGAACTGCCGCTCCGTCCCGGGGTTTCGACCCTCCCGGGGTGTCCATCGATCCGGGGACGCGCGCCCGCGCTGCGGGGGTGCGTGCCCGTCCGCCACTAGGCGGAGCGCCGGTGCCGGCCACCGAGTTCGGAGCTCGCCGCTTCCGATTCGGCCTCGAACAGCGCCCAGACGACCTTGCCGCCACCCAGCGGGTGCCAGCCCCAGGAGTGGCTGAACGAGTCCACCAGGTGTAGCCCGCGGCCGGATTCGGCCACGAAGTCCGCCTCCCGGGTGACCGGGCCGATGCTGCTCGGGTCGCTGACCGCGCAGACGATCTGGGGCGCGCGGTGCACGAGGCTTATTCGGATCGGCAGCCTGCCGTCCACGGTGGGCTGTGTGGGAAAGTCGTACTCGCCCAGGGCGCCGCCCACCGGGTCGGGCCGTGCGCCGATCGCATGCCGCAGCGCGTTGGTCACGAGTTCCGACGCGACCAGCGCGACGTCGTCGAACAACTCCATCAGCCCCCAGCGCTGCAGGGCGGTTCTGGCGAAGTCACGCGCGGTTCTGACGGCTTCGAAACGAGGAGCGAGCGTACAGGTGACCACAAGGGGGTCAACCGCCAAAGCCGTACCGGTGCTCATGAAGAGCTCCTCCCATAAGGGGGCGGACACGGCTGGACCCGCCGGGGTCATGCCGGTCACCTCCGACTCGCTCGGCCGCACGGCCCCCTCCTCGACCAGGCGCGCGCGCACACGAACGCCCGGTGGCGCGGGGGACGCTGCCGGGCTGGTGCACGGAGTCGCGCGTGGGGTCGACGCGGAGCCCGCGGGATTGCCAGGGATGTGCAGGTGCACGTGCACCATGGTCCTCTGCGCTCACTGCAGATGCAAGAGTCGATTCACGTGCAGTCGCACTATTGGCATATGCAAGCGCCGGATGCACGTGCATCCTGGTGTGTGGAGTGCAGAACTGATAGGAACATCCGTCAGTATCGGCACCGTGAGCGCTCAACTGATGGCAGACTGTGCGCTGTTTGCCCTAGGTGGAGGTATCGACCGCATGACCACAGTTCAGCCGGGCGGCGGCTCGATGGTCCGCCGGATCCTCCTCGGCTCACAGCTGCGACGCCTGCGCGAAGCGCGCGGCATCACCCGTGAGGACGCCGGCTACGCGATCCGCGCCTCCGAGTCCAAGATCAGTCGCATGGAGCTCGGCCGGGTCAGCTTCAAGGAGCGCGATGTCGCCGACCTCCTGAGCCTCTACGGCGTGGACGACGGCCTGGAGCGGGAGGCCCTCCTCGGCCTGGTCCGCGAGGCCAACAAGTCCGGCTGGTGGCACAGCTTCAACGACGTCCTGCCGGGCTGGTTCCAGACCTACGTCGGCCTCGAGGAGGCCGCGCAGCTGATCCGTACGTACGAAGTTCAGTTCATCCCGGGACTGCTGCAGTCCGAGGAGTACGCGCGGGCGGTTTTCGGCCAGAGTCGGCCGGTCATCAGCGAGGAGGAGGTCGAACGGCGGGTCAGCCTCCGCCTGCGCCGCCAGAAGCTGCTGACCGAGGGCAACAACCCGCGCCTGTGGGCCGTCATCGACGAGGCCGCGCTGCGCCGCCCGGTCGGCGGGCCCAAGGTGATGCGCGGCCAGGTCCAGTACCTGATCGACGTCGCCGAGCAGGCCAACGTCGTCATCCAGGTCATGCCGTTTCGCTTCGGCGCGCACGCGGGCGAGTCCGGCGCGTTCACGATCCTGCGCTTCCCGGAGCAGGACCTCGCCGACGTCGTTTACCTGGAGCAGCTCACCAGCGCGCTCTACCTCGACAAGCGGGACGACGTCGACGCCTACATCCAGGTCATGGAGCGGCTCTGCGTGGACAGCCTCACGCCCGAGCGCACGATAGACCTGCTGGCCTCGATCCTGAAGGAACGCTGAGCCTGCGTCCGCCGGAGCCGGAACGTCCGGGCCCGAACGGTCGGACGAACGGCCGGACCCGAACCGTCCGCGGTTCGCTGCCCGAACCGACCGCCGGGAAGCACCCGTTGCCGCCCACCCGCCGTCAGCCGCGTTCCGGCGGCCGTTCGCGTTCCGGCGGCAGCCGCTGTGGCGGGCGGCCCAGCTCCCACGCCAGGTCGTAGCGCCGGAACAGGTCGGCCCGGATCGGTGCCAGCGGCACCTCCGCGCCCGGCAGCAGGACGCCGATGCACCCGCCCATGAGCGCGCTGCGCAACACCGCGTGCTCGGCGACCGGATCCGGCGCACCCCAGTCCCGCAGCAGACTTTGGAGGATTGCGCCGAGTCGCTGCTGCTCCGGGTCCTGGACGAAGGTGCCGGTGTCCGGGTCGAGGATCAGCGCGAGGTGCGAGCGCATGACCCGCGGGTGGTCGAGGGCGAGGCCGAGGACGGCGTCGATGGCGCGGGCCAGCCGGGCCTCGGGCGTGGCGGCCGGGGCGAGTTCGGCCAGCGCCCGGGTGAGCGACTGGTGCATCATCCGGTGCGTCGCGGACTGCATGAGCAGCCGTTTGCCGTCGAAGTAGTACGACAGCAGCCCGCGTGCGAGCCCGGCGCGCTCGGCGATGTCGGTCAGCGTGGTCCCGGCGTATCCGTACTGGTCGACCAGCTCGACGGTGGCCCGCATGATGCGCCGGCGGGACCGCTGGCGCATTTCCTCATTGACCGAATCCCCACGAGGTGCCATCGTGTCTGCTCCGAACGTTCGTTGACTCCCGGCCAATATACTGGGGGAGCCGACGGTCGATCCGTGGAACCTCGATGACGGGCGGCGCCCGGGCGGCCGGGTGTGAAGACGGCCGGGTACGAAGAGACGGCCGGCTCCACCAACACGGGGGTTTGGTGGAGCCGGCGCCACTGTCCGGGGGGCGGTGTCCGTGCTGACGGGTGTCCGCGGCCGAAGGAATGCATCCGGATCGGCGGATGCCCGCAGCTGCCGGCGAGGAGCCGTCCGCGCGGCGGCGGTCAGAGCTTGGTCGGGACATCCGCCCGGCCCGCCGCGTCGGATCGCAGTGATGGGTAGTCATAATCCGGTACTGACGTGGGAGTTGACTTCCGTCGCCGTTCCAGCAGTGCGCCCGCGAGGGCGATCAGGAACCCGAGCAGAGCGACCGCCGTGACGAACAGCAGGGCCGGCCGGTAGCCGTCCAGCTGTGCCTGCGGGCTGTCGCCTCCGGCGCTCCCGGCGGTGATCATCGCGGTCGCCCCGGCGAGCACCACGGCGGTGCCGACCTGGATCGCGGTGTTGACCAGGCCTGAGGCCAGACCCTGCTCCTCGTCGGCGACCCCGTCGGTGGCGGCGATGTTCACCGAGGGGAAGGCGAGCGCGAAGCCGACGCCGAGCAGCAGCATCGACGGCAGCACCAGCGCCGGGTACGAGCTGTGCTCGTCCAGCCGCAGGAACAGCGCGAATGCCGCGGTCAGCGACAGCACGCCGATGGGCAGCAGCCTGCCGGTGCCGAAGCGGTCCACGATCGGGCCCATGAACGGCGCGGAGAGGGCGATGAACGCGCCGGCCGGCAGCAGCCCGAGCGCCATCTCCAGCGCCGACCAGCCGAGCAGGTGCTGGAGGTAGAGCGTCACGATGAACTGGAAGCCGCCGTACGCGCCGGGCATCGCGAAGGCGATCACGTTGGCCCGGGCCACCGCGCCGTTGCGGAAGATGCCGAGCCGGACCAGCGGGTGCGCGGCGCGGATCTCGATCACCAGGAACGAGGCCGCCAGGGCCGCGACCGCGATGAACGAGCCGAGGGTGCGCAGGCTGAGCCAGCCGGCGCCCTGAGCCTCGGTGACGGTGAACACGAGCAGCAGGACGGTGAGCGTGCCGGTGATCGCGCCGAGGACGTCGTAGCCGCCCTCGGCGCGCTCCTCGACGGGCCGGGGGAGCAGGCGGACGGCGAGGACGAGCGCGATCAGTGCGACCGGGACGGGCATCAGGAACGTCCAGCGCCAGCCGACCGAGGTGAGCAGGCCGCTGAGCACGAGGCCGAGCGAGAAGCCGCTGGCACCGCACGTGGTGTAGATCGACAGCGCCCGGTTGCGGGCCGGGCCCTCGGCGAAGGTCGTGGTGATGATCGACAGGCCGGCCGGGGCGGTGAACGCGGCGGCGACACCCTTGAGGAAGCGGGCGGCGATCAGCAGGCCGCCGTCGTCGACCAGCCCGCCGAGCAGGGAGGCGGCGCCGAAGACGCCCAGGGCGACCAGGAACACCCGGCGGCGACCGAGCAGGTCGGCCGCCCGTCCGCCGAGCAGGAGCAGGCCGCCGTAGCCGAGCACGTAGCCCGAGACCACCCATTGCAGGGTGGAGGTGGAGAGGTGCAGCTCGGAGCCGATGGAGGGAAGGGCGACTCCCACCATGGAGATGTCCAGGGCGTCCAGGAAGATCGCGGCGCAGAGCACGATCAGGGCGCCCCAGAGGCGTGGAGTCCAGGGCTGCCCGCTCGTTGACGATGCGTCGGGTGACGTGACGGTCGCGGTGGTCATGAGGAGGAGGCTTGCATGCACATGCATTCAATGCAAGTGAATAAGATGTAAATGCATAAGTTGCGGTGGCGGTGGTAGGCTGGCGCCGTGGCTGAACTCGACTCTCCGGCGGAGGCCGGTCTCGTCGCGCAGTGGCGCGAACTGCTGGCCCGGCACGCCGAGACCGCCTGCGCGCTGGATCGTGAGCTGGGCGAGAAGCACGGGCTCGGGATGAGCGAGTTCGAGGTGCTGGAACGCCTGGTCGAAGGCTGTTCGGTGGACCGCAGTCACCGGCTGCGGGTCCAGGAGCTCGCCGACGTCGTCCACCTGAGCCAGAGCGCGCTGTCGCGGCTGATCGGCCGGCTGGAGAAGGCGGGCCTGGTGGCGCGCGAGATGTGCGTGGACGACCGGCGCGGGATCCTGATCGTCCTCACGGACGAGGGGCGCGAGCGCTACCGGCAGGCCCGGGCACTGCACCGCGACGTGCTCGCCCGAACCCTCGGCGGTGAGGCCGGCGGCCAGTGCGGCAAATCATCCTGACGGCCTGCGGGAGGCCCGCAGTGACGGGCCGGGCAATCTAGAACTGTGACGCGAGTCCCGGCGCCGCGGCCAGCAGGACGACGGCCACGGGTGCGGCGATCGCCGCGACGGTGAGCTGCAGCCGGTGCGGCACGGACAGGCGTGGACGGCCCGCGAGCAGCCGGTCCACCCGCTTCGGGGACTGCGCCAGGCCGGGCGGGCACGACCCGAACACCCCGCGGCCCAGGTTGAGTTCGGCCAGTGCCAGGGCGGTGGTGTGCCGCCCGTGCCGACGGGCCGCCCGGTCGTCGGCCGCCAGCTCGACCAGCTCGCCGACCTGGTCCCGGAAGGTGCTGAACACCCGGACGCCGGGGAAGCCGGACGCGAGCGCCTGGGCGGCCTGCGCGAGCCAGTGGTGCCGGGCCCGGACGTGGCCGCGCTCGTGGCTCAGCACGGCCGCCAACTCCCGCGCGGTCAGCTGCTGGAGAGCGCCCGTGGTGACCACCAGGCGGGAGTTCGGCCCGGGCAGCGACCAGGCCTCCGGGCGGACGTTCTCCAGCACCACCAGCCGCTCCCGGCGGCTCCGGGCGGCGGCGATCGCCTCCGGCAACTCGGGTGCCCGGTCGGAGAGTTGGGCGTGGCGCTGATCGCGCAGCGCCTTCGCCGAGCGGACCTCGCGGGTGAGCGCCAGCACCGTCCGCACCCCGCCCGCGGCGAGCACCGCCGCGCACAGCCGGCCCCAGCCCTCGGCGTCCTGGAGCCCGTACGCGGCCTCCACCCCGTGCGGAGCTCCCGCGAACACCAGCGCGCGCAGCTCGGGCAGCGCGGCCGAGGCGGCCAGTACCAGGCTCAACGCGCAGCACAGCAGGACGGCCACGACCAGGCACTGCCACACCAGCAGCGCCAGCACGGGTTCGCGCTCCACCCAGCGGGCCCGTGCGAGGAGCCGGGGCACGGCGGTCGAGAACAGCAGGCCGAGCAGCAGCAGGCCGATCAGGGCAGTCATCGCATGGGCTCCCCGAGTACGCACGGAGCGCGACAACGCGCTCCCTGCCAACCTATGCGGTGGCGACGCCCGGTGGAACGGCTTTCGGTCGGCCAGTGACCAACGCCACGCGCCCCGGGGGACCCTGGTTCCGGGTATGGCCGCGCCGGGGCGCGCGGGGAGGTCAAAAGGTCAGGAGCATCGCGAACATCCCGATGCCCATGGTGAGCCGGCAGGCCTGCGGCAGGCCCGCCGTTCCGACGGTCACGCTCCCGCCGGGGGCGTGCAGGAGCCGGGTGCCGGTCCAGAGCGAGTAGGCGCCGAAGTAGACCAGCAGTGCGCCGGTCAGCAGCGGGGCGCCGGCGTTCGGCGCGTGGTGGTGATGGCCGGGGGAGGTGGTCATCGCGAGCGCCGTGTACGTCATGGCGAGGCCGCCGATCGCGTGGTGCAGCCGGTGCCCCCGACGGGCCGGGGCGCTGACGGCGGCGAGCAGGAAGCCGGCCGCGGGGACGCCGAACAGCCAGGCCCAGAAAGCCGCCGGGACGGCGGCACCGGTGACGGCCATCCCGGCCATGCCGAGCCCCATCAGCGCCTCGGCGGCGTCCGCCTCGCGGGCGAGCAGGCGGTGGGCGCCCACTCGGTGGGTGGCGGCGGGGGCGCAGGGGGAGTGCGGGGCGTGCCGGAGCCGGGTCAGGCAGTACGCCCCGGCGGTGGCGGTGAAGAGAGCGAGGAGCCAGTTGACCAGGGTGGGTCCGTGCAACGGCGGCCTCCTGGGGTGGCGGGAGGACGGCGAACAGCGAACGGCTGACAGATTTCAGATGACAGATGATGAAATCTGTCAGCCGTTCGCCGCCACCCGTACTCTGCGGCGATCGTCCTGTCCACGATCACCGCTGCCGCTCCCGAGCGGCCAGGGCGCGTGCAGGGGCGCACAGTGGTGACCAGTGGTGTGCGTCGCTGCGAGCGCCCCGCCCCCGCCCCGGGCCCACCCCGGACCGGTCGCCCCGGGCTGCCCGCCTCAGCCCTGGAGCCGCCCCGAGGCGACGATCCGGCTGAGGAACCGCCGGGTCCGCTCCTCCCGCGGATCGCCGAACACCTGCTCCGGCGGCCCCTGTTCGAGCACCACCCCGCCGTCCAGGAAACAGACCTGGTCGGCCACCTCGCGCGCGAACCCCATCTCGTGCGTCGACAGGACCATCGTCATGCCCTGCTCCTTCAGATCCCGCACCACCGACAGCACCTCCCCGACCAGCACCGGGTCGAGCGCCGCCGTGATCTCGTCGAGCAGCAGCAGCCGCGGCCCGGTGGCCAGCGCCCGCACGATGGCGACGCGCTGCTGCTGCCCACCGGACAACCGGTCCGGGTACTCCTCCGCCTTGGCAGCCAGTCCGAGCCGCTCCAGCAGCTCCAGCGCCTTCGCCTCCGCCTCGGCCCGTGCGAGCCCGTGCACCCGCCGCGGCGCGAGCGTGATGTTCTCCATCACCGTCATGTGCGGGAACAGGTTGTACGACTGGAAGACGACGCCGATCCGGCGCCGGACGGCGTCCTCGTCCGCCCGCGGGTCGGTGATCTCCTCGCCGTCCAGGAAGATCGCGCCGTCGTCGATCCCCTCCAGCAGGTTGACGCAGCGCATCAGCGTGGACTTGCCCGAGCCGGACGCCCCGATCAGCGCCGTCACCGAGTGCTCGGGCACGGCGAGGTCCACGTCGCGCAGCACCACCTGGGCGCCGAAGGTCTTGCGGACCGACTCCAACCGGAGCACGGCCGCTCCGTCCGCCACCCGGTCCGACGCCGGGCCCCCGTTCGCGCTCACACCGCACCTCCCTGGAACTGCCGACGGTTCATGCGCGCGGTCAGCCAGTCGGCGAACCGCGTGAGCGGAACGGTCAGCACGATGAACACCAGCCCCGCGACGAGGTACGGCGTGTAGTTGAACGACCGGGACGCGATGATCTTCGCCGCGTAGACGGCGTCGATCGCCCCGCCGATCGAGACGAGCCCGGTGTCCTTCTGCAGACTGACCAGGTTGTTGATCAGCGGCGGCACCACCCGCCGCACGGCCTGCGGCAGCACGACGTACCGCATCGCCTGTGCGTTGGTGAGTCCGAGCGAGCGCGCCGCGGCCCGTTGGCTGGGGTGCACCGACTCGATCCCCGCGCGGAACACCTCGGACACGTACGCCGAGTACGTCAGCACCAGCGCCGCCCCGCCGAGCAGCAGAGGATCGGTGGTGACCCCGGTGAGCCGCAGCGCCGGCACCCCGGTGATCATCACCAGCAGGCAGATGATCATCGGCAGCCCGAGGAAGAAGTCGACGTATGCGGTGGCCAGCAGCCGCACCGGCAGGAACACCGGACCGCGCAGGGTCCGCAGCACTGCCAGGAGCAGGCCGAACACCAGGATCAGCACGCCGCAGCCGAGCATCAGCTCCAGGTTGAGCCGCAGCCCCGTCAGTACCTCGGGCAGTGCCTGCCGGGCGTAGTCGAGGTTGAAGAACGTTCGCCGAGTCACCTCCCAGCCCGGGGAGTTGACGATAAGGAGGCACAGCACGACGGCCGTCACCAAGGTCGACGAGCCCGCGACCAACGCCGATCGCCGGGCCCGGCCGCGGCGGTACGCCTCGCGCGCGAGCCGCCGCTCGGACGGGCGGTAACCGTCGTTGCGAATGCCGTCGCCACGAATGCCGTCGTTACGTACGCTGTCGTCACGTACGCCGCCATCACCTGCGCTGTCGTCACCTGCGCCGTCGGCACGTACGTCGACGTCGCCGCTCGCCCCGGTACTGTCGCTCACTTCAGCACCGGAGCCGAGACGGCGTCGGACAGCCACTGCTTCTCCAGCTTCGCGAGCGTGCCGTCCGCCCGCAGCGCGTCCACGGCCTGCGACACGCAGCCGGTGAGCCCGGAGCCCTTGTCCAGCACCAGCCCGAACCGCTCGCCCTGCGTCGCGCTCTCGAACTGTCCCACCACCTGGGCCTCCGGCACCTCGGCGCCGGTGATGTAGAAGGCCGTCGGCAGGTCCACCACGAGCGCCTCGACCTGACCGTTCCTCAGCGCGGCCTTGGCCAGGTCGTTGGAGTCGAAGACGGCTGGCTGGGTGCTCGGCTTGATGGTGTCGGTGATGGTGTCCAGGCTGGTCGTGCCCACCTGCGCGCCGAGTTTGGCGCCCTTGAGGTCGGCGATGTTCCTCGCGCTCGCGGCCTTGGAGTTCTTGAGCGCGATGACGGCCTGGCGGACGTCGTAGTAGCCGGAGGAGAAGTCCACCGCCTGCTTGCGTTCGGCGCTGATCGACACCTGGTTGATGTCGAAGTCGAAGTCCTTCGGCCCGGGCGAGGTGGCCTTGTTGAACGGCGCGACCACCCAGCTCACCTTCTCCTTCGGGTAGCCGAGCCGGTCGGCCACCGCGTACGCGACCGCTGACTCGAAGCCCTTGCCGTTCTCCGGCTTGTCCTGCGAGAACCACGGGTCGTACGCGGGCTTGTCGGTGCCGATCGTCAGCGTGCCCGCCGTCCGGGTCGCCAGCGCCCCGGGCGCGCAGGCGGCCACCGTCCCCGACGTTCCCGAGGCCGAGGCCCCGTCGGTCCCGGCGTCCTGCGGAGCGCACGCGGTCAGTGCGGCGGCGGCCGCCAGCAGTGTGGCGACGGGGAGTACGGCGGACTTGCGGAGGCGGAGGTCGGTCATGGCGGGGCTCCAGGGAAGGAAGGCCGGGCAGGACGGGGAGGCGGCGAAGAGCGCCGGAGGCGGCCGCGGACCCGGCGGGTCACTTCCCCCCGGTGGCGGCGCCGGAACACACGCGGCATGGTCGGCGTACGGGCCCGCGTCCGCGGCGCCCTCCGAGCTGATCGGCGGATCGGCGAGCGAGCGGATCGGCGGATCAACGACAGCGGCGGCAACGGCCGCGCGTGCCACGGCAGGCGTGACAACGAGAGGGCACCCGGAACAGGCCGTCGTGGCACTCGGTCATCGTGATCACCGCCGGGAGCATGCCGGGAGATTCGCACCCCGACGGCTCGCCTGTCCAGAACATCCACCGCGGCGTCCACATGCCGGACATCCGGCCGCGGCGCCCCCAAGACCCCGCATCACCGGAGGTCCTCCGATCGGAGCCCCCTTGAACAGGAGAACCTTTCGTATCTATGGTGTCCACATCGAAAACCTCCTGTCGAAGTGAGTCCACGATGCAGAATCTTTCGCCAAGGCTCGCTGTGGCGGCCGACGCCCCGGTCTCGACCCTCGCCGGCCACCCGGCGTGGCTGCGCCTGAAGGAGGCCGTCGAGACCCTGCGCCCGTTGCAGTCCAAAGACGGCTCGATCGACCTGTCCGCAGTGCAGCGGCACACGGTCGACCCGCTGGTCGCCACCGTCCGCAGCGCCGTGGCCGAGCTCGCCCCGCTGTTCCCGCACGACGCCGCCTACCTGACCGCCGTCGACGCCGACCTGGCCAAGTGGGCCGACACCGGCTACCGGGAGCCCGACTTCCTGGACTCGCTGCTCGCCTTCCAGCCCGCCGACCAGCGCGTCGACGGCCTCGAGCACCTCGTGGTCTTCCCGATGTACACGCAGAACGGGAACCCGGACCGCAACCTCGAGGCGGTCCTGCTGCGCGTCGTGTGGCCCGACTGGCTGGCCGAGCTGGAGCGCACCCGCTTCGACAACCCGATGTTCGTCCCGATCACCTTCACCGACTTCACGGCCGGGTACGACACCAACTCCGCCGTGCTCTTCCCCGAGACGGTCGCCGTGCGCAAGGCGCCGGAACGTTTCACCTGGGGCGGCATCTTCTGCGACCGCGAAGCCGCCCGTTTCCGCGCCGTCACCACCAGCGCCGTCCAGCAGCTCGGCCTGGAGATCCCGGCCGACGCCGAGGGCCTGCTCCAGGACCAGGAGCGCGCGCAGGAGACCTTCGTCCTGTGGGACCTCGTCCACGACCGCACCCACAGCCACGGCGACCTGCCGTTCGACCCCTTCATGATCAAGCAGCGCAGCCCGTTCTGGATGTACGGCCTCGAGGAGCTCCGCTGCGACCTCACCACCTTCAAGGAGGCGGTGAAGCTGGAGGCCGAGGGCAACGCGCACGCCCGCGACGTCCAGTACGCGATCCTCTTCGACCGCCTGTTCCGCTTCCCCGTCAGCGGCGACCGCGTCCGCAACTACGACGGCCTCGGCGGTCAGCTCCTCTTCGCCTACCTCCACAAGAACGACGCGCTGCGCTGGCGCGACAACCGCCTCACCATCGACTGGGACCGCGCCCCGCAGGTCACCAACGCGCTCTGCGCCGAGATCGAGACCCTGTACCGCGACGGCATCGACCGGCCCAAGCCGGCCCACTGGATCGCCGCCTACGAGCTCGTCTCCCGCTACCTCACCCCGCACCCGGCCTCCACCTGGGCGAAGGGCTCCGACGCGCTCCCGCTCGACATCACCGACGGCAAGGCCCTCAACAAGGCCCTGTGCGACGCCGTGCTCCCGGACGAGTTCCCGCTGAGCATGTTCTACGAGGCCCTGTCCAAGAAGCTCAGCGGCGTCATCGCCGCCACCGCCGGCATCACCGGCACCGGAATCAAGGGAGTCGCCGCGTGACCACCACCTCCAACGGCCCGCTGGCCGGCAAGGTCATCGCCGTCGCCGGAGCAAGCGGCCCGGCCGGCCAGGCCGTGCTGCGCCGCCTGACCACCGACGGCGCCACCGTGATCGGCGCCGACATCGACGCCGTACGGCTCGAGTCCGCCCTCGACGCCACCCGCGTCGCCGTGCGCGGAGCGAAGGTCAGCGGCCAGGTGATCGACCTGCTCGACCCGCAGGAGGTCCACGACTGGGCCGACCACCTGGAGGCGGAGCACGGCCACGTCGACGGCCTGTTCCACCTGGTCGGCGGCTGGCGCGGCAGCAAGACGTTCTTCGACACCCGCCTCGACGACTGGGACTTCCTGCACGACACCGTCGTGCGGACCCTCCAGCACACCTCGCTGGCCTTCCAGCCCGCGCTGGTCCGCAGCCCCGCCGGCCGGTACGCGATGGTCTCCGCCGCCGCGGCCCACAAGCCCACCGCCGGCGGCGCCGCCTACGCGGCCGCCAAGGCCGCCACCGAGGCGTGGACCCTCGCCATGGCCGACTCCTTCAAGAAGGAGACCACCTCCCCCGACGGCGAGCCCACCGCCGCAGCTGCCATCCTGGTGATCAAGGCGCTGGTCAGCCCCGAAATGCGGGCCGAGAAGCCGGACGCGAAGTTCGCCGGCTTCACCGACACCGCCGACCTCGCCGGACACCTGGCGGGCCTCTGGGACCGCCCCGCAGCAGAACTGAACGGACAGCACCTGTGGCTGACAGCCCGATGATCGACTCCACCCGCACGGACGCGGTACGGCGGCACGACCCCGCCGTCCGCGGCTTCGCCAGCGACAACTACGCCGGCGTGCACCCCGAGGTCCTCGCCGCGATAGCCCTCGCCAACGGCGGCCACCAGATCGCCTACGGCGAGGACGACTACACGGCCCACCTGCAGGACGTCTTCCGCCGCCACTTCGGCGAGAAGGCCGAGGCGTACCCCGTCTTCAACGGCACCGGCGCCAACGTCGTCGCCCTCCAGGCGCTGCTCCCGCGCTGGGGCGCGGTCGTCTGCGCCGAGTCCGCCCACATCCACGTGGACGAGGGCGGCGCCCCGGAGAAGATGGGCGGCATCAAGCTCCACACCGTCCCGACCCCCGACGGCAAGCTCACTCCCGAGCTGCTCGACCAGCAGGCCTGGGGCTTCGGTGACGAGCACCGCGCGCAGCCGCTCGTGGTCTCGATCACCCAGAGCACGGAACTCGGCACCGTCTACACCGTCGACGAGATCCGCGCGATCACCGAGCACGCCCACCAGCTGGGCATGCTCGTCCACGTCGACGGTTCCCGCCTGGCCAACGCCGCCGCCTCGCTCGGCCTGCCGATGCGTGCCTTCACGACGGACGTCGGCGTCGACGTGCTGTCGTTCGGCGGCACGAAGAACGGTCTGCTGCTGGGCGAGGTCGTGGTCGTGCTCAACCCCGAGCGGGTCCGCAACATCAAGTACCTGCGCAAGACCTCGATGCAGCTCGCGTCGAAGATGCGCTTCGTCTCCGTGCAGTTCGAGGCGCTGCTCTCCGGCGACCTCTACCTGCGAAACGCCGGCCACGCCAACGCGATGGCCAGCCGCCTGGAGGCGGCGGTCCGGCGGATCGACGGCGTCGAGGTCGTGCGCCCGGTCCAGGCGAACGCGGTCTTCGCGATCCTCCCGCGGGAGGTCAGCGAGCGGCTGCAGAAGCGGTACCGCTTCTACTTCTGGAACGAGCACACCGGCGAGGTGCGCTGGATGTGCGCTTTCGACACCACCGAGGCGGACATCGACGCCTTCGCGGCGGCCATCGCCGAGGAGATGGGCCGCGCCTGACGGTGCTGCAACAGCGGATCGTCCCGTCCTGCGACAGCAGGGCGGGGCGATTTGCATGTGGTGGGCCCGGCCCCGTACAGTTCCGGAGTCGCCGCGGGAGACCGGGGCGACAAAGCGGAAAGCGAATCCGATGAAGGAAACTCCGGGAAAACGGAGCGGAAAACATCTGATAAGCTGGAAACACGAAAGAACGAAGCGCCCGGAGGGCCCGCTGGAAGGCGGTCCGAAGGAAGTGTCCGTTCCTTGAGAACTCAACAGCGTGCCAAAAGTCAACGCCAGATATGTTGACATCCCCGGCCTCGATCGTCTGATCGGGGTTGGAGATTCCTTTTGAAATAACACTAGCGAGGACGCAGTGCGCGGGATCACCTTATTCCGGTGGTTGCCGTGCCGCTCTTTCGTGAAAAAGCATTCACGGAGAGTTTGATCCTGGCTCAGGACGAACGCTGGCGGCGTGCTTAACACATGCAAGTCGAACGGTGAAGCCCTTCGGGGTGGA